>JAXDJR010000059.1:0-55479 GCA_034667545.1 Actinomycetota bacterium
GCCGTGTGCTGGTTTCCCGATCCGTCGGTGACGACCTTGATCGGACCGGTGAGGTCGACGGCAGTGACGTCGTCGGTGACCAGCTCGGCACCGAAGCGCTCGGCCTGCTTGCGCAGGTTGTCCATCAGCTCCGGACCCATGATGCCGTCGGCGAAGCCGGGATAATTCTCGACATCGGTAGTCAGCATCAGTTGACCGCCTGCTTGGAGACCTTCGACGACCAGGGGTTGGAGGTCTGCCCGCGCGGTGTAAACCGCTGCGGTCAGGCCCGCCGGTCCCGAACCGACGATCACTACCTTCTTAACGTCACTACTGTCCATAACGCTCATACCTTAGTAAACGTTGGGTTGAAACTTTGATTCCGTGGGCGCTACCGTCCGATGGCCGCGGAGCGGTGCAGAAGCTCGCGATCGCACGATCCGCGAGGCCACGCGTGCAGCTCCAGCCGGGTGAGAGGGGTGCCGGGGGAGCTCGACGTCGCGAAGACCAGGACGAGGACGGTCTGCCCGTTCACCGCGGTGGTTGCTCCGTACGCGGGCAGCGTGCCGGCTCCGGGCTCGTCTAACACGCGATTGCCGCACTGCTGCACCTGAGGCGCGAGGGCGTGAGGCGCCACGCGCGCCAGCCGATGCAGGAAGCTGGGGGCGAGATGCCTTGCCTCGGTGCCGTTATAGGCCGCGACGAAGGCAGGAAGTATGGCAGCGGCCTGGGTCTCTGCCCGGGTGGTGGTGGGAAGGCGATGGGGGGCAAACCTTGGAAGCGGCAATGACGAAGGTACGCTCCGATTGATGCCCAAGCCGCCGCGTGCTTTGGTTGCTCCCTTGCCAGGTTGAGCCGCACCGTGAGCCGCGCCGGCCTGGGCTGCGGAGTTGCTCGAGCCGCCCCCCAGGTGTTGGAACAGCACCACCCCGCTTACGATGAGGAGGACCGCCGCAGCAGCACTGAGGGCAGGCGCGAGGCGGCGGAATCTCTCAGTGTTCTGGGGCTTCCGGGCAGGCGAAGGCGTCTCACGCTTCGATGAGCCCCGCGCCGGCCGCGTGGATGCGGACGGGACGGCTCGGAGGACGGATGAGGACGCCACCTGCGTTGCGCGGCCAACTCCCGCCCGCAGCTGGGCCCGTTCGGCGGGGGTGAGCCGTTCGACGGGAGCGAGCAGCATCTCGAGGCCGGCGCGCTCGGCCCGGCACTCCGGACAGCCTTCCAGGTGGGCGGCGATAGCTGGCGCGTCGTTTCCTGCCTCTCCCGCGAGATAGGCGCGCAGGAGCTGCGAGCAAGCGTCGTGGTCCATGGCTTCGGTCATCCTTGATCCTTAGACGTCTCCGGGCGGTACGAGGGTTCCAGTAGCTCGGCCAGGCGTCGCCGCCCCCTGCTGATCCTCGACTTAACGGTTCCCAAGCTCACCTTCGTGAGGGTGGCTATCTCCTCGTAGGGGATGTCGCCCAGATCGTGCATCACTACAGCCTCTCGGTATTCCAGTGGCAGGAGAGCCAGTGCGCCGGCGATGTCTGACCTGATTCCAGCGACCTCCTCCATAGTGCTTGTCTCGGAAGCTCCGAGTTCATGGTCGATATCGGGTCGCGCCTCCAGAGTGGGACGCCTTCTTCTCACCGCGTCGTAGGCAGAGTTCATCCCGATGCGATAGAGCCACGTGCTGAAGGCCGATTCCCCGCGGAATGATGCGGCCCGACGGAACAACGAGATGAAGGCTTCCTGGGTGGCATCCAGTGCCTCGGTGCGGTCGCCCGTGATGCGATACGCCATCGCGAACACCTTGTCTTCGTGACGGCGCATGAGCTCGGAGAACGCGGCCTCCTCACCGGCAGTGAAACGCCGGACGAGGTCTTCGTCTGAAGCCTGACCAAGCTCTCCATCGAAGTGGTCCATGCGAAGGCAGATCAGCTCGAAGGGCCGAAGAACTTGACCTCGTTGATGTATGCTGTGCCGCCGCCTCCGCCCGGAAGAGCCGTGATCCACAACAGCCAATACCGGTGAGTCGCAGCCGCGAAGGTCACGCTCTGATTTCCGGCTGCACTCGGGATCGTCTTGACCACGCCGAAGGAGGCTTCGCTAGCCCCGGGCTGATTGCCGGCGCGCAGCTCAAAGGCGTAGCCAGGGGTCTGGGACGCGATCCTGACCCCGTTCACAGTGACGTTCGAGCCGAGATCGAACAGCAGTCCTACCCCCGGCTTCTGTCCTTGCAGAGGCGAGTTGTAGGTCTGGGTGTGCCATCCCGTGGCCGGATTCCCATCGGTGACCGCGCCCGTGAGCTCCTGATGCTCGCTGCCGTCGCCCTCCGGATCGAATGCGGTGATATGCGCAACCGGGAGCGGTTTGACTCCGCTGGGGTTCCCTCCTCCTGAAGCCGTGGTCTTTTTGTGACCCGGCTTGTTGTCGGTACCCCCGATTAGGCCGGGCAGATAGAGCGCGAGGGCTATCACCGCGGCAATGGCAAGGAGAACTGGGATCAACCACCGGAACGCCGCCAGCGATGATGTGCTCGGCGTGCGTGCTGGGGCACCAGTGCTGACCGTGGCGGGTCGCTGCATGGCCCGCATCACTGTGGTGCGTCCGCCAGACGCCGACTCCTGCAATGCAGTGCGCATCTCGGAAGCCGATGAGAATCGGTCTTGGGGTTGTTTCTGGAGACTCTTCATGATCACGGCTTCGAGCGCCTTCGGTATGCCGGCTTTGATGCTGCGCGGTGGCGCGGGAGCTTCCTGTAGATGCTTCATCGCGGTTCCGATCTGAGTCTCGGCCGCGAACGGGGGCCGTCCAAGCAAAAGCTGGTACAAAACGATCCCCAGTGAGTAGAGATCAGAACGTGCGTCAGGTTCCTCGCCGCGAGCCTGCTCGGGAGAGATGTAAGTGACCGTTCCCAGGATGTTGCCGGTGGTTGTGATGTCTCCACTGACGAAAGCTGCTTTAGCGATCCCGAAGTCCCCTACCTTCAGCGCGCCGTCTTCGGCAACGAGAACGTTTCCAGGTTTGATATCGCGATGGATGATCTCGAGCCGGTGTGCGTACTCGAGGGCATCGCAGATGCTGACCCCGATGTCGACCACTCGGTCGGCATCCAGCCTGCCCTCGCGCTCTACGACCTGCTGCAGCGATCCACCAGAGCAGTACTCCATGACGATGAACTGCCGTTGGTCGTTCGTGTTTGTTCTGGCATCGCTGCCGGTGTCGTAGATCGCAACGATATTCGGATGCGTCAATCTCGCCGCAGCGAGAGCCTCACGTCGGAAGCGCTCGAGGAAGGCCTCGTCCCCGGACAGCTGTGCGTGCAAGATCTTGACGGCTACCCGCCTGGCGAGGACGGTGTCCGTTGCTCGCCACACAGTAGCCATACCGCCGCTGGCTATCGGCGCTTCTAATTCGTACCTCTTCGCAACGACATCAATGTCGGAGGACATCGCTTGATGTTATTTGGTCGCCAGGAACAAGAGTCGCTTCATGTGGCACGGTGCAATCGCCGCGCCAGCAAGGACCGTACGTAGCCGATCTCTTCGACCTTGAGCAGATTGGCAAAGATCAGGTAGGAAGCGACCCCCACCGCGATGGGTAGGGCCACTTGCGCGAGGTCACCAATGGCGCTCGTCGTCGTGATACGGACCAAACCCTGAAACGTGAGCCACACGAGCGCGCCCATCAGAACCGCGGCGCCGGTGATTCGCAGGCCGCTTGCCAGTAAACGTGTTCCGTCGATCCCCCCGATCCTCTTGCGCAGCTGATGCAGCTGGAGAACGACTCCTATGAAGTAGGAGATGGACTGACCAAGGGCGAGGCCCTTCACGCCCAATGCGAAGAACAGTGGGAAATCGATAACGATATTGGTTCCGACCGAGAAGCAATTGATCAAGAAAGGTGTCTTGGTGTCCTGCATCGCGTAGAACGCCCGCGACAACAGTTGAAACACGGAGAATGGCACCAGGCCAAGGACGAAGAACCTAAGCACCGTTGCGACCAGCTCCGTTGAGCGTGTGGTCATGACGCCATGTTGCAAGAGGATGCGAACGATCGGCTCACCCAACACGAGGTATCCGATGGAAGCTGGAAGTATCAACAGCAACGTTGCTCGGATCCCCGTAGATAGCCGGTCGCGAAACTGATCCCACTGGGCATGAACTGCGTGCTCACTCATCCCGGGCAGCAGCGCAGTTATCACCGATACGGCGAACAAGCCGTGCGGCAACATGAAGAAGGTGAAGGCGTTCACGTACGCGGAGTAGCCTCCCGGCTGGCCATTCGCCAGGTACTGCACGATGAGAAAGCCGATCTGATTTACGACCACGTAGCCCAAGACGAAGATCGAAAGCCGTGCGAGTTTCTTAACCGAAGGATGATTCACCGAGAAGTTGAGGCGGTATCGGCCGAGCCCCCGCATGTAGGGAACCAGAGTCACTCCCGCAGCGGCAACGCCCGCGGTGGTCCCAAGCCCCATCAGCCATAACTGAGGCGTTGTCACCGAGCTGAGCGTGACGTGCCCGTAGAGATGGTGGAACCACACGAACACTGCGATGACGACGACGTTGTTCAAGATCGGCGTGAACATCGGGGGGCCGAACCGGCGATGAGCGTTTAGCAGCCCCGCAATCAGGAAGTAGAGACCGTAGAAGAAGATCTGAGGGATGAAGAGACGCAGGAGAAAGGTGATGACTTGCTGTTGTAGAAGCGCTTCGTGGCCGTGCAAGCGCGAGGAATAGATCTTTGCGATCCATGGAGCGACGGCGATGCCCAGAAGAGTTATCCCGCTGAGGACGGCGAGGGAAACGTTGATGAGACCGGTCGCCACCTCCCAGGCGCGGTCTCGATCCTCTTTCTCCAAGAGCTCCACGAAAAGTGGGACGAAAACGGAAGTGAGGATCCCGCCCAGGACGAGCTCATAGATGATGTTGGGAGCCGTGTTCGCGAGGTTGTACGCGTCCGCAAGGTGCCCTGATTCGGTTATCCCAAGGGCCGATGCCACTGCTGCAAGCCGGAACAGTCCTGTGACGCGGGAGAGAACGGTTCCCAACGACATGATTGCCGTCGAGAACGCGAGTGTGCTCACGCGGTTGCGTTTCCCTCAGTGGAGGCGGCCGGTCGTGCCCTCCGCTTCTTGACCACGCCCCAAACGTAAAAAGCGATCAGGAAGGCGAGCGCACCCCCGGTCAAACCAAGCGCGATCTGGTTGAAGTTGGTGGAGCGAACCTGGATCGATTTCTTGGCAAGAACGAACCCATCCGGGGTCTCAACCGTCACTTCCACTGGAAAGATGCCGCTAGCTTGCGCGGTCGCTTCAACAGCTATCTGTTGAGTCCCGTGTTGAACCACGATGCCTTTTAGCTGCGAGCGGTCGAATCCGAGCTTGGGCGAGAACAACTTGACGTTCACGGTCACCGGATGGTCGGCGCGACTCGAAAGGACGAAGGGAATCTGCGCTCGCTGCGATGTCATGGAGATTTCGTTCACGCCCCCTATCGACACCTTGTCCAGCTCGCGGCTTGCCTGAGCCTCGGCGACAGATGCGTACGCGGCGCCCCGCGCTTGGGTCGCCGGTGTGCTCCACCACAGCCGGCTCTGCGCAACGAGGACGTCCTGACGCAAGCGGTCGAGGAGCGGCGGGGGCCGGGACAAGTCGGAAAGAGTAGTTGCGTAGTGCTGCACTTGGACCTCCGCGTTGGAGATGGCTGAGAAGTAGGACTGCGCTGGCTCGTTTCTGACGCGCGGGGCAGTTGCAAGGACGTGCTTGGTCACCGGCGGACGACCGAACCGCACACCCTCGCTCGGAGTCAAGGTTCGGAGCCACGGCGCCTGCGTCACGTCTCTGAAGAACCCGGCGGCCAGTGACGCCCTCGGATGCCACAAGGGAGGAGTGATTGCGGCGACCACTCGCCCGGTGACCCCGGGCGTCTCAGCTTGAATCATGGAGGTTTCGGCAAGGAAGCGCTGCTCGTCCAGACGGTCCTCACCAGATCCCAGAAGAGCCTGAAGCCGTTGCTGCAAGCCGGCGTCGGCTTGAAATCCAATACTGGCGCTGGTTTCGGAGCGGATGCGGATCGGACAGGCGAAAGTGGCGAAAGACGAAGGACAGCCTCTCAGCGCCGGATCCCGTGGTTGCTGCAGGGCTCCCTCCGCTACGACCGTGTGGGTGGCTTCGCCGGCCAGTCGCAGGTCGTCGAGCGTGGACGCGTCTAGCCGTCCTGCGGGCGGATACAACCATCGGGCCCGTGCACCGATCCTCGACGCCAAAACATCCGATCCCGCCTTTAATTGCTCGGCGAGATGCTCGAGGTCGAAGTTCTGGCTCAGCGTGGGAAGGTCGGGTGACGAATAGGGCGTCAGCATCGTTTGGGCCCGGGCCGACTTGGCCACTGCTGTGAGCCGGCGGAGGAAGCTCGTTGCGTCCCGGGCCGTCTGCGCGTGCGGCCCGATCTGCTCCACCTTGCCATCGGTCTCCTGCAGATATCCGTTCGCCAGGTCGGCTATCTCCGAGATCAGACGAGGCGAGGGAACGAGCGCAAAGCGAAGCTGAGAAGGCCTGGCCCCGCGGTCCTTTGCACGCCCCGATCCTCCCTGGACCCCAGGCTTGGCGCCCGCGAGACCGGCGGCTCGCTGCAGCCCATCGAGCATCCCCGTCAACCAACCAGAGGGGGCGAGGGCGTCGGCCAACGGGTAGTGGCCAGATCCGTCAGGATGAAAAACGCCGTCGGGGCCTTCCGCCGGGAGCGCGTCCAGTGGGACGAGCAGCACGAGGTTCAGGGGAACGGGAGGAGGTTGGGGGTAGAAGATCAGGGAGGTGGTTAGCGAGTCGAGCAAGGTAGTGCCGGCGGCGTCATAGAGATAGACGCTCAGCGGAAAAACACCCCCGTCGGGAACCACGCCGAGGGACCGCAGGGCGGCGACAGGTTGATGGAGATGGACGTCGACAGATCGGCCCGCCCGGAGGCGGGTAGTGGGGAAATACTTCGTGAACGCGCTGGCGGGAACGAGCGGCGTCCCACCGAAACTCACGTGCAGGTCGGATCGGCTCGTGATCCGGTCGTAAACGCCCACGCGCAAGAGGAAACCGTTGAGGTCTGTCTTGCCGGCATTGGTGAGGCGAAGGGTCACACCCAGGCGGTCGCCGGGGGCGAGCCATGGTCTCTGTGACACGAGCCGGAGGTCGACAACGTGGGTGCGTGATTGCGCAGATGCGGCCACGGTCCATGTGGGCCCCATAACAATGAGCAACGCCGCGGCCATAGCCGCGGCGCAAGGGCCCATCGATACGGTGTTGCCTTCATGCCGGGGCATCGCCCCCAGCATAGATAGAGCTAGATGCTCTTCAACGGGATTGCCGTCTTACTTCGAACCGCCGATTCGGCCTATCTTCTGGTAGAACTCGGCGCCGTAGCGACTCTTGGTGGTTTCGCCCCCCTTCTTTCCACCGATCTTTCCGATGCGCCCGAAGTGTTCGCCACCGTAACGTTCCTTGGTGGTTCGACCCCCTTTGCGCCCCGCGTCCGCTCTGGACATCTTCTCGGTATCGGCCACAGCCGCACCTCCTGGCAATGGGGCGACTACTGCTTAATCTCCCCCCGAAATGTGAGTATCGCGCAGGAACAGACCGGGCGAAAGCCCCACTTTTACGCCGAAGAGGCCGGGACCCTATGCCGGAACACTCCGGGGGCACACACCCCGCGGCGACAATGGAGCCCATGACGCCTCGCCGCAGCCCCTCTCGACCCGTTGCGGATCCCGGCTCCGGCGGTAAGGGGACCGGAAAGTTGGCCAGCTTGCTGGCGGCGCCTTCCCCTCTTACGAACCTGGCGGAGCGGTTCCAGCGCGCCGACCGAGAGCTCTACGTGGTCGGTGGCTCCGTTCGGGACGCCTTTCTCGGACGTAGCGCGGGCACGGACCTCGATCTGTCGACGGACGCCACCCCGGACGAGATCCAGGAGATCACCCGCCCGGTGGCTCGCACCATGTGGCTTCAGGGCGTCAGGTTCGGCACCGTCGGCGTTGAAGTGGATGAACAGCGGGTGGAGATCACGACGTTCCGCACGGAGCGATACCGGGACGCATCGCGCCACCCGGAAGTCTCCTTCGAAGCCGACGTGATGTCGGATCTGTCCCGTCGCGACTTCACGATCAACGCGATGGCGGTACAACTCCCCAACCTCGCGCCCATCGATCCCTTCGGGGGCATCGGCGATATCAAAGCCGCTCTCATCCGCACCCCCAACGATCCCGAGGACTCATTTACCGACGATCCATTGCGGATGCTCCGTGCTTTTCGGTTCGCTTCCGAGCTCGAGTTTCGCATCGACGAAGAAGTGCTCGCCGCGGTGACGCGTTTGAAGAACGAGATCAAGACGGTCTCCGCCGAACGCATCCGAGACGAGCTCTCGAGGCTGTTGGTGGGCGCGGCCCCCGCCAAAGCGTTGGAACAGGCGGAAGCCACCGGATTGACGCAGGTGTTCCTGCCGGAGCTCTCCTCACTCAGATTGGAGCAGGACCCTGTCCACCGGCATAAAGACGTGTTCAGTCACACCCTTGCCGTTATCGAACGGACGCCTTCGGTTCTAGAGTTGAGGCTCGCTGCCCTGTTGCACGACATCGGGAAGCCTCGAACCCGGCGTATATCGAGCGAAGGCGTCTCGTTTCATCATCATGAGATCGTTGGCGCTCAGATGGCAGGAGAACGGCTGCGCGCGCTCCGGTATCCGAACGAGGTGGTCGCCGAGGTCAGAGAGTTGATAGCCCTCCACCACCGGTTCCACACCTACCGGTTGGGCTGGCGGGACTCCGCCGTCAGGCGTTATGTGCGTGATGCAGGTCCTCTATTGGGTTGGCTCAATGACCTGGTAAGAGCCGATTGCACGACACGCAATCCCACCCGGGCGAAAGTGCTGGCGGGTCGCATGGACGAACTGGAAGCGCGTATAAACGAGCTCGCGGCGAAAGAACATCTCGATCGCATGAGGCCGGAGTTGGACGGCGAGCAGATCATGGCTTTCTTGGAGATCCCTCCCGGCCCCCAGGTGGGACAAGCGCGCGAGTTCCTGATGGAGATCCGTCTCGAAGAGGGCGAGATCGGAAGAGATGAGGCCTACCGGCGGCTTGCCGCGTGGGCGCGCGCGCGAGGCTTGTCCCCGGCGGAAGACGCGCCGGTCCCTCCCGAAAGCAGCGATGGCTGAAGTTCCCCCGCATCCGGGCGACCCCTACTTCGCCGCCATCGGCCAAACTCTGGGACGCGCCTACCTGCAATACAACTTCACCCAGGGCAGCAAGCAGGAGGCCGCTTTCCTGTTGGAGCTCCTGAAGTTGCCGGTCGGAGCCAGGATCCTCGACGTTGGCTGCGGGCCGGGACGACATGCGGTTCTGCTCGCCACCGCGGGACTCAATGTCACCGGTATCGACGTCTCGCTTCGGTTCCTGGAGATCGCCGCCGAAGCGGCGAGAGCCGCAGGGGTGGGCGCGGCATTCTTCGAGGTCGACGCGCGCCAGATGCCTTTCGAAGATGAGTTCGATGCAGTTGTGAGTATCTGCCAGGGCGGTTTCGGTCTGATGGGAGGCGACGATTCTCTGATTCTCCGGCGGATGATGGAGGCTGCAAAACCTGGGGGAACGGTGATCCTGTCCGCGTTCAGCGCTTACTTCCGGGCCGCACACCTCGAGAATCATCAGAGCTTCGATGCCGACGCCGGCGTTGTCCATGAAGAAGCGCACATCAGCGACGAGACCGGCGCCGGCCATGAGGTGGAGATGTGGACGAGCGTGTACACGCCGCGCGAGCTGCGGCTGCTGGCTCTGGGGGTGGGCCTGTTGCCGGAGTCGGTGTGGTCCGTGGCTCCAGGGGCTTACCGGCGCAACAGGCCCGACACCGAGCACCCGGAATTCCTGCTGGTTGCCCGCAAACCTAAGTAAGGGCCATCCCCGCCCGGCGCATCCCGGTCCCCATCACGCCTGCACCGACGATCGTGATCACGCCGAACGCAACTAGAACCCCCCGGAACGGCTCGTTCTGCAAGCCCACCATCAGCAGACCCGCCACGACGCTCGCCAGGTTGTACAGGATGTCGTAGAGAGCAAAGGCGCGGCCCCGGAACTCGTCGGGCAATGCCTCTTGCACCTGTGCATCGACGGCGACCTTGGTGAGAAACGCACCGAAGCCGACGATGAAGGTGAGACCCAGCACCGCGGCGATGCTGACGATCCCTCCCAGCGCGATGATCCCGGCCCCCGATACGACGAACCCCGCGACGATCATTCCAGGCTGCCGCAGCCGCCTCCCCGTGAAGGGCGCGAGCAAAGCTGCAGCGAACGCTCCTACCCCTGCCGACCCCAAAGCGAGGGCGCCCGAATTGAGCCGGCCGAAGCGGTCACTGCCTCCAGGAAACTCTCGCTTGATGATCAAGATCGCAGCGATGGCGGCAACCATCGCGATCGTCCGGAGAACGAAGATGCCGATCAGCGGAAGGCGCGCAGCCGGGCGTCGAGAGATGGCTCGCAGCCCGCTGCCCAGACCACTAACAACGGTGGCGAGTGCCTCGCGCACGGTTCGGTGATGTGCATCCTGATGCGAAAACGACCCTGAGAGACGGGCTGCCATCAGCGCGGCCCCCGCATAGACGAATCCCGCCAGGACAAGGCTTTCGTGAGGGGTCACCACCTTCAAGAACAAGACTCCCATCACCCCGCCGGCAAGGGCGGCGATCATGCCGCCGCCGCCGGACAGTGAGTTCCCTTTCAGGAGTGCTCGTTCGCCGAGCACAACAGGCAGCAGCGCCCCCTTGGTAGTGAGAAACAGCCTGCCCAGGCCCAGCAGCATCAGGACAGAGACGTACAGGGGTAGATCGCCCGGCAGCAGGCGACCCCACAACGGCAGGGTCACGAGCACGCCGGCGCGGATCACGTTCGTCCATGTCAAGAGAGCGCGGCGCGACCATCTGTCGACGAACACCCCAAGGAACGGGGAGATGACCGAGTAGGGAAGCAGAGTCAAAAGGAACAGCGCCAGGATCCGACCAGGCGTTCCCCTGCTGAGGGGCTCCAACACCAGGATGAAGGCAAAGACCGCCTGAGCGAATCCATCGGCTGCCTGGCCGAGGAACTGTGCCACCAGGAGCCGTCGGAGATCAGCGTGCGCCACCAACTCGCGGAGCCCGAGACGGGCGTCGGCCTCCGCATCGGCTGCGCGGGGACCGGGCGGGAGGGTGGTTATGGGCTGCGGCGAAGCGCGGTGTCTGCCTCGAGGGACACGTGATGGCCGTTGGGGCGGTGCCCGTTGTGGCCGTTCAGTGCGGCGATCGGGATCGCTGTGCCCGCGATGAAGTCCTCGACCAAGTCCAATGCTTCACTGTCGTTGTATTGGACCGGCGGTGACTTCATGAAATATGCGCTTGGTCCGATCAATGGTCCGCCGATGCCGCGGTCCATGGCGAGCTTGGCGCAACGAACCGCGTCGATCACCACACCAGCCGAGTTGGGCGAATCCCAAACTTCTAGCTTGAGCTCCATAGAGATCGGGATGTCCCCGAACTCGCGGCCCTCGATGCGGATATAGGCCCACTTGCGGTCCTTCAGCCAGGGCACGTGATCGGAGGGACCGATGTGGATGTCCTCGGAATCGATCCCGTTGGTTATCTGCGACGTGACCGACTGCGTCTTAGAGATCTTCTTAGATTTCAACCGCTCGCGTTCGAGCATGTTCTTGAAATCCATATTGCCGCCAAAATTGAGTTGGTATGTGTGGTCGATGACCACGCCGCGGTTCTCGAACAGCTTCGAGAGCACACGGTGGGAGATCGTGGCGCCGACCTGGCTCTTGATGTCGTCGCCGATGATGGGAAGCCCGTGTTTGGTGAACCTCTGGGCCCAATCCTCGTTGGTGGCGATGAAGACGGGCATGCAGTTGATGAGTGCAACGCCGGCTTCGAGCGCCTGCTCCGCGTAGAAGCGGGCGGCTTGCTCGGACCCGACCGGAAGGTAGTTGATCAGCACGTCGGTCTTGGTATCGCGCAGCACTCTGGCAACGTCGACGGGGGGCAGAGGTGACTCGGTCACCATCTGGCGGTAGAACTCACCAAGTCCGTCGTACGTGTGCCCGCGTTGGACCGGGACGCCGAGAGGAGGAACGTCGGCGAACTTGATCGTGTTGTTCGGTTCGGCCCAGATCGCTTCGGAAAGATCCAGACCCACTTTGTTGGAATCGACATCGAACGCGCACGAGAACTCGACGTCGGATACGTGGTACGGCCCGACCTCGACGTGCATCAATCCAGGAACGGGTTCATCGGTTCGTGCTTTCGCGTAGTACTCGACTCCCTGGATCAGAGACGATGCACAGTTCCCGACACCAACGATCGCCACTCTCACTTTCGACATCACCGGCCTCCTTAGCCTTTGGAGATCTCGGGGGCAGGACCGCCATCCCGGATCCCTCGTTCGTTCCTGATCAGTTCGTCGATCCACGCGATGTCGCTTTCCGTCGATGACATCCCGTGCCTTTGAAGCGACAAGGTGTAGCTGTCGATGCGCTCGCGGTAGTCGCGCAGGTTCGACTTGAACTGAGCGAGCTTGTCCTGCAGGTAGGCCCGCCGGCGTTCGAGGAGAGCCAAACGGGTCTCCGGTTGTAGATACCTGAAGAACGCAAGCTTGAGGGTGAAGTGCTCGGCGTCGACCGCGGCGGCGGTTTCTTCAAGCATGGAGGCGAACAGAGCATCGCCCTTAGGTGTTATGCGGTATACGGTCTTGCGCCGGCCGGGTCCCAGGGTGGTTGCCTTGGCTACCGAACGGCGCCGGCCGGAGCCCAAGGCGGCCGTCGTCTTGGCAACCGACTTGCGCTTGCGGGCGGGTAGAGGCTCGACCACTGTCTCCACCGCACCCTCCTTCGCCAGACGGCGAAGAGTGGGATAAAGCGATCCCCACGACACCTGCCAGAAGGGCCCGAGCATCGCCCCGAGCTGCTTACGCAGCTCGTAGCCGTGCATTGCCCTATCCTTCAGCAGGCCCAGTACGGGCAGTTCGAGCATCCCCGGCTGTTTCACTACGTGACCTTTCTCATCATCCTGATATATCGGTTCGATATATCAACACGATAGCACGCCCCGGGAGCCCGGCCTCCGCCCGCCGGCAAGGTGTCCAGAGTCCAGCCCCGGAGGAGGCAGAGATGCTTATAGCAACTAGTAACGATCTGGCCGGTTACGAGATACAAGAGGTGCTCGGAGAGGTCTTCGGCCTCACGGTCCGCTCCCGGAACGTGGCCTCCCAGCTCGGCGCCCAATTCAAATCCATGGTGGGCGGAGAGCTCAAGGGCATGACGAAAGCACTGCACGACAGCCGTGCTCAAGTGATCGAGCGGATGGTGGAGGAGGCTGAAGCAAAAGGCGGAAACGCCATCGTGGCTATGAGGTTCGACACATCCCAGATGGGTGACATGTGGACGGAGATCTGCGCGTACGGGACCGCGGTTCGAGTCAGAAAGCTGTAAGGCGCGGGGTCTCGAGCAGATGTGGCTGCGGTTTACCATGACGAGATGAGCTTGTCGGGAAGGTCTTTCGACCCCACTTCGGCACCCCCCGTGCAAGCGGGCCCGACGGTGGACTACGCCCTCGCGCGCCGCGCGGTGTTAGCGGGTCTGCGGCGGGGCGCCGTGCAAACGACAGAAGTGTGCGATGCACATCCGGAATTGTTGCGCGCGGGGAAAAACATCGGCCAAGAGGTGGACGCCGTCTGTCCGATCTGCTCGCACGAGACCCTACGGTGGGTGCGTTACGTCTACGGGGAAGAGCTCAAGAGCAACAACGGTCGTGTCGTTTATCCCGACGACTGGCTAACGCAACTGGCGACCAGTCACGATCAGTTCACGTGCTATGTCGTCGAGGTCTGCATCGACTGCTCCTGGAACCATCTCGTTCGGTCCTATCTGGCAGGACGTCGCTGGCCTGCAACCCGGAGAGCCGCACAAGCCTGAGCGGAGTTTCAACTGGCGCCGTCTTGAGCGCGTGCTGGCGCCGCTAGAGATGCGGGGTTAGCCGGCGCCCCCCACCTACACTCGTTCCATGAGCAGGAGCGCTACCGCCGAGCGACCGGCGCACGGTGGCTCGGCACCGCCTCCGACCACCGGCAAGAAGGGCAACCGCTGGCAGCGATTCCTTCTGCGGTGGGGGTGGATCTTTCCGGTTCTGGCTCTTCTGATCGGGATCGGCATCCTGGCGGTGGCCTACGCATTCGCGACCATTCCTCTTCCGAAGGACGTGAAGGTCACTCAATCATCCGAAGTATTCGACCTGCACGGTCATCTGATCGGGACGTACTCGAGTGAGATCAACCGTTTCCTGATCGACACCACCAAGTTGCCTCCGTACGTGAGCCAGGCAATCATCTCGTCGGAAGACAAGAACTATTTCAAGCATGGTGGAGTCGATCTCCGCGGGATCGTCAGGGCAGCGTGGGCCGACATCACCGGAGGCAGCATCCAACAGGGCGGGTCCACCATCGCGCAGCAGTACGTCAAGAACGCGATCCTCCACGACCCCTCTCAAACGATCTCGAGGAAGGTGAAAGAGGCCATCCTCGCGGTCAAGCTCGAACACAAGTACAGCAAAGACCAGATCTTGGGTTTCTACTTGAACACGATCTATCTTGGACGCGGCGCCTACGGGATCGAGGCTGCCGCCCGCGCTTATTTCAACGAACACGCGACAGAGCTATCGCTCAAGCAGGCTGCATTTATCGCAGGGATCATCCCGGCCCCCGAGTCGTATCAACCCGAGGAACATGGCAAGCTCGCCAAGGAACGTCGCAATCACGTCCTCAGTCTGATGCAGCAGCAGGGTTACATCTCGGCCCGCCGTGCCGCCAAGGCATCCCACGGGCCGGTCCGGCTCGCCTCCGGCGCCTCGGGGCGAGCCAAGCATGAGAAGGCCGCTTACTTCATGGAGTGGCTTCGCAAGCGCTATCTCTATCCCAAGTATGGGAACTGTCTTTACACGTGCGGGCTCAAGATCTACACGAGCCTCGATCTCGGACTTCAGAAAGATGCCCAACGCGCGGTGGCATCGACGCTGACGGAGAAAACCGATCCGCAGGCGGCTCTCGTGTCCATGACCCCCTCCGGCGCGATCCGGGCGTTCGTGGGCGGCAAGGATTTCAACAGCGTAAAGAAAGCGTCGGGTTTCGATTATGCAAGCGATGTGCCGGGGCGGTTTCCGGGATCGTCACTGAAACCGTTCACGCTCTTGACCGCCATCGACCAGGGTGTGTCGCCGGAGAGAACGACCTTTCCCGGCGCCAGTCCAGTCACGATCACCGATCCGAGATGTGCCACGAAGGATCCTGCAACTGGCTCCTATCAGCCGTGGCAGCCAGCCAATTTCGAAGACGAGCAGTTCGGAACCATTAACCTCGATCTGGCGACTACGGATTCAGTGAACACCGTGTATGCACAGCTGATCGCAGAGATCGGTCCCGCCAAGGTAGCGGCGAAGCTGGACAAGTTCGGTTACGGGCGTGAAGGCACGCCCGATAAGAGGGCGATCCCTCCCAACTGCTCGCTGGCGCTGGGCGCTATCCCGGTGACCCCTCTGGAACATGCGCGTGCCTATGCGGCCTTGGATGCAAGGGGAAAGCTCCCGACCATCTCCCCGATCCGTTACGTGCAGGACTCGGCCGGCAGATGCATCGACGAATATCTGGGGGCCAAGCAGACCTGCAAGAAGAAGCACCGCGACATCAGCACCACTGTTGACACCCAGAACAACATCGATGTGCTCACCCAGGTCTTGACCCACGTCGTCCAGAGCGGCACCGCAACTGCCGCCAACATCGGCCGTCCGGTGGCGGGCAAGACGGGAACCACGCAGGATCACGAGGACGCGTGGTTCGCCGGCTACGTGCCCCAGCTCACGACGGTGGTGTGGATGGGGTATCCGGTCGCGCACGTAAAGGGGCGTGCGGCCTTCACTCCACAGATGCAGTTCTGCACCGACACGGTTCTGTGCCGCCCGGTACACGGGATCAACGTTGCGGGTGGGACCTTTCCCGCCATGATCTGGGCCAAGTACATGCAAGCCGCGGTCCAGGGCCTTCCGATCCGGCAGTTCGTCATTCCCATTGCGCTTCCTACAGGAGTGCTCAATTCCCCGGTGGCCCAAGTGACGTATGCACCAGCTCCGACGGTTTCCCCGACGCCAGCTCCGACGCCGAGCGCCTCGCCTTCGACGACGCCGACATCCCGGCCCTCGCCCAGCCCGCGCCCGACCCGCACAACTGCTCCAACCCCCACTCCGATCACGTCGCCAACCTCGAGTCCCTAGGGTGCGAAGGCACCCGCTGGCAGAGTGGTTCGACAACGCTCCGGTGCGCGGCGTTGCCGTCGTGACCGGCCTCTGCCTCGTTACCCTGCTAGCGGGGTACGCGCTCAAGGCTCAGTGTCTGGGCCCCTGGGACGGCAGACAGTTCTCACGTCTTTGCTACAACGACATCCAGCCGCTCTACTACGCGCGCGCGGTTGCCACCACGTTCCCCTACATCCACGGGACGCTTCACGGCGGTGAACTGCGCCACGGCGCTATCGAGTATCCGGTGCTAACTGGTGTGTTCATGTATGCGAGCGCTCATCTCGGCAGCGTGCTCCCTTTCCTTCCTCGGGCAGACGCCTCGAGCGGCAATGAGTATCTGTATGAGTCTGCGCTCCTGCTTGCTCCTTTCGGATTGCTCGTGGCCGTGCTCTTGGCAGCGATGGCGCGCCAGCGGGCGCTGTTGTGGGCAGCAGCGCCCGCAGTCGTGCTGTACGCGTTCCACAATTGGGATCTGCTGGTCGTCGCTGCCGCGGTATCTGGGTTCTGGTGCTGGCACCGTGAACACGCGGGGTGGGCGGCGTTCTGGTTCGGCATCGGAGCGGCGCTCAAGCTTTATCCGGTGATCTTTCTAGGACCTTTGATCTTGGATCGGATCGTTGCCCGCGACTTCAAGGGGGCCGCCAGAGCATTGCTCCTGGGAGTCGTGCCTCCCGTCTTGCTCAATCTCCCCTTCATCATCATCAACTCGTCTGGGTGGTTCGCCACTTACGCCTTTCACGCGTCGCGATGGGCGGACTACAACAGCATCTGGGCCTGGTTCGTCGGAGCGCACTTCGGCGGAATCACGATGCCTGTTTTCGGTGTGAGCACGCTGAACAAGGTCACCGCGGTGTTGTCGGGTTTATTCATGCTGGCGGCTCTGGGGTTCGGATGGATGCGGGCCCGACGAGAAGGGCGCTACCCGGTGGTCCAGGTCAGCGCAGCGATGTTGGCGGCTTTCCTTCTCTGGAACAAGGTCCATTCGCCCCAGTACGCGCTGTGGATACTGCCGTTCTTCGTCCTGCTGGAAGTTTCCGTGTGGTGGTGGATCGCGTACGTGGTCGCAGATCTGGTCGTTTACGTGGGGATCTTCAGGTGGTTCTACGACTTCGTCTACCGGGGGATGGACGTGACGTGGGCCAAGCGCTTGCTGATCGCCGGAGTGTGGTCACGCGCCCTTCTCCTGTTTCTGTTGTTCGCGATCTTCCTCTACGCGCGTGTGGCGCAAGGGGTGCGCGGACGGCTCCCGGAGCCGCGTTCGGGAATTCCGTCTCAGCCCGCGACTACCTTTCCAGAAGTCGGAGAACACGTCCCCGCGAAGAGCTAGGGGCTCAGGAAGGAGGTGCTAGCATTCCCCGCACGGCGGCTACCCATGCCGCGAACCCCCTGCCCCGCCGGTGATCTTGGCCGAACGGGCCTCTGAACCTTCGCATGAAGGTCGAGCCCATAGGAGGAGCTCATGCGTACCTACGAAGCCATGGTGATCGTCGATGCCCGGCTGGAAGAAGGCGAAGTCCAGAAAGCGGTCGAGAAGTTCCTGACGGCGGTCACCGACAACGGCGGCCAGGTGGGCAAGGTCGACCGCTGGGGCAAGCGCCGGTTCGCGTACGAGATCGACCATCAGAACGAGGGCTATTACTTCGTCGCCAGGTTCGAAGCGGCGCAAGAGGCCGTCGATAGGTTGAAGCGAACCGTGCAGATCTCCGACGAGTTCATCCGAGGCAAGATCGTGCGGCCCGAATAACCGGACGATCCAAGAGTAAGGAGCGGTTATGGCAGATAACACAGTGACACTCGTCGGCAACGTCACCGATGACCCCGAGCTGCGCTTCACGCCCTCCGGCGCGGCGGTTGCGAACTTCACGGTCGCGGTCAACCGCCGTTACAAGAATGCCGACGGACAGTGGGAGGACAAGCTCGACGGTTTCTTCCGGTGCAATTGCTGGCGCGATATGGCAGAGCACGTAGCCGAGTCCTTGACCAAAGGGACCCGCATCGTCGTCACCGGCCGGTTGCAACAGCGTTCCTGGGAAGACCAGGACGGCGGCAAGCGGTCCGCATTCGAGATCCAGGTCGACGAAGTCGGTCCCTCCCTGAGGTGGGCAACGGCGACGGTGCAGAAAACCGAACGGACCAGCGCGCCGCGTGGCGGCTCAGCGGGTGGCGGCGCCTCGGGCGGATCCGATTGGTCGACCCCGGCCCCCGTGGGCGGACCTCCCATGGAAGAGGGTGGTTTCTAAGTGCCGAGAGACCGCGATCGCGACCGCGATCGGGACCGCAAGTCCTCCCGCCCGGGGACCGTCCGCAGAGGCAAGAAGAAGTACTGCCAGTTCTGCGCGGACAAGACCAAGTACATCGATTACAAGGACATCGCGATGCTTCGGAAGTTCATGAGTGACCGTGGGAAGATCCGGGCTCGCAGGGTCACTGGTAACTGCTCCGAGCACCAGCGGTTGGTGGCTCAAGCTATCAAGAACGCTCGTGAGATGGCCTTGCTCCCGTACTCGAGCAGGTAGGAGAAGGAAATGAAAGTGATCCTGGCCCGCGATGTCGAGCCGCTTGGGTTCAAGGGCGACGTTGTGACCGTCGCCGATGGATACGCACGTAACTTCCTGGTGCCCAAGGGCCTTGCCCTGATGGCCACGAAGGGAACCTTGCGACAGTCCGAGCTCATGCAGCGTGCTCGTGCGGAACGGGATCAGAAGGCCAAAGAGGCAGCTGCGGCGAAGGTTTCCCAGCTCGCCGCATCACCCGTCTACATCTCCGCCCGCGCCGGAGAGGGCGGCCGATTATTCGGATCTGTCACCCGCGCCGATGTGGCGCGTGCCATCGAAGAGCAGCTGGGCGAGACGATAGACCGTCACGACGTTCGCCTCGAAGACCCGATCCGTTCGCTCGGCCTCCACCAGGTAGAAGTACATCTGCACGAAGAGGTAAACGCATTGGTCACCGTCGAAGTCATCGCTCACGAGGACGAGGTCGAGCTCACCTAGAACCACGCGCTGAAGTTTTTTCGCCATCCACAGCTGCGTCCCCAGAGACAACCCCACCCGGCCCGGCCGAGCGGAGCTTTTACACAGATGTGGGCATCGACTTCTTGTACACAGCCCCGCACCCCTAGCTTGCTTGATGCTTCTCTCGGCGATTCGCTGCGAAAGGCGCGTTGTCGTCCCAGGGGATGTGTAGAGTCGAACGTACGTTCGGCATGGCGAAAGGAAGGCGATGGCGCAAAGAGCACCGGTTCAGGCGATCCGGCCCAATCGCGTCCCGCCGCACAACATCGATGCTGAGCAATCGGTGCTCGGAGCGATGCTCGAATCACGGGAAGCGGTGGCGAACGTCATCGAGATCGTCAAGCCCGACGACTTCTACAAGCCTGCCCATATCGAGATCTACGAGACGATCCTCGCTCTGTATGGCAAAGGAGAAGTCCCCGACGCGGTAACCCTCGCCGACGAGTTGAAGCGACGCGGCACCCTCGAGGAGATCGGGGGCCGGGCCTACATCCTCGGACTGCTCGACGCCTACCCCACTGCATCCTCGGCGGCACAGTACGCGCGCATCGTCGAGGAGCACGCGCTCCTTCGGCGTCTGGTCGACGCCGGCAACAAGGTGCAGGAGATCGGGTTCGCCATGCCCGAAGACGTGGGCCAAGCGGTGGACCAGGCCGAAGAGCTCGTCTACAACGTTTCCGAGCGGCGTCTCCGGGACTCTTACTTCCCCATCCATGACCTGCTCACGGAGAACATGCTCGCGATCGAGCTGCTCTACGAGCGGGGCGAAAGGATCACCGGGTTGTCGACGGGATTCGCAGACCTCGACGACATCACTTCGGGCTTTCAGCCCTCCAACCTGCTGATCCTGGCGGCAAGGCCTGGGATGGGAAAGTCGAGCTTGCTGAACGACTTCGTGCTCAACGCGTCGCTGCGACACAAGGTCCCGTCGGTGATGTTCAGCCTCGAGATGTCTCGCCACGAGGTGGTGAAGCGGTTCCTCGCCTCGGAGGCGAAAGTCGATTCGCAGAAGATCAACAAAGGCTCCCTGAACGAGCAGGACTGGTCCCGTCTATCGGCTGCCACGGGCAGGCTGGCCGAAGCGCCCATCTTCATCGACGACTCCGCCAATATCACCCTGATGGAGATGCGGGCGAAATGCCGGCGCCTCAAGGCGCGCCACGGTCTCGGTCTCATCTTGATCGACTACCTACAACTGATGCAGTCACCAAGGAAGTCCGAGAACCGGCAACAAGAGGTATCCGAGATCTCCCGGGGGCTGAAGGTACTGGCGCGCGAGTTGCAGGTTCCCGTCATAGCCGCATCCCAGTTGAACCGTGGGGTCGAGTACCGGCAGGACAAGCGGCCCTTCCTCGGGGACCTGCGCGAGTCAGGCGCGCTCGAGCAAGACGCGGATCTCGTCATGTTCCTCTATCGTGACGAGCTCTACAACCCCGATTCCGAGAGGCGTGGCGAGGCAGAGTTGATCATCGCAAAGCACCGCAATGGACCCACAGGGAAGATCACGCTCGCGTTCATGAGCCAGTACACGAAGTTCGCGTCGATCGCGAAAGGACCCGGATTTTGACGACAACTGTTTCGGCCACCTTTGGTCACGGGCTCGCCGGTCTGCAGCTGCGGAGTTCCGGCCCCCGAGCGGGCGCGACGGCAGGCGAGCCCGTGGAGTCCGAGCTCGAGCTCTACAACGACGGCAATGTCGAAGTCGGCGTCTGGGAGTGCACTCCCGGGGAGTTCCCGTCGGTCAAGGACGGCATCACCGAAGAGATGGTTTTCCTATCAGGGGATGCCACGATCGTCGGAGACGACGGCACGGAGCACGAGATCGCGCCTGGGGTTCTCATCGTGACGCCAGACGGATGGAGGGGCCGCTGGGAGATCCGCCAGACCGTGCGCAAGATCTACACGATCTGGCATACGAGCTGAGGCAACTTCCGGCGACCGCGTCCGTTCCCGGTACAGGATCGGGGATCGCTTCATCTCTTTCAGCACCGTTGCTCGCATGAGGGTTGGGGTCATGCTTCCGATGTCCGAGTCTGACTCGACATCGGGACCAGGAGCCTCAGGTGCAGCCATCTGGTCCGAAGCGGTTGCCTTCGCGAAACACGCCGAAGACATCGGCCTCGACTCGGTATGGCCGAGTGATCACTTCCTTTCGGAGGCTCCCGGCAGCCCGGTTGAGGGCACCCTCGAAGGGTGGACGGTGCTATCGGCGCTCGGCGCTGTCACCAACCGTGTCGAGCTGGGCCAGATGGTGATGTGCGTTTCGTACCGCGATCCGGGACTTCTAGCGAAGATGGCCTCGACCGCGCAGGCGGTGAGCGGAGGCCGTGTGACGCTGGGCGTGGGGGCCGGGTGGTACGACCGCGAGTACACGGCGTTCGGCTATCCGATGGACCACCGAGTGGACCGCTTCGAAGAGGCTCTGCAGGTCATCGTGCCCCTGATCCGGGGCGAAGCCGTCTCCTTCGATGGCCGCTACTACCAGACGAACGAAGCTGCACTTCTGCCCCCGCCCTCCCCATCGATCCCGCTGCTCATTGCAGCCAAAGGGCCCCGCATGCTGCGGGTGACCGCGCGCTACGCGGATGCGTGGAACACGGCGTGGTTCGGCGCCCCCAACGATGAGCTCGGTCAACGCGTCGAGGCTATGGAAGCTGCTCTGCGAGCAGAAGAGCGAGGGTCGAACAGCCTCCGGCGCACCGTTGGAATGATCGTCCGTGATCCCGAGAACACGACCGGGGATGTGGCTGACAGGACATTCGCTGGGTCCGTGGATGAGCTCGCTCGCGCCATCGACGCGCACGAGCACATCGGATTCGATGACGTCATCGTCGCCGTGGAACCGATGACAGAGCGATCTCTGGACCGCCTCGCCGAAGCGATGGACCGGCGCGACGGCTGACCACCCTGGCCCCGATCAGGAGGTGGATCGGCGTCGAGCCTCGATCTTTTCCACGAGCTTGGACAGCATGGTTACGTTACGACTGGTGCTGCGGCGCGGCCCCAGGATCTTCTCCCAGGCCTGTGTCGGGAGCTTGGTGTCGGTTGACTTCCCGCGCATCCGCCAGTGAACGTCTGCTCTATCTACGACGAGCGTGTCGAAATCATTGCTCAATGCTTCGAGATCGGCGCGCCGACTTGCAGAGGGCGGCGACTTCAGGAAAGTGACGAAGTAGGTATCGCCGGCCGCCATCGTGAATGGTTTCAGGTTGACCGCGTGACCCACCTCCGCCGGGGTACGGACAAACGTGGTGACTTCGAAGCCGAATTCCTTCTCGAACTCGGATTCGAGTTCCCCTTCGACGGCCCCGCGAGACCCCTCAAGGTCGCAGACGACGTTGCCGGTGTTGATGTGGGTCCAGACTTCGGAACCCCCCAGCGCTCTTACGATCTCGATAAGACGCGCGTTGGCCACTCTTCGCTTCCCGACGTTGACGGCCCGCAGGAATGCCACGCGCGTCGTCATCCTGAAGTCCATTCGCGGGTTCGTTGACTGAGTGGCACCATCCTCACCTAACATCATCGCTGAATGTGCTCCAACGATGACGTTCCTCTCTGAGCGGGTGAGGGGAATCGAACCCCCGTCACTAGCTTGGGAAGCTAGAGCTCTACCATTGAGCTACACCCGCAGAAAACGGCCAGAATCCTACCCGTGACCCTGTGGAAGCCTTTCGTAAGCTGCGCATCGCCTATCGGTGGGAGAGACCTTGATCTTGTCGGACCGTGACATCTTCGTAGCCATCGCCGCGAATCGGATCGGGATCGAGCCGTTCGACAAGGTCGATCTTCAGCCCTCGTCCGTGGACCTGCACGTCGATCGCTTCTTCCGCACCTTCCACAACGCGCGCTATCCGTTCATCGATGTCAAGAAGCCGATGGAGGACCTTACCGAGCTCATCGAGGTCTCCGAACAGGAGGCTTTCATTCTCCATCCCGGCGAGTTCGTTCTCGGCTCGACGGCCGAGTACGTGCGGCTACCGAACGACCTGGTCGCTCGCTTGGAAGGCAAGTCGTCCCTTGGTCGATTGGGTCTGCTGATCCATTCCACCGCCGGCTATGTCGATCCCGGATTCGAGGGTCACCTGACACTGGAGCTCTCGAACGTGGCCAACCTCCCGATCACTATCTATCCCTACATGAAGATTGGTCAGATCAGTTTCTTCCAGTTGACGTCCGAGGCCGAGAACCCGTACGGAACGAAGTCGCTTGGCTCGAAGTACCAGGGCCAGCAGGGACCGACACCATCCCGCTTCTACGAAAACTTCAGTTGACGGAGGGCTCGGTTGAGGATGTCAGGCGCCAACGAGCGGGGTCGTTCGGTGGAATTGCAGATGACTATGAACGCGCACGCCCCGGCATCCCGATGAAGCTCTTCGCGAGATAACCAGCAGTGGGCCGCGCACGTTCCTTGACGTCGCTGCGGGAACCGGCAAGCTGACGAGGCAGCTTCACGCCCTCGGGCACTCGGTCGTGGGCCTGGACCCGTCGGTGCAGATGTTGCGCCAACTCCATGGTGCTGAGAAGGAGATCTCGCTGATCGCGGGACGGGCGGAGGCGCTCCCCTGTCGAACTGCCAGTTTCGATCTCGTCACCGTCGCCCAAGCGTGGCATTGGTTCGATCAACGGGCGGCGTCAGCCGAGCTGGCGCGCGTCCTTCGACCGGGGGGCCATGCATGCATCCTCTGGAACTTCAGGGATAGTCGGTTGACTGGGTGGCGGAGCTGTCGAGCATCATCGGTAGCGAAGGGACGAGCGAGGCCGGGAGTGCCTCAGATCCGCTTGCCGCCAGCGCCGCGTTCTCCCCTTCGACCAGGCGGATTTATGGGTTCGAGCAGCCCCTCGACCGAGAGTTGCTGGTTTCTCTGGTTCGGTCCCGCAGCTATGTGGCTACGCTCCCCGACGACGAACGGCGGACTGTCCTGAGCCGGATCGGCGGGCTATGTGAGGAGCATCCTCAGCTGACCGGCCGAACGCGGTTCCCGATGCCCTATCGAACGCTGGTGTATCGCGCCACGCAGTTGGGCTAAGGAGCCAACTCCCCAGCACTCGAGCTAGAAGGCTCTGCGGCCATCGCGGCTGGTGGGTCGGCCGGCTGGACTGACTCGAGCAAGATCTGTGCGATATCCCGCACGGCCATCTGCTCGCTTGCGTGTCGTTCGTTGACTCCGTCGGAAAGCATGATGTTGCAGAACGGACACCCGACCGCGAGCGTGTTTGCTGCCGACGCCAATGCCTCATCGGTCCGCTCGGTATTCACCTTCTTTCCCATGCGCTCTTCCATCCACATCCTTGCCCCGCCAGCTCCGCAACAGAACGTCTCGTGCTTGTGGCGATGCAGCTCGTCGTACTCGGTTCCCGGGATCGCCTCGATGACTTCGCGAGCTCCCTTCCACACGTCGTTGTGGCGGGCGAGATAGCAAGGATCGTGGTAAGTGATCCTCTCGGCCACCTCCGCCGCAGGCTTCAGGCGGCCTTCCTTGACCAACTGCGCCAGGTACTCGGTGTGATGAACGACTTCGAAGTTGCCTCCGAACTGCGGGTATTCGTTGAACATCGTGTTGAAGCAGTGTGGGCAGATCGTCACGATCTTTTTCACCTGATGCTCGTTGAGCTGCTCGATCGCTTGCTCGGCGAGCGTCTGATAAACGTACTCGGCCCCCATACGCCGCGCCGGATCGCCGTTGCAATTCTCGTCAGGACCTAGAGTGGCGAACTTGACGCCGGCCATCTGCATGAGCCGGGCGAAGTCGTAGACCACCTTCTTATTGCGGTCGTCGTACGCGCCCGCGCAACCTACCCAGAAGAGAACTTCGGCATCCGGAGCTTGCGAGATGTGAGGGATCTCTAGCGGCTCCTGCCGAGAGGTTCCCCTGGTCCACTCCACGCGTGCCTGAGGCGGTTGGCCCCAAGGATTCCCGGTGGTCTCGAGACTCTGCAACGCGCTTTGCATCTCTTTGGGGATACGCGCCTCACTCATGACGAGATTGCGGCGCATGTCGATGATCGTGTCGATGTGCTCGATGTCAACAGGACATGCCTGCACACAGGCGCCGCACGTGGTGCAATCCCAGATCACTTCATCCTCGACAACGTCCGGGTTTAAAGGAGGAAGGTCGGCGATGGCGGTTGCGAAAGCGGCCTCCCCTTGCTGCCTCGCTGCTTCCAGCTGGGGGCCGTGCTCGAAGAGGTGGTCCCGCAGATCCATGATCAACAGCTTGGGCGAGAGCGGCTTTCCCGTGTTCCACGCGGGGCACTGCGACTGGCAACGTCCACACTCGGTGCAGGTGTATGTGTCGAGAAGTTGCTTCCAGGTGAGGTCGGTTACTTTCCCGGCCCCCAACACGTCGTCTTCTGACATCGCTTCCATATCGATGTGCATCGGTTTGAGTGCACCCTTGGGGCGGTCGGACCTGAACAGTACGTTGACGAACGAGGTGACGATATGGAGGTGCTTGGAGTAGGTGATGTACACGAGGAACGCGAGGATGATCAACGAATGCCACCACAGAAAGACGGTGTCGATAGCGTCGCGCGCGGTGAAAGACATCCCCTCGAACAACTTCGAAACTGTGTACGAGATTGGGGTCCACGTTGTGTCGTAGGGAAATCGGCCCAGCGCTATCTGCGCTGCCCGAGAGAACAAGATGGTGAACATGATGGCGCCGATCGCTATCAGGATGTAATCGGCTTCACGAAGGTGTGACCCGGTGAATCGGCCTGGCCGCTGCACCTTCCGGATCGCGAATGCGGCCACGATCCCAAGCAGAACTGCGACGATGAAGAAGTCCTGAAGCGCCCCGAGCGGTCCCCACCGACCGATGAGTGGGAGGTGGAACCCACGCTCGAAGACGGCGCCGAACGCTTCCACGATGGTCGTGAACAAGACCAGAAAGCCCCAGAAGATGAAGAAATGCATCAAGCCGGGGATCGTCCACTGCAAGAGCTTGCGTTGCCCGAAGACGACTACCACTTCATCCTTGATCTTGCGCGCCCAATCGCCCTGAAAGCGATCGTCGGGCCTGCCCAACCTCAGATAGGCGACGAGGTCGCGCGCTCGCTTGGCGAACGCGGCGAACGTGATCAGCAACAACAACCCCATGACGATCTTCTCGAGCACCGGTTCAACGCCTCCGATCGGGGACGGTTGCCCCGAAGGGCTGCGGTCGTCGGGAGTATATGGTCGCCCTCCTACCGATGACAGCTGGCATACCTGGCTCCACGTCGCTTGTCTCCACTGCAGCAGGGCAAGTCTCCGTGGCCAATGATGGTCCCGACGACGGCCGCGCGGTGATCGTTCTCGCGCCGGGCGCCGGCGGGGGCTTGGACGGGGCATTCATGAAGGCCATCGCCAGCGGTCTTGCCGAGCGCGATCTACAGATCTGCCGCTTCAACTTCGGCTACACGGAGAGGGGCAGGCGGTCTCCTGATAAACAGCCTCTGCTCGAAGAGACCTACCGGGATGTGGTGCGATCGATCAGGGCGGCGATGGGCGACCGCCCCCTCTTCCTTGGCGGCAAGTCGATGGGCGGGCGCATCGCCTCTCACATCGTGGCCGATGGAGAAGCCACAGCAGGATTGATCTTCCTCGGCTATCCACTCCATCCTCCTGGGAGGCCGGACCGCATCCGTGACGCCCATCTCAAGGACATCGAGACTCCGATGCTGTTCGTGGAAGGTACCCGAGATCCGTTCTGCCCTCTGGAGACACTGGATCGTGTGCTCCCAGACATCAAAGCGAACACCTCACTAGTGGTGATCGAGGACGGTGACCACTCTTTCAAGGTCCGGAAGGGCTCGGGGCGCTCAACCCGGCAAGCGTGGGACGAGGTGACTGCCGCCGTCGCTGCGTGGGTGCATGAACGCACTCCATGAGGGGAGTCACTTTGTTTCCGAACATGCCCCGGCGGGTGTGGATCCTGTTCGCCACCGACCTCGTATCGTTCGTAGGAACCGGCCTCGTCCTGCCGTTCCTAATCGTGTACCTGCATCGGGTTCGTCATTTGCCGCTTCCCACAGCGGGGCTTGCGTTGTCGACGGTTGCCATCGCTGGGTTCGTGGGCACGGTGGTGACCGGAGGATTGGTCGACCGCACGGGCCCCCGAGGAGCCTTGATCCTGTCCCAGTTAAGTGCTGCAGCGGGAGCCTTGGCCATAGCGTTCGTTCATTCGCCGTGGCAGGCTTTCGCAGCGGTTGCCGTCTATGGCTTCGGAGCCGCCGGTTATTGGCCGGCGATCCAGTCGATGCTTGCGACTGCGGTTCCCCCGGAACAGCGCGATGCAGTGTTCTCGTTGCACTTCATGGCGCTCAACGCCGGGATCGGCATCGGAGCGGTGATCGGGGGCATAGCAGTCAGCCTTGCCGATCCGAGCTCGTTCGTCCGCGTCTATCTGGTGGACGCCGCGACCTTCCTTGTCTTCGCGATATTGCTAACTCAGATGAAGTCCTTCGACGCCGCAAGGAGAGAAGCCGAGCATGGACCGGCGCCGGAGGCGGGTTACGCCGAAGTGTTCAAAGATCGCGTGTTCATCAGGATCTGTCTGGTGATGGTGTTGCTGGTGACCATCGGCTCGTCCCAGCTCTCGTCGGGGTTTCCCGCTTTTGCATCTGGCAGGGGCGGCGCGTCGACACGCGTTCTCGGACTCGCCTTCGGCGTTAACACTTTCATCATCGTCGTGATCCAACTATGGGCTCTAAAGGCTATGAAGGGTCACCGCAGGACGCGCGTCGTGATGGGCACTTGTGCTGCATGGGCGTTGTGTTGGTCGGTCACGCTCGTTAGCGGTCTGCTCGGCGGCAGCACCATCGCTGATGCTGGCTTCGTGGTCGCTCTGGGGATATTCGGGGTAGGAGAGACACTGATGGCTCCCAGCATCCCGGCCATCGTGAATCACCTCGCCCCGGAGCACCTTCGTGGCCGCTACAACGCGCTTCATTCGCTCTCCTTCAACTCAGGGTTCTTCATCGGCCCCGCTATCGCCGGCTTCTTGCTCGGAGCGGGGGCCGGGGTGGAGTTGTTTCTGAGCCTCATCGTCGGATGCGGTGTCGTCGCCTTGCTGTTTCTGTGGCTGGAGGGCCACATCCCCGAAGAAGCCAATCGGATTAGAGAAAGCGATGTCGGATCTTTCCCGCCCGAGGAGTCTCTGGCGGCGGGCGAGCTCTAGCCGCGACTCCTACACTGTCGAGATGAAGATCTCGATCGAATACTGCGCTCAATGAGGGTACGGAGATAAAGCCGTCGGTCTGGCGGATCGCCTTCTAGAAGAGTTCGAATTCCAGATATCGGAGCTCGCGATAGTGCCGTCGCGCGGCGGAGTATTCGAGGTCCTGGTGGATGGCGACCTCATCCACTCCAGGAAGGCCACCGGTGAGTACGCCGACCCGGAGAAGGTCCTCTCCGAAGTTCGCACCCGCGCCCGCTAGCGCCCTGGGGGGCATGTGCTGCTGCGATCCCCGGCAGATGCGGAGGTGAGACGATAAGCCTCATGGTGAAGAGTCAGCTGGTGGGGCTACCCGAGATCGAGGACGCTCGACGGGTGCTCAAGGGCGTCGCGGTGGAGACCCCTCTCGACCGATCGCGGGCCCTTTCCGAGCATGCCGGGGGCGATGTCTTCATCAAGTGCGAGAACCTGCAGAGGACCGGCTCGTTCAAGATCAGGGGCGCCTACAACTGCATCAGCCGCCTGGACGAAAGCGAGCGGAGTGCCGGGGTCGTTGCCGCCTCTGCAGGAAACCACGCTCAGGGTGTGGCGCTCGCGGCAACGCTCGTCGGTGCCCCGGCGACCCTCTTTATGCCCGAAGGGGCCTCGTTGCCCAAGATCGAGGCGACAGAACGATACGGGGCTAAGGTGATCCTCACCGGCAAAGACTTCGGCGCGGCTTTCGAGGCCGCCCAGCGGCACGCCGAGGAAAACGGCCTGGTCTTCGTGCCTCCCTTCGACCACCCTCACATCATTGCGGGACAGGGCACGATCGGTTTGGAGATCTACGACCGTCTCGCCGAGGCCAAGACCGTGGTGGTCCCCGTCGGCGGCGGGGGATTGATCTCGGGGATCGCGGCGGCGTTGCATGGATTAGATGCCAAGGTGCGGCTGGTGGGCGTGCAGGCAGCCGGGGCCGCTGCGTTCCCGCCCTCGCTTGAGCACGGCTCGCCCGTGAGCCTCGATGAGATGAGCACCATCGCCGACGGCATCGCTGCGAACTGCCCCGGCGAGCTCACGTTCGCCCACGTTCGGGAGCTTGTTGACGAAGTCGTGTGCGTGGATGACGAAGCGATCGCTAAGGCGTTGGTCTTCGCCGCGGAGCGGATGAAGCTGGTTCTGGAGCCGGCCGGCGGGGCGGGTGTGGCGGCGGTTCTCGAAGAGGTCGCTGAGTTGCAACCCCCGGTGGTGGTTCTGCTCTCGGGCGGCAACATCGACCCCCTCCTGCTGCTGAGGGTGATTAGGTTCGGGCTGGGCGCCTCGGGCCGGTACTTTGCATTCCACACACGCATCTCCGACCGGCCTGGAGCGCTTCACACTCTTCTGGGCTGCATTGCCACGGCGGGAGCAAACGTTGTCGGCGTGGAGCACCATCGCGAAGGGATGGCCGTGGAGTTGGGCGAGGTCGATGTTGCCTTGCAGGTAGAGACCCGCGGACCGCCGCATATCCAGGAGCTGGTCGACCGCCTGGCGGAGTCGGGATACCCCATCGAACGACTGTGACCGGTACGGGGAATGGCCTTGAGCACGCGGCTGTTGACCCCTCTAGAGATATGAGACTTTTCGATGAACGGTGGATCCGACGGTCGATCGATCGCTTCATCGATGAGGATGTGGGCCGGGGAGACATCACTACCGGTTCCCTCATCCCACCGGATGCGACCGGCAGCGCCCACATCGAGACGCGCGAGAAGGCGATCGTTGCGGGTTTGGATGCCGCCGTGCTGTGCTTCGACGCCTTCGGGGACGACATCCGATGGGAGTGCCGCACAAGCGATGGCGACGAAGTGGGGGCCGGAGACATCCTGGCTCAACTGGAAGGCTCGATGCGCACGATACTCACCGCCGAAAGGACAGCCCTCAATCTGCTGGGGCGGCTCAGTGGCGTAGCCACTTTGACGCGCGGGTTCGTTGAGGCCGTCAGTGGTACTGGCGTGCGGCTCGTGGACACCCGCAAAACTACTCCCGGATTGCGGCTTCTCGAAAAGAGCGCGGTGCGGGCTGGAGGAGGCTTCAATCACCGTTTTGGATTGGACGACGGCATCCTGATCAAGGACAACCATCTCGCAGCTGTCGGAAGCATCACGGAAGCGGTTACCCGCATGCGGCAGCAAGCTCCTCATGGCTTGTTGGTGGAGGTCGAGGTCCAGGACCTGGATGGCCTCGATGAGGCTTTAGCGGCAGGGGCTCATGCAGTCCTGCTCGACAACATGACACCGGAGCTGGTCCGCGAGGCGGTCGGACGCGCCGGCGGCAAGGCTCTATTGGAGGCCTCGGGCGGGATAGATCTGAGCAACGTCCGCGAGTATGCGGAGGCGGGGGTTGATCTCATCTCGATCGGCGCCCTAACGCACTCGGCCCCCGCCGTAGATGTTTCGCTGGAGGTGCATGACTGATGGTCTTGACCGCGGATGCCCTCCGCTCGGGCGTCGATGAAGCTTGGGCCACGCAGGTGAGAGAGCTGGCCCGACAGCGCGATGCCGTGATCCTGGCTCACAACTATCAGGTGCCGGCCATCCAGGATGTGGCCGACTTCGTTGGGGACTCCCTCGAGCTATCTCGGATCGCGGCGGAGATCGACGAGTCGACGATCGTGTTCTGCGGTGTGCACTTCATGGCAGAAACCGCAAAGATCCTGGCTCCCGAGAAAACCGTTCTGATACCCGATCCCCAAGCCGGCTGTTCGCTGGCTGCCTCGATCACTGCAGAAGACGTTCGGAATTGGAAGGCGGGATTCGACGACCCTGCGGTCGTGCTCTACGTCAACACCAGTGCCGCGGCAAAGGCCGAAGCGGATTACTGCTGCACATCCGCCAATGCTGCCAAGGTTGTCGACGCTATCCCGGCGAACAAGACCGTGCTGTTCGGTCCCGACATGTTCCTCGGAGCCCACGTAGAGCGTGTCACCGGCCGGAAGATGGAGATCTGGATGGGCGAGTGTCACGTCCACGCCGGCATCGAGCCGCGCGACATCGAGAGAGTCATGTCGGCGCATCCCGCCGCGGAGTTGCATGTACACCCGGAGTGTGGCTGCTCGTCGTCCACGATGTACCTGGTCTCAACGGGCGACCTGCCGGCGGACCGCACTTTCGTTTTGGGTACCGGCGGGATGGTCCGCCGAGCTCGGGAAACGAACGCCCAGGAGGTGATCGTCGCTACCGAGACCGGGATGCTGCATCGACTCCGCAAGGAGAATCCTGAGGTCGACTACATACCCGCGTCCGAGACGGCCCAGTGTGGATACATGAAGATGATCACGCCGATGAAGCTTCTGCGCACGCTGCAGACCGGCGAACACGAAGTCACTGTCGATGCAGAGATTGCAGAGCGTGCGCGGCTGCCGATCGAGCGAATGATCGCGATCGCCTAACTTCAGGCTAAGCGTCGCGGTGCGGCGTCGCAGCGATCCCTACCACGGAGACGATTAGGCCCCCCACTCCTGCGATCGCGACGAGAGTGAGGCCGAGCCCTGGCTGGGCTCTGCCTTGCACCGTGGTGTGAAGGGCGCGCTGGAGACCGCGAAGGAACCCAGAAGTGGGGTCGCCCATTCCCCGGTAGTCGGCCACCGCGATGGCCCCGATCACCATCGACGCCAGGAAGCAGACCCACGCGTACAGCGAGCGCTTCCTGACCGCGAGGAGGATCGCACAGACGATCACTAGGGCTCCTGCGACCAGCACTACCTTCCAATCGGACACTTTCGTTCCGGCGATTGGTGCCGAGGGTTGCTGGGTGGTCGTTGTGCCTGGAGGCTCATCGAGCGAGAAAGTCACCCACTTCAGGAAGCAGCCCGCGATGGCCAGGCTTCCCGTCACGACGAGAGCGACGGCGGCCGCCACTCGTGCGCGGTCGAAGAAGTCTGGAGCGCTGGGACTTTGCGACACTCCGTTAGCCTATCGGTGTGACTCCTAAACGACGCTGCCTGCTGGCTTTGCACGCGCATCCCGACGACGAATCGTCCAAGGGGGCCGGGACCATGGCGCGCTATGCGGCAGAGGGTGTGCGCGTAGCCCTGGTTTGCGCCACCGGCGGCGAGGAAGGCGAGATCTTGAACCCCCGCATGGATCGGCCGGGCATCCTGGAGAAGATGGCCGAGCTGCGCCAAGCGGAGTTGGAGACCGCCTGCGACATGCTGGGGGTCGAGCGCATCTACATGCTTGGCTACAGGGATTCGGGGATGCCGGGGTCCGATGCCAACGCCCGCCCCGAAGCCTTCTGCAACGCCGACCCCGACGAGGTCACGGGAAAGCTCGTTGAGATCATCCGGGCGGAGCGGCCGGAGGTCGTTCTGTCCTACGACGAATCCCGAGGCTACGAGCACCCCGACCACGTGCGCGTCCACGAGCTGGGACGTCGAGCTTTTCACGAAGCTGGAAATGCGGCCGCGTTCCCCGATGCCGGGCCCCCGTGGTCGCCGAGCAAGCTGTATTACTTTGCAACTTTCTCCAAGCAGCGGTTCGAGATGCTGCACAAGGGCGCGGAGGCCAGAGGGATGGAGAGTCCGTTCGAAGAGTGGCTCAAGGAGTGGGACAACAGAGATTTTGCGGATCCGAACATCACCACGCAGATCGATGTGGGGGATTACATCGATCTCCGGACGAAGGCGCTGCTTGCCCACGCCACGCAGATAGATCCCGATAGTTTCTGGTTTGCGATCCCGGACGAAATCACCAAAGAGGTCTATCCGTGGGAGGACTTCACCCTCATCGAGGGTCCGAGTGGCAGCGACCTACCCGAGGACGATCTCTTCAGCGGGGTCTAGAACTACCGGCCCTCGTTTCCGCGTCGCCGTCTCGAGCACCCTCAAGATCTCGTCTCCCATCAGCTCTTCTCGCTCTTGGAGAGCGTCTCGCAATGCTTCGACGAGGTCGAGGTTCTCGCCCAGCAGCGCCGTGATCTCTTCGCGTTGACTTCGGAGCAGGCCCTCTACTTCCTCTCTGGCGCTGTCGTTGCCGAGCACCTTCGCAACGATGTTGGGAGACATGTACGTCCCGTTGTCGACAGCGTCGTAGGAGATGAGCGACCGGCCCATCCCGAAGGAGCCCACCATCTGCGCGGCGACCGAGGTCGCGGCGCTGAGATCGGAGGATGGCCCGGTGCCCGTTTCACCAAAGAACAGCTGCTCGGCCGCCATCCCGCCGAGGCTGATCTTGATCGTCGACTCCAACTCCGACTGGGTCATCGTGAAGCGTTCCTCGGTGGAGGAGTGCGCCAGCAGGCCCAGCGCGTCGCGGCGTTTGATTATCGATAGCACCTCCAACTTGCGGTCCTTCCCGCAGAGGTAGGCCGCGGTCGCATGTCCGGCTTCGTGGGTTGCGATCAACTGGCGCTCTCGAGCGGTATATGCGACCGGCTGGGCGAGGCCGATCTCTTCCGACAGGCGCGCCTGCTGGACGTCTCGCCACGAGAGCTGCCGGCGGCCATCGCGGATAGCCCACACCAGCGCCTCATCCAGGACATGCTCGAGCATGGCGGGGGTGTAGCCCAGCGTCATGGAGGCGAATTCCTCGCGCAGGCCCTCTCCGAGCATCTCGGGATGGATCGCGCGAGCCGCCAGGAAATAGTCGATGAGGTCGCGCCTGCCGGCCCGGGATGGAACGTCGAAGTAGAGCGAACGGTCGAACCGGCCCGGCCGAAGCAGGGCGGCGTCGAGCGAATCTGCCCTGTTGGTAGCACCGATGATCAGTACGTTGCTGTAGTCGCCCTTCTTCTTCTTGAGCTGGTGGTCGTTCGGTAGGAACTTGTTGAGCACGTCGATGGTGCCGTTCATGATCCTGCGCGTTACCGGCGGAGTGTCGAATGACTGCAGCTGGATCAGCAGCTCATTGACCATGCCTCCAGAGCCCTGGCTCGCGATCGCAGAGACCGACTTACGCTCGCCGGTGTAGGGAGCAGCCGACTCGATGCCGCGGGAACCACCAACAGCGTCGATCTCTTCGATGAATCCGATTGCGCCACCCTCTTTACGCGCCGCTTTCTTTAGTGCCTTGAAGTAGGCGCGGATCTTCATGGCCGTCATCCCGAACCACATGCTCTGAAATGCGGGAGCCGAGACGAAGAAGAAGGGCACACCGGCTTCCGCCGCCATCGCCTTGGCCATATGGGTCTTTCCCGTTCCCGGCCGGCCTTCGAAGAGGACACCTCGCCGCGGATTGCCGCCGAGCTCGTCCTTGAAAGTCTTGTAGGTCAAAAAGATCTGCAATGTGCGTGCCACTTCCTCGAGCACGACGTCGATGCCTCGCACATCGGCAAACCCGAGGCCGATCTCTTCGGCGCTGAAGCGAACGTGGGGCGAGCGCCCGTTCAGCAGCGGCATGGCCACCATTGCGATGATGGCCACCGCCAGGATCAATAGCAGCCCGATGAGGAAGAAGTCGGAGCTGATATGAGGCGGTCCGAACGTCACCGGTCGGTTGGTGAAGACGCGATCCAGCAGGTACGCGAGTACGGCAAGGTTGAGATAGAGGACGTAACGCAGCCGTGTTTGCCGGTGGGCTTCACGGATCCGGCGGACGTCTGCCTTGTGATCGTTGGCGAGCATCCGAAAGTGTTCCCTTATCGGAAGGGGCTCTGCCTGTACGGACCGTTCTTCCTGCAAGCTCGCCTCCAAGGGTTAGTTGCAAGATAGTCCTAAAGGACGCCCCCCTTAACCACATCGCGCGTTGACGTGACGCGCGACGATGCAGCTGCAGTGCCAAGGAAGAACGCAGCACTAGCGGCGCGGGCGCTTCCTTGCGCCAAACCCAGCACCACGAATGACCAATTCGTCCCAATCGGCTCCGCGATCAGGCGTGCGATGGCGTCGAGAAACACGCCGACGACGACAGCGATCAGTACTGCAATGAGAAAAGCGGAGTTGGATCGCGGCAGAAACTTCATCCTGTGGCGACGGAATGAATCTCGCCATGCCTTCAGCGCGGTGGGCACTTCGCCCTTTTGGTCCATCTCGAGCACGGCGCCGGCGGCTCTGATCGCGAGAGGCAGAAGGGCAACTTCCACAGCGTCGAGCACCCATAGGGCCATGCGGGCGTGCTGAAGCTGGGGCGGCCCGACGAAATGCACCTGGCGCGCGGAGGGAAAGAGCGCGATCTGTGGTGCCAGCTCCCGGATGGCGATGACGTTGTGGAAAAGGAAGACGTAGATCAGGTGAAGCGGAACGGTGATCGCGGCAGCAATGAAAAAGAACGTCCAGAAGTGGCGAAACGTGCTGCGGAGGCCGGCCTCGAGCATGGCGGCATCCTAGGCCGCCGCATCCGTGCTCTTCTTCCTGCTCAAGCACGGCTCTCTTGGATCGCGGAGCTCTTTCGAAGACGGGTTCCTTCGAGGAATGGGGACCCTGGCCTACTAGGGTGCCTCCCTGTGAAGGTGCTCCTTTGGCATGGCTATCTGATGTCCGGCACCGGCTCCAACATCTACACGGCAAATGTCGCGCGGTCGTGGAAACAGAGCGGCCACGACGTGCTTGTCATGTGCCAAGAGCGGCATCCGGAGAGCTTCGATTTCGTTGATTCGTACGTCGAGCTCACACTCGGCGATGCTGGCGCCGTCCGTCTCCTGCCGGCCGCAGATGCCGCCGGCCGAGGAAGTTGCCGCGTTGTCCGTCCTTATATCGGTGAGGTATTGCCCGTGTACGTCCTTGATGCTTACGAGGGCATCGAAGCCAAGAGGTTCATCGACCTGACCGACGACGAGCTGGCGCTCTACACCAACTTGAACATCGATACCCTCGCGTTCGTGATTCAGGAATTCCAGCCAGAGGCCATCATCACGGGCCACGAAGTGATGGGGCCATACATCGCGCGTGAAGCTTGCCAGCGCACTGCTTCAACGTACGTCGCGAAACTCCACGGCAGCGCGCTCGAGTACGCAGTGAAGCGCCAGGATCGCTACCTGCACTTCGCGGATGAAGGCTTGACCGCCGCGCGCTATGTCATCGGCGGGAGCCGGTACATGATCGGCGCGGCCAGCGCAGTTCTGCCGGGATGGGAGCACAAGGCGCGCGTCATCAATCCCGGCTGCGATGTCGATCTCTTTCGCCCGGTCGAGCGCCCTGTCTCGGAGAGGCTCCGCGTCGGTTACGTCGGCAAGCTGATCGCGTCGAAGGGGGTTGACCATCTGCTGGCGGCGCTGCCTCTGCTAGAAGCCGGCATCGAGGCAGTGATAGTGGGCTTCGGCGGCGACGAAGATCAACTCCGTTCGCTGTGGGCGGCGTTGCATGCAGGCGACCGAGCCCATGCGGTCACACTCGCGTCCGACGGAGACCTCGGAACCCATCGCTCGCTGCGGGAGTTCATAGCCTCCCAGGCGGACTCCTATTTCGAGCGTGCAGCTGCGATCGCCGTTGACTTCCCCGGCCGTTTGGATCATGGCCCTCTCTCGAAGGTCCTTCCCACGTTCGATGTTCTGGTCGCTCCGTCCGTGGTGCCGGAGGCATTCGGCATGGTCGCTGCGGAAGCGGCCGCCTGCGGGGTGCTGCCGGTCGTGCCCGGTCATTCCGGCATCGGCGAAGCGGGCGCGGTGCTGGAAGAAGCCCTGGGTCTCGAAGGCTCGCTAGTATTCGATCCCGCCGATCCGATCGCCGGCATCGCGGCTTCCGTCAACGCCCTTCTGGCGCTTCCTCAGAAGGTACGCGCGCAAAAGGGAGCGGAAGCATCGGCACTGGCCCGCAAGTTGTGGTCATGGGACGTGGTCGCCGCCAAACTGCTGAGCCTCGGGGTCGGCTGATTCCGTGGTCGCGATCACATATACATCGAGCTCGCAAGGGTGTGGTGCCTGTGGTGCCTGAGGTGCTTCCCACGAAAAGCACCTCTGTGAGCTGCATCACAAGGGCTCGGTGGCGTAGCCGAGCTCAGGGTCACGCCCTTCACTAGCACTCCGAACCGCCTGCCCCGCCCTGATCTTGAACCGAACGAGCTGGTTCCGAGCAAGAAGTAGCGATCGGGGCCGGAATCGCTGTGATCGAGAACTCGCCAGTCCAGCGAAAGAATACTTATCGCGGCAGGGCCCGGTTTGCCTGTGGTGCTTTTGGCGAAAAGCACCACGAGCACCACGAGCACCACAGACTTTCGGTGAGCGGATGGTTCGAAAACCGAGGTTGGAGAGCACCGCCAAGCTTCACTCGACGGGTTAAGTGTCCTCGTTCACGCTTCGCCGTGACCGTTTGACAGCGCCGCGGCGTTTCTTCTTCTGGATCCGCTCCTCCGCCGCCCGGCGGCTGGGCTTCGTGGGACGCCTTGTTTTCTCCACGCGGAGTGCATCCTCGAGCAACGCGGCCAGACGCTCCAAAACGTCCTCGCGGTTTCGGAGTTGGGAGCGGTAAGCGCCGCTGCTGAGCTGCAACGTCCCGCTCGTGTCGATGCGAGTGCGCAATCGATCGCGGATCCGCTGCCGCTGACGCGGACCCAATGCACTCGACCCGTCGACGTTCCACGACAGGTCCACGCGCGTCGACGCCTTGTTAGCGTGTTGCCCGCCCGGCCCCCCCGACGTCGAATGACGGAGCTCTATCTCCGACATGGGGATCACCAGCGAGCGGCTGACGCGAAGAAAAGTTGCATCGGCGCGCGCGCCGGGACTCACAACGAGAGCTCGGCCAGCAACGCGCCCGCAGAATCCACGGGCTGTTTACACGCTCCGTGCCTGCAAACGTAGGCAGTCGCTTTACCCTCCACCATCGGACGGTCCTGCAGCAGGGGGACGCTGCTTGCCAGCTCCGCCCCGGGTTCCGCCCGCAATAGCACCTTGTTCGGTCGGAAGCTCTCTTGCGCGACTCGAACCAGCTCATCGGTGCCGGTGTCTCCCGCGGGGCCGATGATGACTATCTCCGGAGGGCTCGACGTGTAGAAGTCGAGAGCCGACAGAAGGTGCGCGAAGCCAGTCGGTGCTTGTTGCATCGCACTTCGCATCGACTTCATCGGACCAAGCGCCGCGTCCTCATAGCCGGGTTTCTGGAAGATGAGGCTCAGGCGCTGCAACTCGAGCGCGAGAACCGAGTTCGAAGACGGGACCGGGCTGTCCATGATGTCCTTGGGGCGGGTCACAAGGACCTCAGCATCGCTGCCGGTGGAAAAGAAACCGCCCCTGGCGTCCGCGAAGAGCTCGACTGCCGAGTCGGCAACCCGCCGCGCGCTCTGCAACCAGCGAGGCTCGAATGACGCTTCGTAAAGAGAGAGACAGGCCTCGAGTGTGAACGCGTAATCTTCGGCGTAGCCCAGATGCTTGACGGCCCCGTCCCGGTACGAACGCATCAGCCTTCCGTCAACGCACAATTTTGAGAGGACGAAGTCCATGCACTCCCGTGCCGCGCGCACCCAGTGCGGAAGGCTCAGCGCGGTTCCTGCCTCGGCCAATGCTGAGGCAGTGAGCGCGTTCCAGGAAGTGATCACCTTGTTATCGGTGCCGGGTCTGGTCCGCTCGGCTCTCCGTTGTAGCAGTGCCGCCTGCGCTCTCTCGATAGCGGGCCCGTCGCCGCCAGGTTTGACGAGTACAGCGATGTTCTGACCCTCGAAGTTTCCGGCGTCGGTGAAGCCCCAGCGTGCGATGGCAGCCCCGGCATCGGCGCCCGCTACCTCTCGTACCTCATCCAGCGTCCACAGGTAGAACTGGCCCTCGACCCCTTCGGAATCTGCGTCGAGTGATGACCAGAATCCCCCGGCCGGATCCCGCATCTCTCGCAGCAACCACTCTCCAGTGGACTCGGTGACCTCTCGATAGCGCGCGCTCCCGAACCTCTGCCACGCCCGCGCGTAGGTTCGTAGAAGCTGAGCGTTGTCGTAGAGCATCTTTTCGAAGTGGGGAACTACCCACTGGCGATCCACCGAATAGCGGTGGAAGCCGCCGCCCAGCTGGTCGAAGATGCCTCCTGCCGCCATCCGATCCAAAGTCAGCGTCAAAGGCCCTTGGGTGTTGGCTCCACGCTGCTCCAGCCGCAGGAGCAGATCGAGAACCGGTGCTTGAGGAAACTTCGGAGCCCCCCCGAATCCTCCATAGACCGTATCCAGACTTCGGGCGATCGAGATCGCGGCGGCATCGAGTATGTCGGGGGTGAGCGGATCGTCCGGCACCGCAAAGTCGGCCGACGCATCGATGTGCTTCATGAGCTGCTTTGCTTGGTCCATCGCATCGCCGCGGCGCTCTTGCCAGATTTCATTGATCGCCAACAAGAGACGCTGAAAAGAGGGCAACCCATGACGGTCCTCGGGAGGGAAATATGTTCCTCCGTAGAAGGGCTCGCCGTCGGGTGTCAGGAAGACGGTCATCGGCCATCCGCCTTGCCCGGTCATCGCTTGCACCGCCGTCATGTAAACCGCGTCGATGTCCGGCCGCTCCTCGCGGTCGACCTTTACCGCGATGAAGTGCTCGTTGATAAGCCGGGCCACTTCCGGGTCTTCGAACGATTCGTGCGCCATCACATGACACCAGTGACAGGCCGCGTAGCCCACCGAAAGAAGGATCGGCTTCTGCTCTGCGCGGGAGCGCTCGAGGGCCTCTGGCCCCCAGGCAAACCAGTCCACAGGGTTGTCCTTGTGCTGCAGCAGGTAGGGACTCGTCTCATGGGCCAGACGGTTGCTCATCGCTCCATGATTACCGAGAGCGACCCCCGGTTGCGCACCTAAGCTGTGCCGGTGGCTGCCCTGGCGTACGTACTGCTTCCGATCAGCGGGCTTATCGCGTTCCTCAAGGGCTCCACTGCGAGGACCCGGTTCCATGGCCTCCAGGCGATCGTGGTGGGAGCCGTGTGGCCGGTGCTCCTCTATGCAGCCACCTGGACGACCCCAGTCGTCACCCAAGTCGTCGCCGCTGTCGGGGGCCTCGTGTGGGTGATCCTCATTGTGACCACCGCGCTCGGCCGGGACCTTCACCTTCCTTTTGTGGGAAGCCGGCTGAGAACCGCGGCGGAAGCCCCCATCGCCGGAGATCATCTCTCCACCGTCCCGTAACCCAACTGTCTGGTAACCCACGACTCGGACAGAGCCCGTTTGTACAATCGAGCGGTTCCCCGCTGGAAAGAAAGAGGTGCCGCGTGGCCGTGATCAAGACGATCGACCTCGTTGGGGTGTCGTCGGAATCCTGGCGGGACGCAGCCAATCAGGCACTGGCCGAGGCCACCCGCACCATCCGTGGCATCACGAGCATGGAAGTGATCGAGACCTCGTGCAACGTGTCCGACGGTCGGATAAGCGAGTACCTGACCCACGTGCGTATCAACTTCCGGATAGAGAGATAGTCATGTCCGGTACCGCACTGGTAGGTATCCAGTGGGGCGACGAGGGCAAAGGTAAAGTCACCGACATTCTCTCGGAGCACACCGACTTCGTGGTGCGCTACCAGGGCGGTAACAACGCCGGCCACACCATCGTCGTCGAGGGCGAGCGATACGCCCTCCACCTGGTGCCCACGGGGATCCTGTATCCGCATTGCACTCCTGTTATCGGACCCGGCGTCGTTGTCGACCCACAGGTCCTGCTCGAGGAGATGGAGATTCTGCAGGAGCGGGGTGTCGACACCTCTCGCCTGTTGCTGTCGGGGAACGCGCACATGATCATGCCGTATCACCTCGAGCTCGATCGCGTCATAGAACGACGTCTCGGTAAAAATCGGTTGGGAACAACCAAGCGCGGTATCGGTCCGGCGTACGCGGATAAGGCTGCTCGCATCGGACTCAGGGTGCAGGACCTCCTAGACCCGAAGATCTTTACGCAGAAGCTCGCGGTTGCGCTGAAAGAGAAGAACCTTCTGCTCACGCGCGTTTACGGCCGTCTGCCCCTCGAACAAGCTGAGATAGAGGCCAACTATATGGACTACGCACGGCGGCTCGGCCCTCACATAAGCGACACCGCTCAGGTGGTCCAACGTGCGCTGGACCGCGGCAACAGTGTTCTGTTCGAGGGAGCTCAGGCGACCATGCTCGATCTCGATCACGGCACCTATCCGTTCGTGACTTCATCCAATCCGATCGCGGGCGGGGCCTGTGCCGGGGCCGGTGTCGGACCGCGCGACATCAGCAGCGTCGTCGGTATCGCAAAGGCCTACTGCACGCGTGTTGGATCCGGTCCGTTTCCCTCGGAGGCGGATCCCGCGGATGCGGAGATCCTGCTCGAAGCGGGCGACGAGTACGGGACCACGACGGGACGGAAACGCCGGTGCGGATGGTTCGATGCGGTAGCGGCGCGCTATGCGGCGCGGCTCAACACCTTGACCGAGCTCGTTGTGACTAAGCTCGACGTTCTCTCCGCGTTCGAGTCGATCAAAGTCTGCGTCGGCTACGAGTTCAAGGACGAGGTCTACGAAGACTTTCCGCCGAACCAGACCATCTTCAACAAGTGCGCGCCGCTGTGGGAGGAGTTCCCCGGCTGGAGCGACGATCTGCGCGAAGCTCGCGTCCTCGACGATCTACCCAAGGAAGCGCGCGCATATCTCGAGGCCCTCGAGTCGCTCTCCGGTGTGCCGATCTCGTGGGCATCGGTAGGTCCCGGACGCGAGGAGATGGTGCGGGTCCGAGAGGTGTGAGCGCGTGAAGGTGTTATTGCTTGGTTCCGGGGGCCGCGAGAGCGCCCTGGCGGAGGCCCTTGCTGCCTCCCGATCGGCACCGGAAGTGATCGCGGCGCCGGGAAACCCCGGGATCGCAAAGTTCGCAGCGACGGAGCCGGCCCCCGTGCTCGATCCGTCCTCTGTCGTGGACCTCACCACGCGGGTGCGTCCCGACCTCGTGATCGTCGGGCCCGAGGCTCCGCTCGTGGCGGGCGCGGGCGACGCCCTACGGGCGCGCGGCGTGGCCGTGTTCGGCCCGGACGCCGGTGCCGCGCGCATCGAAGGCTCTAAGACTTACGCGAAAGAGCTGATGGAGCGGGCCGGCGTCCCGGTCACCCGCTGGGGCTCGTTCACCTCCTCCGAAGAGGCAGCCGCCTTCGCCGATGAGCTCGGCCCCCCATACGTAGTGAAGGCCGATGGACTTGCGGCAGGCAAAGGCGTAGTCGTCACCGATCAACGCGACGAAGCGGTCGCCGCTATCCGGGCCGCAGTCATCGATGCGCGTTTCGGCGAGGCCGGCCGTCGGGTCGTTATCGAAGAGTTCCTCGACGGCGAGGAAGTTTCGATCATCGCGTTCTGCGACGGAGCGCATCTCGTCGCCTGCGAACCCGCGCAAGATTTCAAGCGTGTGCTTGACGGAGACCGGGGGCCGAACACTGGGGGCATGGGCTCCTATTCGCCGGTCCCGGCTTGTCCTCCTGGCGATGCGGAGCGCATCGTCGATGAGATCCTGTCCCCGATGCTGAGGGCGACTGCGGAAGCTGGAGTGCCGTTCATCGGCGCGCTCTACGCAGGTTTGGCCCTCACCAGCCAGGGGCCGAGGGTGGTGGAGTTCAACGCACGCTTCGGCGACCCAGAGACCCAAGCGCTCATGCCACGGCTTCAGTCAGATCTGGCGGAGACGTGCCTGGCGTGCGCAACTGGTGACCTTGCCGGCACCAAGCTGGAGTGGAGATCGCAGTCCTGTGTGACAGTCGTGCTGGCCGCCGGCGGATACCCAGGCCCCCACCACAGCGCGCTGCCGATCGAAGGACTCGAGGACGCAGCATCGATACCTGGTGTGCACGTGTTCCATGCAGGGACCGCTATCGAGAACGGAACGCTCGTCACCGCTGGTGGGCGAGTGCTTAACGTAAGCGCCGTCGGTCCCACCCTCACCGCGGCCCGGGCGAGCGCCTACGACGCGGTTGCAAAGATCTCGTGGCAAGACATGCATTTCCGTACCGACATCGCTGCTTGCGCGGCGTCTATCGAAGGGAGCGCTGAGTGACACCGCAGGTCGGCATCGTGATGGGAAGCGACTCGGATATGGAAACCATGGAGAAAGCAGGGACCGTCCTCGACCGTTTCGGGGTCGAGTTCGAGATCGAGGTGATGTCTGCGCACCGCAAACCGCACCGAGTCACGGACTACGCAGGTAGCGCGGCGGAGAGAGGGCTTGCAGTGATCATTGCGGGGGCCGGGCTTGCAGCCCACCTGCCCGGTGTGATCGCTGCGCACACGACCTTGCCGGTGATCGGTGTGCCCTTGTTCCAGCCGGGTCTCGCGGGAGCCGACGCCTTGTACTCGTGCGTGCAGATGCCTCCGGGCGTCCCGGTGGCGACGGTTGCAATCGGGGGAGCCAAGAACGCGGCAGTCCTTGCAGTGCAGATCCTGGCTGTGGGCAACGCGCAGCTGCAGAGCCGCTTGCGGGCCTATAAGAAGGAGCTTGCCGACGGTCTCAAGCTGTAGTCACGCCGGGAGGTCGTAGGCGCGCCACGGGATCGTGAATGAGTGCTCGTCAACCTCATCCAAAGACCCGTACCGCTCCACCGCCCATGCCCGCAGATGTTGGCCGGCCTCGCGCAGCGTCTCTTCGTCGACGTTCCAGGTGAACGAGAACTTGCCGGACTCCATAAGGTCGGCGATCTCGCGTGCCGTCCTGGGCTTGCGTTCGGGCACCCGCTCTAGGTCTCTCCGCCTTGCGCCGAGGTCCGCCATCGCGTGGTCGATCTCATCAGACCGCGTGAACCCTGGGAAGTGATCCGGAAGCCGGGCCTCCTTGCGGAACTGCGCCGTCATGTCCTCCCACATGGACGGTTCTTCGTCCTGGTCATCACCGATGCTGATCACGATCGCCCCACCGGGCCGCACCACTCTCACGAGCTCGCCGAGAGCTGCGCGCCATTCTGGGATGAGATGAAGCACATGGACGATCAGGCCTGCGCCAAAAACGTTGTCGCGGAAGGGAAGGCTCGTGGCGGTCCCCTGGACCAGGGAAAAAGCGGTCCCTGCAGCTTTCTCGAGCAGCTTGGACATCATCGGGCGGGACAGATCGAGGCCGGTCATGTCCACCCCTGAGCGGTACAGAGGAAGGCCGATGCGCCCGGTTCCCACTCCGATCTCAAGGCATCTTCCCCGGGGAGCAAGCTCCCGGTTCAATACCTCAACAGTCTTCGAAAGAGCTTGGGGGGTGAGGCCGCGCGTCTCGTCGTAGTACTCCGCGGCGCGGTCGAAGACGACCGATCCATCTCGTGCTGAAGGCCGGGGTGTCATCGGCTGCAAACATAGGATGAGTTGATGATTCCCCGCTACAGCCGCGACGAGATGGCGGCAATCTTCTCCGAGCAGGCGAAATTCGCACGGTGGCTCGATGTCGAGCTGCTCGCCGTTGAGGCGCGCGTCCGGCTTGGTGAGGTACCCGTCGACGACCTCTCTGCCATCAAGGAAGGCGCGGCCTTCGATGTGGCCCGGATCTCGGAGATAGAGACGGTGCGGCATCACGACGTGGTTGCGTTCGTGGAGAACGTACGAGAGAACGTCGGCGAGGCGGGCCGCCACCTGCACTTTGGTCTCACTTCATCCGACGTGGTGGACACCGCCACCGCGGTGGCGCTGAGGGATGCCGGTGATCTTCTGGCCGAGGAGGTTGGGCGCCTTACCGAGACCGTCCGCCGCAAGGCGTTCGAGCACCGGGATACCTTTATGGCGGGCCGCACTCACGGTGTTCATGCGGAACCCACCACGTTCGGCTTGAAGCTGGCGGGGTGGACCTTCGAGCTGGCCCGGGATCGCAACCGTTTGAGGACGGCGAGGGACCAGGTGGCGGTAGGCAAGCTGTCGGGGGCAGTGGGCACTTATTCGCAGCTGAGCCCCGAGGTCGAGTCCTATGTCTGTGATCGCCTTGGTCTTACGGTCGAGGACGCCGCCACCCAGGTGATCCCGCGTGACCGGCACGCCGAGTTCCTCGCCGCGATAGCCGTGACCGGGGCGTCGTTGGAGCGTTTCGCACAGGAACTCCGCCATCTCCAGCGAACCGAGGTTAGGGAAGTGGAAGAGCCCTTCGGCAAGGGACAGAAGGGCTCCTCGGCGATGCCCCACAAGCGCAACCCCGTCGTCTGTGAGCGGATCTGCGGGCTGGCCCGCCTGCTGCGTGCCTACGCCCAGACCGGCTTCGAAGACGTGGCGTTGTGGCACGAACGGGACATCTCACACTCGTCGGTCGAGCGCGTCACTTTCCCCGACGCGTGCATCCTGCTCGACTACATGGTGGATCGGATGCGGTGGGTCATCGAGGGGATGACCGTGTACCCCGAGCGCATGCAGCGCAACCTCGATGCCTCATGGGGCTTGGTCCACTCCCAGAGCGTGCTCTCCGCGCTGCTCGCCAAGGGGAAGTTGCAACGCGAGCAGGCCTACGCGCTGGTGCAACGGAACGCCATGGCTGCGTGGGACGAAGAGCGGCCCCTCATCGAGCTGCTTAAATCGGATCCGGAGGTGACCGAACACCTCGATCCTGCTGAAATCGAGCGCTGCTTCGACCCCGCACGTTATCTTCAGAACAGCTCCGCTATCTTCGACCGGTTGGAGGATCTTTAGTGCCGAATATCCGTCACGTTGGCTCAGGGAAGGTGCGGGAGCTCTTCGAGATAGACGACGGGCTGCTGCTCCTGGTGGCTACCGACCGCATCAGCGCGTATGACATCGTTCTTCCCCAGGACATCCCCAGCAAGGGAAAAGTGCTGACCGCCCTGTCCCACCACTGGTTGAAGCTGACCGAGGACATCTGTCCCAACCACCTCATCTCTGTGCGTGCCGTGGATCTGCCGGATGTCGGCATGGCCGACCTCCCCGGCCGCTCGATGCTGTGCAAGCGGGCCGATCCGATCCCGCTCGAATTCGTGGTCCGTGGGTACCTGTCCGGCTCGGGGTGGAAGGAGTACCAAGCTGCGGGCACCGTCTGCGGTCATCGGCTTCCCCAGGGACTTGAAGAATCCTCCCGGCTCCCGGAGCCGATCCTTACCCCGGCCACGAAGGCGACGACAGGGCACGACGAGAACATCACCGAGGCACAGGCTGCGGACGTCGCCGGCGCGAAGGTGTACGAGACCGCCCGGAACCACGCCTTGGCGGTATACGGGCGTGCGGCCCAGATGGCAGCTGAGCGCGGTGTGATCATCGCCGACACCAAGTTCGAGTTCGGGATGCTCGGCGAGGAAGTGATCCTGATAGACGAGGTTCTGACCCCGGATTCGAGCCGCTTCTGGCCACAGGACCAGTACGCGCCGGGACGCTCGCAACCGTCTTTCGACAAACAGTACGTGCGCGATTGGCTTGATTCCTCGGGGTGGGACCATTCGCCCCCGCCTCCCGAGCTGCCGCAGGAAATCGTCCACGCGACCACCACCCGTTACATCGACGCCTACGAGCGGATCACCGGCCGCTCCTTCGACTCGTGGAGCCAAGAGGTCTCGGGTTGAGCTATAGCGCCCCGCCCGCACCGGGAGGCGCTTCCAGGACCGATCGCATCCGCTCCTCCTCCGATCTCGGGGCCACCCTGCGGTCGGTCTTGCTCTCACCGGAACGGGGCTATCGCGGCGCCATGCGGGCGGCGATCCGCCGAGAACGGGCGGGACGACGGCCTGCCGAGGGCGTGGCTCCCTTTGTGCTGGCCGCGGCCGGCGGTGCGGGGACCATGCTTCTGTGGCTGAAGCTCGGTGGGGCTCTCGGTCTCCGCCATGTCGCCGGTGCCGAGTTCCGCTGGGCCTACATGGTCTCCGCGATCGCGATCGGGGCGGTGCTGGGTTTGCTTGCCCAGGCCGCGTGGGGGGTCGCAGGACCCTTGCTGGCGCGGGCACTCGGCGGCGCCCCGAAACCTGCAGATCTTCGACTGGTGTGGGGTGGCTCCTCCTTGCCGCAGGTGTTCGCCTTGATCGTTTTGCTGCCTCTTGATCTGTCGATCGCCGGTCAGGCGTCGTTCACCGATGCGCGCTTCGCCGACTCGCTTTCTGCGGCATGGGCATCGCTGTCGATCGCAGTGGCGGTTGCCCTGGCATTGTGGTCGCTCTACCTCTTCTTTCGAGGGACGCAGGTAGCGACAGGACTCGGCCTGGGACGCGTCGCTCTCATGGTTCTGCTCGCAGGCGTGTGCTTGGTTGGCGTGTGCGGGCTCAGTTTGCTTGCCGCACTCGCGGCGGGAGGTTCGTGATGGCGTTCTCAGCGCTGGTCAACGTGATGCTGAAACCAGGTATCGCAGATCCACAGGGACAAACCATCGAGAGAGCCCTGCCGGTGCTGGGGTACACCGGAGTGCGAGAGGTCCGGGTGGGCAAGCGCATCCAGCTTGAACTGGACGCAGCCGATGCCAATGAGGCGCGCGACAGGGTCGTCGAGATGTGCGACAAGCTTCTGGCGAATCCCGTGATCGAGTCCTACGAGGTAACGATTCGATGACGTCGGTAGGCATCGTCGTGTTCCCCGGCTCGAACTGCGAGCAGGACTGCATGCGCTCTCTTTCGGCGCTTGGCGCGTCACCTGAGATGGTGTGGCACACCGAAAGCGCGTTGCCGGATGTGGATGTGGTCGTGTTGCCTGGAGGCTTTGCCTACGGCGACTACCTCCGCACCGGTGCGATCGCTCGCTTCTCGCCAGTGATGGATGCGGTAAGCAAACACGCAGAGGCGGGGGGCCTGGTGATCGGGATCTGCAACGGGTTTCAGATCCTTTGTGAAGCAGGCATGCTCCCCGGCGCATTGCGCAAGAACGCAGGCTTGAAGTTCCTATGCAAATGGACAGAGGTTCGTGTCGAGAACGCCGCAACTCCCTTCACTTCGCGCGCACACCTTGGAGACGTGCTGAGGATCCCCATCAATCACTTCGAAGGCAACTGGTATTGCGATCCTGAGACGCTTGGAAGGCTTCGGGACAACGGCCAGATCGTGCTGCGTTACGTTGACAATCCCAACGGATCGTTGGAGTCGGTTGCAGGACTCTGCAATGAGAACGGCAACGTCTTTGGTTTGATGCCTCACCCCGAGCGGGCTTGCGACGCGGTCTTGGGCTCTGAGGATGGACAAGTCATCCTGCGCTCGATGCTCGACCACATGCGAAGTTCCGTGGCGTGAGCGCAGAGGTGCTCGTCCATCGAGAGCTTGGGCTCACGGACGACGAGCTCGATCTGATCCGCGCTGAGCTCCAGCGTGGGCCGACGTACACCGAGCTTGCGATGTTCTCGGTCATGTGGAGCGAACACTGTTCTTATAAGTCGAGCCGGATACATCTGGCCACACTCCCCTCAGAGGGAGATCGGATCCTGGTCGGGCCCGGGGAGGGGGCTGGGGTCATCGAAGTAGCTCCCGGCGTAGCGGTGGCGTGGAAGGCGGAATCCCACAATCACCCCTCGTTCGTGGAGCCGTTCAACGGTGCGGCCACCGGCGTGGGTGGGATCATCCGTGACATCGTCTCGATGGGAGCGAGGCCCATCGCGCTGATGGACTCGTTGCGTTTCGGCGAGCTGGACGACGCTCGGACGCGCTACCTCGTGGACGGCGTTGTGCACGGTATCTCCTCCTACGGCAACTCGGTGGGTGTTCCGACGGTCGGCGGCGAAACCGTCTTCGAGAGTTGCTATACCGACAATCCGCTCGTCAACGTCGCGTGCCTCGGCATCGTTGAACACAAGCTGATGCAGGGCCGCGCTACCGGCGCGGGGAACAAAGTGCTGCTGTTCGGATCATCGACAGGGCGCGATGGGATCGGGGGTGCGAGCGTGCTCGCGTCGGCAGGATTCGACGAGACCTCGCTCGAGAAACGCCCGTCCGTGCAGGTCGGCGATCCTTTCAGCGAGAAACTGCTGATCGAAACGTCACTGGAGTTGATCCGTCGCGATCTCCTGGTGGGACTGCAGGATCTGGGGGCGGGGGGCATCTCTTGTCCCAGTTCCGAGATGGCTGCGAAAGCGAAAGTCGGGATGGATCTGAGCCTCGATGCCGTTCACCTGCGCGAAGAAGGCATGGATCCGTTCGAGATCATGATCTCGGAATCCCAAGAACGGATGCTTGCAGTGGTCGAGCCGCGATACGAGGCTGAGGCCCTCGCGGTCTGCGCTCACTGGGGTATCCCGGCGCGGGTCATTGGGGAAGTCACCGCTTCGGACCGGCTGAGGGTGCGCAGGGATGGGGAGGTCGTGGCCGACGTACCTGCGCGCGCTCTCGCCGATGCGGCCCCCGTGGTGGATCGCCCCCGGCGTCGTCCCGCGTGGATCGACGGCCTGCAGGCGGGCCTCCCCGGTGGGGATCCTCCCGACGATCTTGCCGGCGCGATCCTCGAGGTCCTCGCTTCCCCCTCCATCTGTTCCAAGCGGTGGATCTGGGAGCAGTACGACCACATGATCTTCCTCGGCACGATCGGCCCCCCCGGGGGAGACGCGGCAGTGATCCGGCTCCCAGAGCGGGAGGTTGCCGTCGCCATCAGCACCGATGGGCCGGGTCGCTACTGCTTTCTCGACCCCTACGAGGGGGCCCGGCTGGCGGTGGCGGAGTCGGCGCGCAATGTTGCGGCCGTGGGTGCCCGGCCCGTGGCCATCACCAATTGCTTGAACTTCGGTAACCCTGAGGATCCCGAGGTGATGTGGCAGTTCGAGGAGGTCGTGCGCGGCATCTCGGATGCCTGCATCGCGTTGGGCACGCCGGTCACCGGGGGGAACGTCTCCTTCTACAACGAGACGAAAGGCAGGCCGATCTATCCCACTCCGGTGATCGGGATGCTGGGCGTGCTGGATTCCTACAGGTCGGCTCTCGGCGCGGCATTCGTCCAGGAGGGACACCAGATCGTGCTGCTGGGCTCGACTGACCCGGTCGATCTCGGCGGCAGCGAGTATGCCAAGGTGATCCACGGCACCGTCGCCGGCAAACCACCGAAGCTCGACCTTGGGGCGGAACGGAACCTTCATGCGCTCCTTCACGCCGCTGCAAAGCAAGGCCTGGTGGCGTCTTGTCACGATCTGTCGCAGGGCGGAGCAGCTGTCGCGCTGGCGGAATGCGCACTCGCCGCGCACTTCGGCTTCAGCATCGACGTATCGGACGTTTCTCCCCAAGGAGAGCCCCACGCCGCGCTGTTCTCGGAATCGCCTTCCCGAGTCATCGCTTCCTGCGCGGAGGAGCACGTGCAGGCCCTTGCCGAACTTGCCGCTACGCACCGCGTGCCCCTTGGCGTTATCGGCGTGACTGGGGGAAGCAGCCTCGATTTCGGCACCTTTGCGATCGAGCTGTCCGAGCTCGTACGCGTATTCGAAGACACCCTTCCAAAGACCCTCTCCGCTAGCATGGATCGATGACTGGGGAAGCACGCGATGCGTGTGGCGTCGTCGGGATCTATGCCCCCGATGAAGATGTCGGCCGTCTCACCTACTACGCGCTGTACGCGTTGCAACACCGCGGTCAGGAATCTGCAGGGATAGCTATCGCAGACGGCAACACCGTCGTCGTTTACAAGGAGCTGGGTTTGGTAGCCCAGGTGTTCGACGAGACAGTCCTGCGAAGCCTGCGCGGTCATCTGGCGATCGGCCACGTCAGGTATTCCACTACCGGTTCCACGACATGGGAGAACGCGCAGCCCTCCTACAAGAGCTCCCCTACGGGCCAGATCGCGGTTGCTCACAATGGCAACCTCGTGAATACGCTGGAGCTGAAGCAGTCCCTGGCCGACGCCGGTGGCGATCCGACCCCCGCCGACCCCCGCCTGCACTCCTCTTCCGATACGGACCTGGTCGCTGCGCGCGTGGCCCGCGCCAACGACGGCGATACCGAACGAGCGATCCTGCAAGTGCTCCCCACCCTGAAAGGCGCCTTTTCCTTCACGATGATGGACGAGGGCCGCGTTTTCGGCGCCCGGGACGCGTACGGTTTCCGCCCGCTGTGCATCGGACGCCTGGCCGGTGACAAAGGCTGGATCCTTGCGTCGGAAACCTGCGCGCTCGATCTGCTGGGGGCCCGGTTCATCCGTGATGTCGAACCAGGCGAGTTCGTCATGATCGATGGCGCCGGTCCGGAGGGACTGAAGAGCCGCTCCTTCGCGACGGTAGATCACGCGGCATGTGTCTTCGAGCACGTCTATTTCGCTCGCCCAGACTCGACCCTTATGGGTCAGAACGTGTACGCGACTCGCTACCGGATGGGCCAGCGTCTTGCAGCAGAATCTGAAGTTCGCGCCGAGCTCGTGATCCCTGTTCCGGACAGCGGCGTCCCCGCCGCGCAGGGCTTCGCGCAAGCGTCGGGCATCCCCTACGGCGAGGGATTCGTGAAGAATCGCTACGTCGGAAGGACGTTCATCCAGCCCACCCAAGCCATGCGCCAGCAAGGAATCAGGATGAAGTTGAACCCTCTGCGCGAGGTCATCGCGGGACGCAGGGTCGTAGTCGTAGACGATTCGATAGTTCGGGGGAATACGACCAAGCAGATAGTCGCGATGCTGCGAGAGGCCGGCGCTCGCGAGGTCCACATGAGGATCTCGTCACCGCCGATCAAGTGGCCCTGCTTCTACGGCATCGATATGCCGGATCAAGATGAGCTGATCGGAGCGCGCCTCGAGGTTGGCGAGATCCGGGCGCACATCGCCGCCGATTCACTTTTTTATCTGTCACTCGACGGGATGTTGCAGGCCACGGAGATTCCACCTGAGGATTTCTGCACCGCCTGCTTCTCATCGCGCTATCCGATACCGATACCTGCGCACGAGCTCGCGATCAAACACGTGTTGGAGAGGCCCGGAACCGAGCGCTCCGCCACGACGGCAGACCGTGCCGGCGACGTGTGGAGGAACGAGAGCTAAAGTCGTATGAGCTACGGAACCATGGCGGCTGCGACGCGGGTCCCGGCTATACGCTGAGGGCTGTGAGCCTCAGACTGTCGACCGAAGAAGGTGTGGCTGCAATCATTCTCGACCGCCCCGAGGTGATGAACGCTCTGAACCAGGAGCTCGGCCTCGAGTTGCTGGACGCGGTGTCGAAGTCGGCTGCCGACGAGCAGGTTCGCTGCATCGTTCTCTCCGGTGCGGGTCGCGCGTTCTGTGCGGGCGAGGATCTTGGAGCGCTTGCGGAGACATACGAACGCGGTGATTCCCCCGGGCTGGGGCAAACCTTGATCGAGAGGTACAACCCCTTGATCCGCGCGATAAGAGAGGCCCCCAAGCCTGTTGTGGCTGCGCTCAACGGCGTTGCTGCGGGGGCCGGCGCGAGCATCGCCCTCGCCTGCGATTTCAGGATCGCGTCCGAGCACGCCAAGCTCGTCCTCGCGTTCATCAAGGTGGGCCTCGTCCCAGACTCGGGCGCGATCTGGTTCTTGACCAGGATGGTGGGCGCAGCAAAGGCATGGGAGCTTGCTGCAACCGGAGAGCCGTTATCGGCTCAGGATGCTTTGGGCCTTCATCTGGTCAATCGGGTGGTCGCGGCAGATGCCTTCGAAGAAGAGTGGAAGGCGTTCGCCCGCGGTCTGGCCACGGGCCCAACTCGCGCCTTCGCACTCACGAAATCCCTCTTGGGAGAGGCGGCGACCTCCACGCTGGACGAACAGCTCGACCTGGAGGTGGAGGCGCAGGCCGAAGTAGGGCGAACCTCGGACCATCTCGAAGGAGTTCGCGCTTTTCTAGCTAAGCGCGCTCCGCGCTTCTGGGGGATGTAGCGGTGCCCGATCGGATCCGCACGGACGTCCTGATCATCGGCGCCGGCGCTGCAGGTTTGTTCGCGGCGCTCCATCTTCCCGAGCACTTCGACGTTGTAGTCGTGGACAAAGGGTCCCGGGGGCGGGGTTCGTCCTTTTGGGCTCAGGGCGGTGTGGCGGCGGCGCTTGGCGATCACGATACGCCGGAGCTTCACGCTGAAGACACCGCCCGCGTCGCAGCGGGGCACGCCGATCCCTCCGCGGTCGCCGTCCTGTGCTCCGAGGCTCCCGAGTGCGTTCTCGAGCTGGTCGAGCTCGGGTGCTCTTTCGACCGGACGCCCGATGGTGACCTGCACCTAGCGCGCGAGGGCGGACAGAGCGTTGCCCGCTCGGCTCACGCGACAGACGCGACGGGGGCCGCGATCATGAAGACGCTTCGCAGGGTCGCCGCCGGCCGGATCCGCCGCGTTGAAGGCACGTGCGTCAAGCTCGCCGATGTCGACGGTCGCTGCGTGGGGGGCTGGGTACTTACCGACGAGGGGCTCGTCGAGATCAAGGCCACGTCGACAGTCCTAGCCTCGGGCGGAGTGGGCGGGCTGTTCTCGTCGACGACTAATCCGCCGGGCGCGACGGGCGACGGCTGGGCGTTGGCGTGGGAAGCGGGGGCCGGGCTCGCCGACATCGAGTTCGTGCAGTTCCATCCCACCGCGCTGGCTCTGGGTACTGGTCAGCAGCGAGTGCTCGTAACCGAAGCCTTGCGGGGGGCCGGTGCCTTTGTCGTGGATGCGGAAGGTCGCCGCTTCTTGTTTGACCATCACTCAGACGGCGAACTCGCGCCGCGTGACGTTGTAGCGCGGGCGATCGTGTCACGTAAGGCGTGGCTCGATTGCAGGCACCTCGGTCGTGAAGTGCTCGAGTCGGAGTTCGCTACGGTCACTGCGGCGTGCCGCTCTTTCGGCGTCGACCCGGTCGTCGACCTGATACCGATAGTGCCGGCGGCGCACTACTCGATGGGCGGCGTACAGACTGATCTCGACGGGCGCGCTTCGATCCCTCGTCTCTATGCGATCGGCGAATGCGCCAACACCGGGGTGCATGGTGCGAACCGGCTTGCGGGCAACTCACTCGCTGAAGCTCTTGTGTTTGCGCGCCGGGCTGCGAGAGCGATCAGTGGACAGCGAGCGGGCCGAAGCAAGTCGCTTCCATCTCCGCCTGTGCTTCAGGAGAGTTCGGTTTCAGTTCCGGAAGGGTGGAAGGTGCTGCGTGATGTTTGTACGCAAGCGCTCGGCATCGAGCGGGATGGCGGTCGCCTGGCGCAGGTGGCTCCCGCGCTAGAGGAGTTCGCCCTGCTCCCGCTGACATCGGACCGCGGAGCGTTGGAGCTTCGGGCAGGCGCAATCACCGCCCGGCTCATGGCCAGGTCGGCGGCGCTGAGGCGAGAGTCGCGGGGTGTTCATTACCGGACGGACTTTCCCCAGCCCGACCCCTTGTGGGCTGGGATCCGCCTTCGCCTCGCCAGGAGCTGAGCCTGGCGAGGACTATCCTGCTGTGATCGACCATCAACGTCCCATGACGTTTTAAGGAGGTGCCATCGTGAGCGATATCGAGGATGCCTTTCCGATACTCGGGATCGATTACATCCAATTCTTAGTGGGTAACGCGCGCCAGTCAGCCCACTTCTATAGGGCTCTGGGCTTTAGTCCTTTCGCTTATCTCGGGCTCGAGACAGGAGTGCGTGACCGCGTTTCGTGGGCGGTTCAGCAAGGCAGCGTGAGGCTCGTGTTCAGCGGAGCTCTCGGCCCGGAGAGCCCGATCAGCGACCACGTGAAAGAGCACGGCGACGGTGTTTACGACGTGGCGCTCACCGTTCCTGATGCAGAAGAGGCTTACCGCGTCGCCACCAAACGAGGTGCGCAGGGAGTCACCGAGCCAGAGATCCTCGAAGATGAGTACGGCAAGGTAGTGCGCGCCTCGATCAAGACTTATGGCGAGACGATCCACTCGCTCGTGAGCCGCCAGGATTACTCAGGCGCATTCCTGCCCGGGTACAAGCCGGTTCCCCAGACCGTCGCCGACGACGCTGGCATCAAGTACATAGATCATGTTGTAGGAAACGTCGAACTCGGCAAGATGAACGAGTGGGTCGCCTATTACGAAAAGATCATGGGATTCACGGAGCTTCGTCACTTCTCTGACGAAGAGATTTCGACTGAGTACTCCGCCTTGATGTCGAAGGTGGTGTGGGACGGCAACGGCAAGATCAAACTTCCGATCAACGAGCCGGCAGAGGGAAAGAAAAAATCGCAGATCGACGAATACCTCGAGTATTACCAGTCGCCGGGCGTGCAGCACATCGCTCTCACGACAGAGGACATCGTCTCCACCGTCGAGACCATGCAAGCCCGGGGGATCGGCTTCCTGCGCGTGCCGGAGAACTATTACGACGATGCCAAGGCGCGCGTGCCCGAGATCGCTCCGCAGGTCGAAGCGTTACAGCGCAACGGTATCTTGGTGGACA
>JAXDJR010000060.1:0-28192 GCA_034667545.1 Actinomycetota bacterium
TGCCTGTGATCCACGCGGTGCCTGTGGTCCACACATGGACCATATGGACCAGATGGACCAGATGGACCAGATGCTCTCGGAAAAAGGTCCATCGAGAGGCGCATAAGAACGCGGGGGCACGACAAGGCCCACGCGGACCCAAGCGATCGATCAGTTCTTCGAAAGAGCCTTCCGCTGTGCTTCGAAGGTGGTCCTCGGGTCCCTCGCCGAAGCCTTGCCCGCATAGAACACTGCGAACTTCGTGGCGGCTGCGGCGGCGCTGCCGGTAACTCCACTGGCCCAGCGCCTCAGCCGGCCCGAGCTCGGCAGCACCCCCAAGACGAGGCTCACAACACCCAGGGCTTCGCCCCCCCGCCACAGCGATCCGGCCACACCTCGCTTATAGGCGAGGGCGGTTCGTTCATCTCCCGCCACCTCGCGTTCCACGAGCAACCCGGAAAGCAGCTCGGCCGCGCGCCCGGACGTGCCGAACCGTTGCACTATCCGCGCTTCATCCTCATCCAGGGGCATCATCTCGAGCAGCGATGCGCCGGCATTCATCGCGGAAGAGACGAAGAGGAACGGCAGGGTCTTGCGTGCTTCTTTCCACGCAGGCACCGCGGAGTTGGACAAGAGCACTGCGGTGTAGCCGGCAAGCGGCATCCCCAAGGCGCCCGCACCCGCCCCCGAGATATCCCCCAGCGCACCCAGCAGTCCGCCGGCGCCGGACAGCACGGCCGCGCTCGAGGCTGCTCCGCCTGAAGCCGCGAGCACCCAGGAACCAACGCTCATGGGAGAGGTGCGCCGGAACACACGCAGCATGTTGAAAAACCGCTCTCTGCGGCCGAGGTCATAGATCAAGAGTCCGGTACCAACCACTATCGCCACAGTGGTCGTCCACCGGCACCGGGAGACGAGCCGGCGCGGGCCTCCGCCCATCTGGGCAGCAGCGCCGAGCACCGCTGCGGCGCCGCCGAGGCCGCCCACGTAGAAGTACGCAGGAACCACCCACAACCACACCGGCTCCTTGAGCACAGGCCGGTCGTAGTAGGTCGGTCCATCCTCCTCCGGGGCATCGGGGGGACGGTCGCGCACCTGGAGCGGTGGCCCTCCTTCGCTGTGAGCGCGCTCTTCCTGGTCCGGCGGGACCTTTTGCTCCGCCGCTTCACCTGCGAGGATGCCTACGGCTGGATCGATAAACCTGCCGTCTCCGAAGCCCGGGGATCTCTTCGTCATCGACGCCCAGAACCGGCGATGGCTGCGATCGCTGCGATCGCCATGGCGACCCCTGCAGCCGCTACCGAGCTCCACGCCGGCGCCGCGTACTTGCGCGGGGCCACCGGGTCAGGAGGAAGATTGTAAGCCTCCGGTTTGTCGACCAGCAAGAAGAAGGCGTTAAGACCATCGGTACCCGGCTGATCGGCTGCGTCCACACCGTAGAGGTAGGCCTCACCCACGCCCCGAGCATGAAGCTCATCCACTCGTCGCCGGGCTGTCTCCCGCAACTCGTCCAGGTCGCCGAACTGGATCGAGTCGGTGGGACAAGCCTTTGCGCACGCTGGTTCCATCCCATCCTTCTGGCGGTCGTAGCAAAGGGTGCATTTCCAGGCCCGGCCGTCGTCTTCGCGCCGATCGATCACCCCGAAGGGGCAGCCCACGACGCAGTATCCACATCCGTTGCAGATATCAGGCTGCACGTAAACCGAGTCGAACTCGGTGCGAACGATGGCGCCAGTTGGACAGTTCTCCAAACACCCCGCGCTCTTGCAGTGCTTGCACACATCCGACATCAACAGCCATGAGAACTGACCGAGTCCGGTTTGTTGCTCCGAAAGGGCCACCGGGCGCTCGATGAACTCGACGTGACGCCATGTCGAAGCGCTGAGTCCTGCGGTGTTGTCGTAAGACATGCCCGTAAACGACATGCCGTCGTCGGGAAGCTGATTCCACTGTTTGCACGCCACTTCGCACGCCTTGCACCCGATGCAAACGGTCGTGTCAGTGAAGAAACCGGTAGCCATCAGCCTCGTCCACGCGATCGCGTCATGTTTGCTCCCCTTCCTGGGACTGTCCGGCCTCCACCCCATGCCCGCCGGCCGGACGATAGGTCGCTGATGTCTTGTCCCTCGAGGTCTGGTCAACCGCCTCGTCGACCGGGCGTCCGCTCGTCACGACGCGGCGACCGGTGCTCTTGCGTCCTGGCTCGATGTTGCCCGTCAGAGCTTTGGACTCCTGGATGGAGACGTTGGGGTCGGCTACGAAGGAGATGAGCTCGTTGGCGGCATCACCTTTCACCAGGCCCTTACTCCCCCAGTGATAGGGAAGGCCGATCTGGTGCACTGTGGTGCCGCGGATCTTCAGCGGTGGGATCCGGCGAGTCACGAGCACGCGAGTCTCTATCTCGCCCCGAGCGGTTGTGATCGTGGCCCACCCACCGTTGGTCAAGCCATTCTCGGCGGCGAGCTCGGGCGAGACCTCACAGAACATCTCCGGCTGCAACTCCGATAGCCATGACAGCCACCGCGTCATGCCGCCGGCGGTGTGGTGCTCGGTCAGACGGTAAGTGGTGATCACGTAGGGGAACCGAGGGTCGCCGTGCGCGCGGTGATAGGGATTGTCTTTGCGCTTCCATTCCATGCGTGCAGGGTTGCACTGTTGGTCATAGAGGGGGTTCTCGCAGATCGACTCCTGGGGCTCGTAGTGAGTGGGGAGAGGCCCGTCTAACAGCCCATTGGGGGCGTAGATCCATCCCTTGCCATCACCCTGCATGAGGAACGGGTCGATGCCGGAGATGGTGTCCGTGCCCGTCGCGCCTTCCTCCGGACGGTAGGACGGGGGCCGGTCCGGGATGAAATCGGGGTCATCCTCGCCGGTCCATTTGGACGCTTCGGCATCCCACCACACGTACTTTTTGCGCTCCGACCACGGATTTCCTTCGGGGTCCGCGGACGCTCTGTTGTAGAGGATGCGGCGGTTGTGGGGCCACGCCCAGCCCCATTCCGGAGCGACCCAGCTCTGCTCGCGCCCCGGCTTCCGGCGCGCCGCCTGGTTGACACCATCCTTGAACACCCCCGAATAGATCCAGCAACCGCACGCGGTGGAGCCGTCGGTCTTCAGATCGGTGAACCCGTCGACGAGCTCTCCTGAGTCCACGTGGTAGCCGTTGATCTCGCGAAGCACCGCTTCTGCATCGGGTTCTTGGTGCGGCCCCTTCGTCGGGTAATCCCACGTGAGGTCGAGAAGCGGACGGTCCTTAGCATCGGTCGAGCCCTCGTACAGCTTCCTGAGACGAAGTCCGAGGTGATAGACGAAGTGGAGCTCACTGCGGCAATCGCCCGGCGGCTCGATGGCCTTGTGGTGCCACTGCAACATCCGCTGGGTGTTCGTGAACGCGCCGTCCTTCTCGGTATGGGCCGCAGCTGGGAACATGAAGACTTCCGTCTTGATGTCTTCGGTCTTGACCTCGCCGCGCCGGATCTCGGGAGCGTCGCGCCAGAACTCCGCGGTCTCGGTCGGAGCGAAGTCGCGGACCACCATCCAGTCGAGCTCGCGCATCCCCTTGCGGTGGAGGGCGCCGTGCATCGATCCAACGGTCGGGTTCTCCCCCATCACGAAGTAACCCTTGATGGCGCCGTCGGCCATATCGGCGACGGTCGTCATGTGGGAATGGTCGCCGGTGAGGTTCGGAAGGTAGTGGTAACACCAGCCGTTCTCGAAGGTCGCCGTTTCACCCCACCACGCCTTCAGCAAAGAGACGATGTACTTCGGAAACTCCGACCACCAACCAGAGGTGGATCCGTTGAACTTCACGTAATCGTCAAAGGTCTTGTCAAACTTCGCCTTCGGCATCGGCAGATACCCGGGAAGTAAGTTGTAGAGCGTGGGGATGTCGGTAGAGCCCTGGATGGAGGCATGACCTCTGAGGGCCATGATGCCGCCGCCCGGCCGGCCGATGTTGCCCAGAAGCAATTGGATGATCGATGCGGTCCTGATGTACTGGACACCCACCGAATGTTGCGTCCAGCCAACGGCATAACAGAACGCAGAGGTTCGCTCGCGACCCGAGTTCTTGCACAATGCGTCGGCGACTTTCAGGAACAAGTCCTGTGGGACCCCGCAGGTCTCTTCCACGATCTCAGGCGTGTAGCGGGAGTAGTGCTTCTTTAGGATCTGGAAGACGCACTTGGGGTCCTGCAGGGTGAAGTCGAACTCCTCGGCCCCCGCGGTGGTCCCTCGCTCAGAGTGAGGCTCGGCCGAGAAGATCTCCCGCTGGCCCGCCGACGGCGCCACATCGACGCCTTTGTAGGACCACGACGAGATGTCGTACTCACCTTTGTCAGCATCCCATCCGCTGAACAACCCGTCGAGGTCTTCGGTGTCCCGGAAGTCATCCTCGATGATCGCCGGTGCGTTCGTGTAGTTGACGACGTAGTCCTTGAAATAAGCGTCATTCTCGAGGATGTAGCGAACGATGCCGCCAAGGAAAGCGATGTCCGATCCAGCGCGCAGAGGGACGTGAAGATCCGCGACAGCACTCGTGCGGGTGAAGCGCGGGTCGACATGGATGATCGTCGCCCCGCGTCGCTTGGCCTCCATGACCCAGCGGAAGCCGACCGGGTGGCACTCGGCCATGTTCGAACCCTGGATCACGATGCAGTCTGAGTTCTGCAGATCCTGTTGGAAGGTGGTGGCGCCGCCTCTACCGAACGATGTCCCCAGACCGGGGACGGTGGAGGAGTGTCATATACGGGCCTGATTCTCGATCTGGATCGCGCCCAGCGCCGTGAAGAGCTTCTTGATCAGGTAGTTCTCTTCGTTATCGAGCGTTGCACCACCGAGGTGGGCGAACCCGAGCGTGCGCCTCAGCGGATCACCCTCGTCGTTCTCCTGCTCCCAGGTCTCCTCGCGGGTCTTCTTTACGCGCTCGGCGACCATGTCCAGCGCTCGCTCGAGGGGTATGGCCTCCCACTCGGTTCCGTACGGCTTGCGGTACAACACACTGTGTGTGCGGTGCGAACCGGTGACGAGCTGAAAGGTCGCGGCCCCCTTGGGACAGAGGCAGCCTTCCGAGACTGGGGAGTCCCGATCCCCTTCGATGTCGCTGATCTTGTTGTCTTGGACGTAGACCAGCTGGCCGCACCCCACTGCGCAGTACGGACATACCGACTTGACCACCCTGTCCGCGTTCTTGGTCCTGGGCAGCAGGCTCTCGCTGCGGGGCGACATCGCGGTGGCCCCCAGACCGGAGCCATCACGCGCCCTCAGCTGCTTGACGATCGGCAACTCCCGTAATGTCATGCGGAACGCAATCTAACCAATCACCAGACCCAACGAGGACACTTCACCGCCGGCTCCGCCGGAACCACCTGTAGATCATCCCCGCCAGGCCCGCCGCGGCCCCCGCCGCAAGGACCTTGCGTCCCAACTGCGCTTCGGCGTAGGTCGGGCGAGACGGCGAGACGGCGCGCCCGGGCCCGATCGGCGAGAGGTTGCTCCTGCCCGACGGCTGCAAGGCGGGCCCGGGGGGCGCCCCGCCGCCGGAGCCACCCCGTGCCCCTTCCTCGTCCGGGATGTGGGTCTCGATGACTTGGTTCATCTCGGCCCCCAACAAGAAGAAGTACGCGGTCTGGTGGATGTAGATCATGAAGATGGCGATGCCGGCGAGTGCCCCATAGGTCGCGCTGTAGGAGTGGCCCCCGACGTTGTTCACGTACAGGGAGAACAGCAACGTATACAAGAGCCAGAAGAACAGCGCGATGGCCGCGCCCGGCGTGATCCATTCGAACTCTTGCTTCACGTTGGGTGCGAAGTAATACATGAGCGCAAAAGCCATGAGGACCACAACGACGAGCACGGGCCACTGCAGGACCTCCCACAGGATCACGAAGAGCCGTCCCGACCCGGTGACGCGCGCTATGTAGTTGGAGATGGCCGGCCCGGCTACGACGAGAACGCCTGCGGCAACAAGCAGTGCACTCGTCATCAAGGAGAGCAGGATCGAAACCCCGTATTTCTTGACGAACGGCCGGCTCTCTTCGACGTTGTACATGACGTTCAGAGCTTCCATAACGCCCCGGAATGCGCCCGATACTCCCCATAAGGCACCGAGGATCGCCGCGATGGCCCCCGCGGTGAACGCACCCGTCGCCTTGGTAGTAGCTATCCGCTTCAATTGCGTGCCGATCAGGCCGACCATATTCGCCGGCAATGTCTGTGACGCCTTTTGCAACAGGGTGTGGACGAGGTTGGTGGCGTGGAAGATAGCGAGCAGCGACAGCAGGAAGATGATGAACGGGAATAGCGCGAACAAGGCTGCATAGGTGAGGTTTCCTGCGAACGCGCCGAGGTGATCCTTGCTCGCCTGGGCGAAGCTCTCCTTGAAGAACTCGACCAGTCCCAGCCGCCCCTGGGTGAAGGGCATCTTCACTCTGTTGCCCTTCCGTTCGGCGCTCTCGCCCGCTTCTTTCGCCTTTTCGGCCACTTGCATAGCTCAGCCCTCCGTCTTGGCGGCGCTGCCGCTCACCGTCCGCAAACTGCCTGCTCTCTTACCGCAGTGCGACGGCGAGAAACCCACCGAAAGCTGCGACCCCCACGGTGAGCCACGCTACGTAATCGCTGACGTGGCCGCTGTGGAGAGCTCTGAACGTCGCAGACACCGGAGAGAATGCCCGGGCCGCAGCTGCCGGGATCTTTCCCGGAAGCCGGTCCTTGAATAGCGTGACCAGCGCAACTGCAACCGCGCCCACAGCTGCCACAAGCCCGAGTAGCAACGAGGACAACGTTGCACCCACAGCCCCGGATGCGCTCGCAGCCGGAGCGGCCGACCCGATACCGAGAACCGCCGCGACGTAGCGCCGGTGATCGACGAAAGTGACGGCACCGCTCATGACCCGCCCCGCCACCGAAGGAACAAGCCCGATGACGAGCGCGGCGGCGACCAAAGCGATGCCGGGGGCCAGCATGACCACGGGCGTATGCGAGGCGGCCCCCTCGGTTTCGCGATCTTCGTCCCCCTCCTCCAAGGAGGTGGGATCGAATTCCGGCGCCTTGCCCCAGCCCAGAAACACGCGCCCGGCGGCGCGCAGCACCGCTCCCCCCGTCATCGCCGAAACCGCGAGAAAAAGCCATGTGACCCAGTGCAAGCCGAGCTCGCCGGCTTGCTCCTCGACCAGACCCTTGCCCAGGAACGTGCCGAACGGCGGCAGGCCGGCGAGGGCCAGCCCCCCTATGACGAACAGAGCTGCGGTGACCGGAAGGTCCTTGGCCTTGCCGAAGATGCGGCGCTCGTCGACGCTGCCTTTGCGGTCGAGCAGGATGCCAACGCAGATGAAGAGGCTTGCCTTCACCGCCCCGTGCGCCAGGATGTAGATCGCCGCTCCGGCAAGGGCTTTGGGTTGGAGCAGGGCGAAGCCGAGCAGGAACAGACCTGCGTGGCTCACTGTGGAGAAGGCCAGCAGGCGCTTCAAGTGATGCTGCAGCAGGCACATAACCGCCCCGACGATTGCGGTGATCACGCCCATACCGATCAACACAGCTCGAAGCTGAGGTACGTGGGGCGACATGACTCCCCCGAAAGCAGTCCAGTAGACGCGTGCAACGCCGTAAAGACCAAGCTCGACCATCACACCCGAGAACAGGACGCACACGGGGGTTGGAGCGACGGCGTGGGCATCGGGAAGCCAGAAATGGAACGGCACTACCGCGGCCTTGACCAGGAAGCCAGTCAACACAAAGGCGAACGCCACGATGATCAGACCATCGATGCGATTGCCGTCCAGCACATTGCCGATCTGTGCGAGATTCAGCGCCCCGGTCCGCGCGTAGATCAGCCCGATCCCGCTGAGCAGCAGAAAGGCGCCAACACTGTTCGTGACTGCGAAGTTCAAGGCCCCTTGGAGGGGGCCGCGCTCTTCCACCTTGTATGCGGTCAACGCATACGCGGCAACGCTCATCAGCTCGAAGAAGACGAACATGTTGAACAGATCGCCGGTCAGACAGAAGCCCACCATCGCGGCGAGAAAGACCAACATGAGGACATGGAAGAAGTTGCCGACCTCTTCGAAGAAGCGCCACGAGAAAATGAGGGCCGCGCAGACGAGGGCAGCCACAAGGACAGCCATCCCCGCGCCGAACGGGTCTACGGTGAACGAGATGCCCAGCGCGATTCGGTGCCCGCCGGCGCCCCGCGGGGTCCAGCCTCCGAACCAGTAGATGATCCTTCCGTCCGCGGACCTCATCGCGAGGATCACGCACAAGATGAGAACGGAGATCGCAGCCAGCAAGGCGAAGGCGTCCACTATCTGTCGGCGCGTCGACTTCGGCGCGCCGAGGAGCAGCGCCGCCGCGAGCAGAGGGATCGCGACCGGCAGCGGCGGCAGGACGCTCACTCAGCCCCGCAGGCTGTGCAGCGCTTCGGGATCGAGCGTTCCCGAGCCCTTGTGGGTTTGCACCACAAGGCCGAGCAGCAGAGCGGTGACCGTAGCGCCCACGACGATGTCCGTGAGGACGAGCGCTTGCACCACTGGATCCACCGCCGGCGTTGATAGCGGCACGTTCAGGAACACGGGGGCGGCAGCGTGAGCCTTGTAGCCGATCGCCAGCAGCAGCACATAGGTAGATGACTGCACCACCGACAAACAAACGACAAGGTGGATGAGATTCCTGCTGGTCACGATCCCGTAGATCCCGGTGAGGAGCAGCCAGGCGGCGACGAAGAACGGAAACACACTCACGCGCGGTCGCTCTGCCGCAGCATGACGGTCTGCTCCATGAACTCGGCGAGGATCAGCACGAACCCGGCGGTGACGGCCAGCCCCACGCTGACATTGATCAGTGGGATCGTGCCCGCCGACAACAACTCTCCGGCTTTCCCCAGCGGCAGGAAGTTCTCCAGGAACCAGCGAGCGAATAGCAACCCTGCAACGCCTATGGCGACAAACCCGCCTGCTCCCGTCGCCTCGGTCGCCTCGATGGCAGCTTCTGGACTTAGGCGCTTGGCCGTCAGGTACTCACCGGCGAGATAGATGTGCAAAAGGGCCGTGGCAAGGATGACTCCTCCTTGAAAGCCGCCACCGGGGCTGAGGTGAGCGTGGATCACGATGTAGATGCCGAATAGGACGATGGGTCCGACGAGCAGCAGGCCCAGAACGCGGATGGAATCGCTCGTGTGCGGTGCGATCCGATTGCGGGCGTGGTCTTGATCGCCTTGCGATTCTTGCTCGTCTCGTTGAGCACGCAGGATGATAGCGAGTCCCACTACCGCTGCGAACAGGATCATCTCTTCGTTGACAGTGTCGAACCCGCGGTAATCGAAGTTCACAGCGGTAACGGTGTCGGTCAAGTGGCGCTCCGGTGTCGCAACCTTGTTGATGATGTCTCCGTAGGGACCACGGTAATGGCCGAACGCCGGCAGCCCGAAGATCGCCCACGCATACAGGATCGCTACGCCAGCACCTCCAACGAGCACAAGACGACGGCGCCCCACCGCGGTCACTCCGAGCCACCTCGCACTTTGGCGAGGGTCAGCATGATCATCAGTGGCCACGCCACGACACCGACCACCAACTGGGACAGCGCGACATCGGGGGCCTGGAATAAGAAGAAGAGAAGAGCGAGCAGAAGACCGTAGAAGCTCGCTGCGATCGCCTGGCGGGTAGGGTCGTGCGAAGAGACAACGCCAACGCTACCCGCTGCTACCAGAACCAGGACAACGAACTGGAGCACGGCAATCACCGGGTTTGTTCCTCCTCGAGGATCACCCAGCGTCCAAACTCACGGATCCGAGCGGCGCGGGCAGTTGCATGGGTCAACACTGGGCTGATCAGCACGAGCAGCATCACGACAAGGATCGATTTCACGCCCTGTTGTTTCAGCGCATCCTCAACAACGAGGGCAGCACCGATCAGGAAGGCTCCGAGGGTCGACGCGGGGCCTACGTAGTGCAGCCGATCGTAGAAGTGGCGCATGGCCAGGATGCCCAGACACGACATGAGCTCGACGAGGACGCCCACGAAAAGCAGCACGGTTGCCACTGCATGCTGCATGCCGCTACACCCACCGTTCCAGGAAGCGCGCGAACACCAGCCCGCCGGCGAAAGAGAGCAGGGCAAGAGCCAGAGCTAGGTCGAAGAACGGGGGCCGGTGCAATCCTTGGGCCAGTAGCAGCAGGATGAGGCAGACGATCACCGACGCCAGCTCCAGACCCACCAGCCGGTCCATCGGTGGCTCCCGGAAGGCAACCCACCCGCATGGGATCAAACCCAGGATGAGAGCCAGCGCAGCGAGCAGCCAGATGTTCACAGGTCGGCGTAGATCTTCTGTTCGGTGTCCTCCCTAGGGGAGGGGATCAGCTGGTGGACCAGCATCAGGTCGGATTCTTCGTCTATCCCGATGACGTAAGTGTTGGGAGATACGGAGAGCGCTGGTACCACCAGGGCACGACGCGCGGAGGAGCGGGCATCGTCTCCTCCCCTGCGGAACGGGATCGCTCGAAACGCACTGTTCACTGGATGGCCGGCGAGGTGACGGATCAACGCGACGCTGAGAAGCCAGCAGTCACGGACGATACTGCCCGGCAGCTTCCACACCCGCAGCAGCCAACGAGGATCGGGATCGAACCTGACAAGTCCTTGAGCCTGGACAACCTCTGCCGCAGTCGCCGCGATCGCGGCCGCGATCATGCCGGCGATGAGCTCCGCAACCGAGACGGTGACGAGCAGCAGCCACAGCCCGAGAAGGGCCACCCACCACGCCACCCACCAGCCGATCCGAGCGCGCACGGCGGCATCATAGGAGCGTCCAGACCCTCGACAAGCGATGGGATGGTCACCGGTAGACGGTGCCGATGTGGTACCAGGTCAGCCTCAATCGTCGGAAGGAGGAACGGCCCGCCTAGCCCTCCAGCCACGATGCCTCCAGCAATCGGACTGGCAGCAGCGCCACGCACGCTTCCGGCAGCCTGGGAAACGGAGAACCCTTCGAGCGCTACCTCGCAGATGCCTACGTTGCCGCGCTGTCGGGCTCTGGCAAAGGCTCTCCCCGCCGCCCGGAGCTGGTGGTGCTGGTGAGCCACGAGATCATCACGCGCGGCTGGAAGGATGTGCGAGCGGGATTGGTCTCGAGCTTAGGTAGCTATCGGCGCTTTGGTCAGCGCCATGGAAACGCGCGATCGAACGCTTCCCCAGGTAGATCCATGGTTGCCCACGCAACTCAACCGAGGGGGTGCGGACTGCGCGCGGAGCAGCGAGGTTTCGACCGTACTTTCGGGAGGATGAACGGTCTTTGAGCGGACTGGTCACAATGGTTTCGATCGTGTTGGAAAGGTTTTGCAGGCGGTCAATGGCGCCTTCTATCGATTTGACAATGTCTTCATGACGGAGCATGTCCATCGCGTTCAAGGCGTCGCCATAGACGCGTGCCTTCACAATCGCTGTCCGGTCGCCAGGAAGCCGATCAGGCACGCGAGTCCCTCCAGCACACAGAACACGCCAAACGGCGTAAGCGTCTTGGTGGTGAAGTAGCGCATCAGGAAGCGAACGGAGATATATGCGGCAATGCCAGCCACGATGCTGCCAACCAGGACCTGCATGCGGATCCCATCACCGAGAGGTCCGAAGAGGTCGGGCAGCTTGTAGATACCGGCGGCCAGGATGATCGGTGTCGCTAACAGGAACGAGAAGCGGGCCGCTTCTTCGTGGGAGAGGCCGCGCACGAGCCCAGCGACCATCGTAATGCCCGACCGGCTGATTCCCGCTATCAAGGCCAGGACCTGGGCCAGGCCGATGACGAACGCCTCTCTGAATTCGAGCGTGTCGAGGCGCCGGAAGTTGGTTCGCTCATGGGTGGTGCCGCGCTCAGCGGCGATGGCCCGGACCTCCGCCCGTCGGCGGACCGCCTCGCCTGCCAGCAGGATTACCCCGTTGACGATCAGGAACGCGGATGCGAACAGCGGCTTGGAAAAGATCACGCGCAAGGGGTGCTCGAACGCCAAACCAGTCAGGCCGGCTGGGATCGTGGCGACCACAGCAGCCACGCGATGCGTTCGTCACCTGTCCGAATGACTCTCCACGGCGCTTGGCGCGCTCGGAAGGCGGCGCCGAGGGTTCGGAAGAATCCTCCGATGATTACCCGCCAATCTTTCCAGAAGTAAATCAGCAAGGCAGTGGCGGTGGCGACGTGCAGCCCGACGAGGAAAGCCAGGAAGAACGATTCGGGCCGCGCTTGCACCCGGGCGAGATCGTGCCACCCCAGCACCGTCGGAAGGACGACCGCCTGCCCGAGGCTCGAGATCGGAAACAGCTCGGTGACGCCTTGTACCAAGCCCATAACGAAGGCTTGGATGTAAGTGATCACAGGACGGAACTCTTCATTTGTGCCGGGCGAGCTTAGCGCGCTCGATCCGCCATAAGGTCGTACCAACCTGACCAACGCGGGGAGCTCGGGACACAAGACATGTCGTCAGCTCTTTTCCGATCAGGCCGCCCGAGCGCCAAGCTTGAACACCGGAGCCCGCCGTAGGCTCGAAAAGCCGAGGCTGAAAGGAGGCGGAGTGGGGCAACTTATTGAGGTCTCTGTTGGGATCGGCATTGGATTGATCGGTGGTGTGCTCTCGGGCTTGTTCGGGATCGGCGGTGGAGTGATCATCGTGCCAGCTTTGATCGCGTTAGGCCTTACTCAGCGGCAAGCGAGCGGCACGTCGCTGGCCGCGCTGTTGCTGCCAGTCGGGTTGCTCGGTGTGATCGAGTATGCCCGGAGGCACGAGATCCGGTCCACTACGGGCTCGGTATCGCGATCGGGCTCATGATCGGGGTGCTCGGTGGGGCAGTGCTCGCCGGGCGCCTCTCAAATACCCTCCTGGAACGGCTGTTTGGCCTTTTCCTGGCCGTTTTGGCGGTGAAGTTCCTTATCTTTCCAACGGGAGGTTGAGACTGTTCGCTCCGGCGAACATAGCTGACCGATTGCTGAACGGCCTCATCGCTCGATTTAGCCAACGCCGCCTCGTGGCATAGCAAATGCAGCTCAAGCGCGGCGTGGTTTGAGCTTCTACCTCGAGTACGACAGAGGCACCGAGACAACCCGCCAGCTGGCGAACAAGCTCGCGGGCTACATCAGCGACCCATCGCCGGGAGAAGACGGCGCGTGGTGCGGCACCAGAATCAGGATGTTCGGGAAGCCTTCGGTTCCCCGGTCCAGTCCTTGGCCACGCCGAAGTCGGACAGGCAAACGAGCCAACGGGTTCAGGGAGCACTCAGAGAAGGAGAAGACTCAAGTACCAGACGAGGAGTCCGCGGAGGCTCTCGTGGCCGCTCTGCCGCTGGTCAAGGTGGACAGGGAGCTCGTGGGTGATCAGGAGTTCCGCAATCTGCTCGCGGCACTGAACTTCGAGGCGACCTACGACCCGAGAGAACGAGCTGACCCAACAGGGTCACGTTGATCCCCGAGCTGACGGATCCTGATGGGAGCCGCGCGCCCCTTTTGTACGTGCCCCCGGTGGGACTCGAACCCACACTGTGGCCGGTTTAAGCGACCTTCCTCTACCAGTTGGGATACGGGGGCTGCTCCTTCATTCTCCCCGCAGTCGCGAGCGCGGCGCGGCGCGGGGAAGACGAATAACGGAGCCTCAGATGATCGGCCAGGGAAGCGGTCGCTCCGAGGTCGGCGACGGGAAACAGTCCTCGACCAGGAGCGTCTCGACGCGGGCCAGGGTGGCCGCCGACTCCTCGGGCGACAGGAGATCGGCGAGCTCATCCCCCAGGCCCCCGGGGCGTGCAAGCTCGGCCCCCAGCCGGTCCAATTGCGCCCTGAGGACGTCGCCGAACGGCTTCTCCGCGAACTGCCAGATCACGGTCCGCAGCTTCGGCTCGACGTTGAACGTGAGACCGTGATCGACCGCCCACACGCGGCCGTCTCCGTCCTGCAACACATGACCCGCTTTCCTGTCGGCGTTGTTGACCACCGCATCGAGGGCCGCGAACACGCGGAAGTCCTCGAGCCGGTGTTGCATCAGGGTCAGGTAGTGAAGCTCGGGATCGTGCTCGATGAACAACTGAACCGACCCTGGGCCAAGCGGTGCTTCTTCTCGCAGCACAGTTGGGGGAACGATGTGCCAGCCTGCAGCTTCGCTCACGAGGAAGGTAGCAACCTCGCGCGCCGACAACGTCCCCGTGGGGAAATCCCACAACGGGCGTTCACCTCGATTGGGCTTGTACACGGCCAGGGTCTCTGACCCCTCGGCCCGCAATCGGGCCAGGAACGTGTAGTTGGACGAGTATGGAAGCAGGCCCAGGACCTCCACCTCTCCCCGATCGAGGATCGCCGCACTGCCGGCGAGTTGCGCCACCTAGGTCGGGGGGCGATGGCCGTTGGAGGCCGGACAGATATGTCCTTCGGGATCGATGGGCAGCCCACAGAGCTGACACAGCGGCCGGCCTTCGGCAACGACGGCGAGCGCGTGCAGGATGAAGGCGCGCACCTGGTCGCGGCGAAGATGGAACTGCACGCCAGGCTCGTCTTCATCGTCGTCCAGCACCGGCTCCTCGTCGGACGTTTGTTCTTCCACCGCCCGCACGAGCACGAGCACGCGCTGTTCGGCCTCTTCATACGTGAGACCCATCATCCCGATGCGCCACTCCGGCTCGGTGGGCTCCGTGAGGGCGAGCGCAGGATCGCGCGCCGGCTCGGCCCCCGCGACCGTGTCGGCAGCATCGACCATCACAAGAAGTTCCCGCAGCTTGTCGGCGAGAACGGCTACCTGTTGCTTCTCGACGAGATAAGTAACGCTGCCGAAATCCCCCCGCGCCTGGATGTAGAAGACACGCGCGCCCGGGCGTCCCGTGTAATCGGCGGTGAATATCTCTGGCGTAAAGTCTTGATTCATGACGCAACCACGATAGGCGCACTCGCGTTGACCGAAAGCACCATCGGCCCTTGATCGTTGATCGCGATAGCCGAAACCGACGCAGGACCGATCGCGATCCGCTGGAACAGGTCGATATGAACGCCGAGATAATGCGCCACCATCAGCTTGATCACGTCTGCGTGAGAGACGACACAGACCATCTGCTTGGGATGACGAGCTTGGATGCGCTCGAGCTCTGCGATCGCGCGTGCCTGCACCTCGCGCAGAGATTCTCCCTGGGGGAAGCGGGCCGCCGAGGGGAACCTCTGCACCTTCACCCAGAGCTTGGTCTGGGCGAGCGACTTGAGCGACCGGTTCGTCCACGTCCCATACTGCACCTCACCGATGCCATCGAGAAGCTGGACGTCCAGCCGATGACGCGACGCAACCGCTTGCGCGGTCTCGCGCGTGCGATCGATAGGACTGGAATAGATGGCCTTGATCGGAGCCTTGGCGAGTTGCTCGGCAACCGCCTCGGCTTGAGCGCGGCCATCGTCGCTTAGATGCACGCCGGGGGCCCACCCGGTCAGCTTGTGACCCGTGTGCGATGTGACCGCATGACGCACCAGAAGAAACACCGTCACCGAAGAGACTTCTCGACAGCTTCGAGCGCGCTGGGGTTCTCCAGCGACGACATATCCCCAGGGTCTTCGCCGAGCACCGTTGCTCTTATCGCACGCCGCAGGATCTTCGCGGAGCGGGTCTTGGGAAGCTCTTCAACGAACCTGATCTCGGAAGGCGAGAACGCCTTGCCGAGCTCCTCGCCGATCAGCTTCTTGATCTCGGCCCTCAGTTCATCAGTGGGTGCGACGTTGGGTCTCAGGATGCAGAAACACCACACCGTTTCGCCCTTGACCTCGTGCGGGATCCCTACCGCTGCGCACTCGACCACGGCAGGATGGTCGACCGCCGCCGACTCATACTCCGCCGGTCCGATGCGCTTGCCAGCAACGTTGATCGTGTCGTCCGATCTGCCGTGGAGGAACCAGAATCCGTCGGCGTCTATCGACGCCCAGTCACCATGCACCCACACGTTCGGCCAGCGCGCCCAGTAGGCGTCGATGTAACGCTGCGGGTTCCGCCAAAAGCCACGGGTTTGTGCCGGCCAGGGTTTGGTGCAGACGAGCTCACCGACCTCGCCGCGCACGGGCTTGCCGTCCGAGTCGTAAACATCCATCGCCATCCCCAAGGAAGGCGTGCCGAGCGAGCATGACTTGGTAGGGATGACGGGTGATTGGCCCAAGAAGCAGGCCCCCACCTCGGTTCCACCGGACAGGTTCATGATCGGGCAGCGCCCCTCTCCGACGACATCGGAGAACCATCGATAAGGCTCGGGGTTCCACGGTTCGCCGGTCGAAGCGAGGATGCGAAGCGAGGACAGATCGTGCGCCCGCACGGCATCCTCGCCCGCGGGCATCAAAGCTCTGATCAATGTAGGAGACACACCGAGCACGGTGACTTCATGTCGTTCAACCATCGCCCAGAGGCGATCAGCCTGCGGGTAATTCGGTGCCCCCTCGTACATGAACACGCATGCCCCGGCGGCATGGCCCCCAACGATCTCGAGCGGTCCCATGATCCAACCCATGTCAGTAACCCAGTAGAGAAGGTCGTTCTGAGTCACGTCCAGCTGGTATGCGACTTCTTGCGCGATCTTGACGAGGAAGCCGCCGTGAACGTGGACGCTGCCCTTGGGTGTGCCCGTCGTTCCCGACGTGTAAGCGATCATGAAGGGGGCCTCCGGGTCCAACTCGGCCGGCGCCCGGACCGAGGACTGCCCGCCGAAGGCGTCCCGCCACGTCACATCGCGCGGCCCCGTGGGACATTCGAAAGCAGCGTCGTGCCCGAAACGGTTGAAGACGACTACATGCTCGACCGAAGGCGACTGTGCAACGGCTTCGTCTGCATTCGCCTTCATCGCCACCCTCTGGCCGCGCCGGTAGAAGCCGTCGGCAGTGATCAGCACCTTCGCCTGGGAGTCGTTCAACCGGGTAGCGATAGCCGGCGCGCCGAACCCGGAGAAGATCGGGAGATAGATAGCGCCGAGCGTGGCGCACGCATACATCGCGATCACAGCCTCGGGCACCATGGGCATGTACACGCCGACGGCGTCTCCCTCGGACACTCCAAGCGCTTCCAGACCCGTGGCGGCCCTGGCTACCTCGGCCGCGAGCTCGCCGTAATCGAGGTCCCGGATCGCCCCATCCTCGCCCTCCCACAGAAGGGCATGCATGCTTCTCTTGTCACCGGCGGCGTGGCGGAACACACAGTTGTGGGCGAGGTTGATCCGGCCCCCGACGAACCACTTCGGCCATTGCGGGCCCTCCGAGTCATCGAGGACCCGGTCGTAAGGGCGAAAGAAGTCGATGCCGAGGTCGGAGACCACCGCGTCCCAGAACCACTCGATGTCGTCCTGGGACCGGCGGACGAGATCGTGGAAATCATCTATGCCGTGGCGCCGCATGAAGCGCGTGACGTTGGCTCTCTCGATGTATTCGGCGGTTGGTCTCCAGACGATGTCACTCACGAAATGAAGCTATCGCACGCGCAGCGCCGCCAAGCTAGGACTCCAGCAGCTGGATGACGAGCCCGTCGAGGATGTCTTTCTCCGATACGAGGACCTCCGGCGCATCGAAGGTCTCCATCACCGCCTGCAGTATCTCGGCCCCCGCGACGATCACGTCGACGCGGCCGCTCTCGAGACCCTTCACCCGCCTCCTTTTCTCCCACGGCAGTGTTCCCAAGCGGCGAGCGAGCCGGCGAACATCCCCGTGGCTCAGCGACATGTGATGCACGATGCTCGGATCCTCTGCAGGCAGACCGGCTTTCAGGGTGGCGAGCTGGGTCACCGTCCCCGCTACCCCCACAAGGCGCTCTACGTTCGGTATGCCGAGCTGTGTGCGGGCGCGGACCAGCTGATCGCCAACGTCGGACCGGAGGGACTGCAGCTCATCGGGGGCCGGAGGGTCTGAGCTCAGGTGTTTCTCGAACATACGAACGCAGCCGACGTCGAGCGAGATCAAGCTCTCGGGTGCGTCCTGCCCATAGATCAGCTCGGTCGACCCACCACCGATGTCGACGACGAGAACGGGATCGCCGTCGACCAGGTCCGAGCGCACACCGAGGAACGTGGCCCGCGCCTCGTCTTCACCGGTCAGCAGCTCAGGAGGGTGGCCGGTCAGCTTGCGGACACCCTCGAAGAACTCATTGCGGTTGCGGGCGTCTCGCACCGCCGACGTCCCCGTTACGCGCAGCCGTTCGACACCAAGCTCGCCGCAGCTTGCCGCATAGTCGGCGATCACACCCAAGGTCCGTTGCAATGCGTCTGGCTGCAACGTTCGCGTCCGGTCCACTCCCTGACCAAGACGCGTGATAACCATCCGGCGTTCGATGGTGCGAAACAGATCAGGGTGTTCCTCTGCTACCAGCAGCCTGGTCGAGTTCGTCCCGACATCGATGGCGGCGACCCGCGCCCCGGGACTCACGTCACCCGCGGAGCTGCAGCCCCCGCTACGCAAGGGGCCACGCAGTCGGGCCACCCCGATCGAGCCAGCGTCACTGCCCCCACGGGATTGGGAGGGTCGGCGAGCTGATGCGCGAGGTGTGCGTGCAGGCACTTGACGCGCTCCGGGCCCCCTCCTGGAGGCGACGCGCCGTCCAGAGGCTCGTGTCCGTCGCGTCGCGCCGCGTACCGTTCCAGCGCCAGGCCGAGGCGACGCTGGAGGGCTTGAATCCTTCCGAGGTCGCCATTCAGTGCCGCCATGGCGCCGTCAGATTCCAGCCGGCTGGCACGCTTGACCAGCAACGGACAGGTCAACCAAAAGAGCGTCGGAAAGGGTGCTCCGTCCGGGAGGCGGGGATGGTTCTCGATCACCATGGGGATGCCGAGATGGCACCGGCGCGCCACTGCCCACCTTCCCCGTAGAGGTCGTCCCAGCTGAGCTTGCACTGTGTGCTCGTCGGCTTGCGAATGCTCGAGTTCCATAGCGTCCAGCGTAGCTAGAAGCCGAGGAAGTTGAGGAACCCCCTGATCACGCCGTCATTCTTGGCAGCCCGCTTGTGGGTATCGTGTCTCGTACGGGGGCCGTGCTTGTGGTTCTTGCGGTGTTTGTGGGGCTTGGGCATCACTACATACGCGGTCTCGCCGGGACGGACCAAGCCGATCTGGGCGCGAGCCTGCTCTTCGATGAAGTCTGGATTCCGCAACCGTGCGATCTGCACGTCCAGGCGGTGGTTGGCCTGCTCGGTCCTGTGAAGCTCGTGCGCAGTGGCGCTGATCCGGTGCTGCTGCGCGAGCAGCTGGCGCGTCGGTTGGATCGCCATCGCACTGACTAGCCCGAGGACGAGCACCAGCGCAACCAGCTGGGCGCCCATTCCCAAGCTGGGAAGCTGCCACCGGCGCCGAGAGGGTTTCGTCATGACGAGGCCACCCTCCTGAATGCTGCAGCTCCGGCGTAGCGGGCCGAGTCCCCAAGATGATCTTCGATGCGCAGCAGCTGGTTGTACTTAGCTGTTCGCTCGCCCCGTGCAGGCGCGCCACTCTTGATCTGGCCTGCGTTTGTGCCGACCGCGATGTCAGCGACGGTGGAATCTTCCGTTTCGCCCGAGCGGTGGGAGATGACCGTGGTGTAGGCGGCTCGTTGCGCGATGCGAATGCATTCCAAAGTCTCGGTCAGAGTCCCGATCTGATTCGGTTTGATGAGGATCGAATTCGCAACGCCCTCGTCTAACCCGCGTTGGAGAAGCTCTTGATTGGTGACGAACACATCGTCGCCCACGAGCTGGACGCGGCCGCCCATCCGCTCGGTCAGGAGCGCCCATCCGTCCCAGTCGTCTTCGGCCATGCCGTCCTCGATAGAAACGATCGGGTATCTCGCGAGCCACTCTTCCCAAAGATCAACGAGTTGCTCGCTTGAGAGCTGCCTGTCTTCGGATGCAAGTGAGTAGCCACTACCGTCACGGATCTCCGACGCGGCGGGATCGAGAGCGATCGCCACCTCGGTCCCCGGTTCGTACCCCGCCGCCTCGATCGCTTCGAGCAAGAGCTGAGGGGCTTCGGCGTTACTCGCGAGGTTAGGTGCGAAGCCGCCCTCGTCACCAACACCGGTCGACATGCCCCGGTCGTCCAGAATCTTCTTGAGTGCGTGATACGTGTTGGACCCCCACTCCAGCGCTTCGGCGAAGGTGCCAGCTCCGAGCGGAACGAGCATGAACTCCTGGAGGTCTACCGAGTTGTCAGCGTGGGCTCCCCCGTTCAGCACGTTGAGCATCGGAACCGGAAGCACATGGGCGTCGAGCCCGCCGATGTATCTGAACAAGGGCAGGTCGAGCTCCTGCGACGAAGCATGCGCAACCGCGAGAGAGACCCCTAGGATCGCATTGGCTCCCAGCTTGGATTTCCCGTCGCTGGAATCGAGATCGATGAGGGTGTAGTCGATGGCTCGCTGATCGGACGATTCGTTGCCCGACAGCGCTTCGGCGATCGGGCCGTTGACGTTGGCCACGGCGGTAGCGACCCCCCGGCCCCGATAGCGCTGCCCCCCGTCTCGAAGCTCGAGGGCTTCACCGGCCCCCGTGGAGGCACCAGACGGAACGGTTGCCCGGCCGAGTGCGCCCGACGTCAGTAGGACTTCAGCCTCGACCGTCGGGTTACCACGCGAGTCGAGAACCTCCCGCCCATGAACGAGCGCGATCTCACTCAATATTTGACTCCTCCAACATAAGTAACAAGAGGCTACCAGCGCGCCACTGTTTTTCGCGTTCCTTTGCCCGCGGCGTCTCGTGCGGTGGCCCGTGCTGCCTGTGAACGGTTCCTGCGGGCTCAGCTGCGGCGGAGCTTTTTCTCTTCCGCTTTGATCGCGTTCCAATTGCGCACCACGTCGTCGGCGCCCACTACGGTCACCTCCGCAAACACGTGTGGATGGCGCCTGACGAGCTTGGCAACTATCGCGGTGGCCACGCTGGAGACGTCGAAACGCCCCTCGTCGGCTGCCAGCTGGGCGTGGAACGCCACCTGCAAGAGAACGTCACCGAGCTCATCCTCCAGTTCTTCACCGAGGTCCCCGGCTTCGATAGCTTCCAGCACCTCGTCGGCTTCTTCCAGGAGGTGGGGGACCAGGGAGGCATGATCCTGCTCTCGATCCCAGGGGCAACCGTCGTCGCTTCGAAGCCGCGCCATGACCCCGACGAGCTCGCCCAGCGATGCTTGCGCTCGGCGTAGCACGTATGCGCCGTGTGCAGCGGTCAAAGGATCCCCTAGGGAGCTCGGTCCGGAAGTCACGTCGGCTCCCAGCTTTGCGAGCTCGACGATACGCGGAGACCCTGGAGCGGCGACCAGTGCGATGCCGTCCGTCCCTGCGGACGGTTCGTCGTCGAAAGGACCTGCCACGGCACCCTCTCCCAGAAGGCGGGTCAGCAACGGATGTGATGGATCTTCGAACAGAATCTTGGAGCAAGCGCGCAGCCTGTCGAGTTCACCCAGCGTCAACCATTCGGTTTCCTCGGCTGCAAGCGGAACTATCAACAGCGGCATGGGTCAGCCCGAAGGAGAGGCGCCCGGGGACGCGGAGACCGACGGGGTTGCAGCCCCCGGAAAGGCGCCCGCGGTGTCGACGATCGTTTGCGTGCTCAAGTCGAGTCGGCCGTAACGCGGGTTAACGTTGACCCGCGCGGCCTTGTATACAGCGATCAGCCACTTCTGCCACACCCTGTCGCGCGCAGGTCGCGACGCCACGCCCGCCGTGACTTTGGCCCGCAGCTCTCGCTCGAGGACACCGTCGCGCACCAGCGGACGCAGCCGGGCGAAGGTCAATCCCTGCTGCTGGATCGCCTTGCGAAACGCCGCCTTGTTCGGATAGTTCTTCCGGATCCCATTCAGAGCGCGGCTCATCTCGGTTGTGGTTACCTGCACACCGAGCTGACGGGCGCGAGCAGTGAGAATGTAACGGCGGATGAGGCGCGCCAGATAGCTCTGCTCGAGTCCCCTGGCCACAACCTTGCCACCGGATTGTTGCGCTGCTTGCCGGAACTGGGAGCTCGCTTCAAACTGGCGAAGCGCGGTGGTGATTGTGCTCGTCGTGATCTTGTGGCCATCGACCACTGCAGCAGGAGGCGCCAGCACGTTGCCGCATGCGCCAAGAACCAAGACCGCCGCAAGCACGACTGCCACCGTTCTAGCTGGCGCTAACCCACTCGCCGCTCCTAGGCCGCTGCGCCGCAATCCCCTCACTGAGCGTGGCCCTCCGGCTCGAACTGACTCAGCGGCTCGGCTTGGCCCAACTGCTCGAGTAGATCGGTGAGCCACGGCACTACGTTGTCCCGCGGCAGAGCACGATCTGGGATCAGCAAAGTGCGTGACGCCGGACGCCACTCGGCCTCGGGAAGGAGACGCTGGAGTCTGATCTCACGGGAGTCCTCGAGCTCGATCGGCCGGATCCGCAGCTTCCCGGCCACGGTCGCGGCCTCGGCGATGCCGGCCGTCATCATCAACCGGCGCAGAGACGCCACTTCGAACAACCCTTCCACCGGTGTGGGAAGGGGAGAGCCATAGCGATCCTCGAGCTCCGCGCGCACATCCTTGAGCTCATCGGGGTCGGCCGCCGACGCGATCCGCCGGTAAGCCTCGAGGCGCAGGTTCTCATCGCCGACATAGGACTTGGGGATGAAGGCAGCAAGCGGCAGATCGATCCGCACTTCGGTCTCGTCCCGCCACGGAAGTCCCTTGGCCTCGTCGAACGCCGTGCCCATGAGCTTGACGTAGAGATCGAAGCCGACCTCCGCGATGTGACCGTGTTGCTCGGCCCCCAAGAGGTTCCCGGCGCCGCGGATCTCCAAGTCCCGCATGGCGATCCGGAAACCTGACCCGAGCCCGGTGTACTCGGCGATCGTCTTCAAGCGCTCGTGGGCTTCTTCGGTCAGCTTGCGTTCGGGCGGAAAGAAGAGATAGGCGTAGGCACGCTCGTGGGCTCGGCCCACCCGGCCACGGAGTTGGTACATCTGCGACAGGCCGAGCATGTCGGCTCGTTCGACAATCAGCGTGTTGACGGTGGGGATATCCAAACCCGATTCGATGATCGTCGTGCACACGAGCACGTTCGTCTTCGCGTCGCCGAAGTCGAGCATGGATTGTTCGAGAACGTGCTCGTCCATCTGACCGTGCGCGATGCCGATCCGCGCGTCGGGCACGAGCTCTTGGAGATCGCGCGCGGCGTGCTGGATCGTGTCCACGCGATTGTGCACATAAAAGACTTGGCCGTCCCGAAGCAGCTCGCGGCGGATCGCCGAAGCAACCACAGAAGCGTCGAAGTCACCGACATACGTCATCACGGGATGCCGGTTCTCGGGCGGTGTGTCCACGATCGACATACTGCGGATGCCCGACATCGCCATCTCGAGCGTGCGCGGGATGGGGGTTGCGGTAAGCGTTAACACGTCGACGCTTGCGCGCAGTTTCTTCAGGCGCTCTTTATGCTCGACTCCGAAACGTTGCTCCTCATCGATGATCACCAGCCCCAAGTCGGCAAAGGCGACACCGCCCTGTAGCAGGCGGTGCGTCGCGATCACCACGTCCACCTTCCCGGACTTCAGGTCCGCGATGACCTTTGAGGCCTCGGCGCCAGACAGGAACCGGGACAGCATCTCTACCCGCACCGGAAAGTGGCGAAAGCGATCTACGAAAGTGGCATGGTGCTGTTGGGCCAAGATCGTCGTCGGCACCAGGACGGCTACCTGCTTGCCGGCGGCAACCGCTTTGAACGCCGCTCGCACTGCGATCTCGGTTTTTCCGTATCCGACATCGCCGCACACCAACCGGTCCATCGGAACGTCCCGCTCCATGTCGTCCTTGACCTCATCGACAGCGCGCAGCTGGTCGGGAGTCTCTTCGTAGGGAAAGCTCTCTTCAAGCTCCCGTTGCCACGGCGTATCGGCAGGAAACGCGAAGCCCTTCGCCCGCATCCGGTCTGCGTACAGCTTGACCAGGTCCTGGGCGATCTCACGCACGCGCCGCCGGACGCGCGCTTTGGTCTTCGACCATTCCGAGGAACCGAGGCGGTTGATGCGCGGGGCCTCACCGCCGATGTACTTGGAGACCAAATCGACTTGATCGCTGGGCACATACAAGCGGTCACTCTTGGCGTACTCGACGATCAGGTATTCGCGATGCACGCCCAGCAGTTCGCGCTCAACCATCCCCACGTACCTACCGATCCCGTGGATCTCGTGAACTACGAGATCGCCCTCGGTGAGATCGAGGGGGCCGGATACTTGCCGGCGCCGGGCTTGCAGCCGTCGCCGCGCCGCCCCGGAACGTCTGCCGGTGAGGTCGGACTCTGCAACCAGCGCCAGGTGGGCCGCAGGCAATACAAAACCCCTGCCGAGCTCGGAGATGACTATCGAGGCGCCCGCTCGCGGGTCGGAGGCGGCTTGCTCGCGAATCTCGAAGTCGAGCCCGGAGGTGCGCAGGTTCTTCTGCACGGCCTCCGCGGTGCTCGGTAACGAAGCTGCGATCACCGCCCGGTACCCGTCGCGCATCAGGTCGGCCACCCGCTTGATCAACACTTCGGGCTTGCCCGCGGCGGCCGTCCACGTCTCTGCAGGAAGCTCTTCAGATCCTGCGTCGAGAAAGCTGGAGATCAGCAGCAGTGACGACGCCGGCTTCAGGGTCTCGTCCAGGGGGGCGTAGTGACGATCGGTGACACCGGAGAGTTGCGCCCATTCCGCGACCTGCTCCATCACTTCGTCGGCGCGATCCCGGACGCGCTTAGGTTCGAGGATCGCGGCAGGCGATCCCTTCGGCAACAGCGAAGCCAACGGCACAAGCGAACCTTTGATCGAGGGCAGGAGCCGTTCGGCCCCCGCCACGATCACGCCTTCTGCAAGCTGATGGAGAGCAGGATCGTCGCTGTCCTGGGCAAGTTCGGCGGCCCGGCGGCGCGTGGCCGCATCCGAGGTCAACTCGCGACACGGCGCCAGATCGAACGCCTCCACTTCCTCCAAGCTCCTTTGCGAAGCCAGCGCAAACCTGCGTAGCGAGCTGATCTCATCTCCCCACAACTCAGCCCGCACCGGCCGATCCGCGGCTGGTGGGAAGACGTCGAGGATGCCGCCGCGTATGGCGAACTCGCCGCGGCGCTCAACGATGTAGTTGCGCTCGTAACCCATGTCCACCAACCGTGCGGCAACGTCGTCCAAGATGAGCTCGGCCCCCGGCGCCAGCGAGATCGCTTTCATGTGCTCCCCGGGAGGAGCAACCAGCTGCGTTGCAGCCTGAGCCGTTGCTACCACTGCGAACGCCTCTTTTTTCTGCAAGCGGGAGATCACGCTCAGGCGGCGTCCCATGGTCTCCACCGACGGCGACAGAGGCTCGCCCGGTAGCACCTCCCATCCCGGGAAGACCTCAGCCCCTCTCCGTCCCAGGAAGGCTTGCACGTCACGAGCGAGGTTCTCTGCCTCCTCGATCCGCCCCACGACGACGAGAGCGGGACGCCGGAGGTGGCGAACCAGCGCCGCGAGCAGGAACGGACGCGCGGGCTCGGGAACGGTGACCGGGGCGCGCGCGTCCAACAGCGCCACCAGATGCTCATCGGGAAAAAGATCGAGCAGTGGAGCTAGTGGTGCCACGGAGTCCGGAGCCAGTGGTGCCAAGGAGGACATTGTCGCGGACGGTTAGGTGCGCTCGTTGATGGCGTTCATCGCGCGCTCTGCTCCCTGCTCGAGGATCGCCTCGACGGCGATGGTCCCCCTGCCGATGACATCCTCGAGCTCGTTCTTCTGCGACGACGAGAAATCGCTAAGTACGTATTCGGCGGGGTCGTGGCGGCCGGGGGGCCGGGACACGCCTATACGAACGCGAAGGAAATCCTGACTGCCTATATGAGCCACGATCGACTTGAGACCGTTGTGTCCGGCCGTGCCCCCGCCACGCTTGATCCGAACCTCGCCGAACCGGATATCCAACTCATCGTGGATCACGATCAGACGGTCGATCGGAACCTTGTACCAGGACAGCAGCTGTCTCACCGGCCGGCCCGATTCGTTCATGTATGTCATGGGTCTGGCAAGCACCACCCTGCGGTTGGTGACCGCCGTCTCAGCCACCAAACAGCCGCTCTTGTGGGTCTTGAACCGAGCATCGGACAGAGAAAACAGCACCATCGCGCCGATGTTGTGACGGTTGCGGGCGTAACGGTCGCCGGGATTGCCCAGACCGACGATCGCCCAACGGTCATCGTCGGCGGGCGCGGGGTCACGACGGAAGAGACGCATGGGTTCAGGTTAAGTGCGGCTGCTTACTCGGCGGGGGGCTCTGCCTGGCCGGCGGAGGAATCCCCTTCGGCAGCAGGGGCAGCTTCTTCGCCCTCGGCAGCCTCAGCCTCGGCTTCGGGCTCCACGCCGACGCCCGCTGCAGCTTCCATGGCCTCGAGCTCTTCCTCCGAGACCGGAGCGGCCACCAACGCCACGACCGCATCTGGATCGTTGAGGATCTCGAAGGTGCGGCCTGAAGCCAGTTCCGCGATCCGCAAGCTTTCGCCGATGTTCAATCCCGACACATCGGCCTCGATGCTCTGAGGAACTTCCGTGGCCTTGCAGCGAACGTGGACACTGTTCAAGGGGTGCTCGAGCGCGCCGCCCTCCTTCACCCCAATGGCCTCGCCGACGAGGTGAACGGGCACTTCGACCTCGACCTCTTCGTCCCTGTCGACCTTGATGAAGTCGGCGTGCAGAAGAGTGCCCCGCACCGGGTCCCGGTGGAGGTCTTTCATCAGAGCAAGAGTCGTGTCGCCGTCCACCTGGATGTCCAGGAGAACGTTCAGCCCCGCATCGGTCTGGAGGGCGGTCACGAACTCCCTGCGGTCGAGCGCGATCGGAAGCGGCTCCATCCCGTGCCCATAAACGATCCCGGGCACCCGCCCGGCGGCGCGGACACGGCGAGCGGCGCCCTTGCCGTATTGGTCTCTTTTGGTCGCGCCGATCCTGACTTCAGCCATGGCCCCAGAGGTTAGCAGCCAAGCTGCGTGCTCGGCGGCTCGGCGGCCCCCGATCGATGCGTTGGGGCTCAAACATGACACCCTCTTCTCCCGGATCCTTGTGGTGCCCGTGGTGCTCAAGGTGCTTTTCGCAAAAATGGTCTTGCCCCGGTTTGGTGGACACTCATTAGTGGCGCATACAGCGCCAGAAGGAGGGTGTCCATGGACCGACCCGACCGATGGTCCGAAGAGTTCCGAGAGGAAGCCCTGATCAGCTACCTGAGCCGGCGTCACGAGATGTCGGCGAACGCGGTTGCCCGCGAGCTCGGCGTCCCTGCCAACACCTTTCGACGGTGGATCAAGAAGCACGATGCTGAGGCTCACGCATCCGCTCCTAAAAGCGCCGACAACGCCCGTGAAGTGGCCCGGTTACAGCGTCAGAACGAGGTTCTGCGGGAAGAGAACGAGATCTTAAAAAAAGCAGCGGCCTTCTTCGCCAGGGAAACCGGATCCAGCCCACCGCGGCGTTCCGGTTCATAGAGGTGGAGAAGGCCAACCACAAGATCGCCACCTTGTGCCGGGTGCTCGAGGTCTCCACCAGCGGCTTCTACGCGTGGCGAGCTCGGCCGTTGTCCCGCCATGCGCGAGACGATGCCTTCCTCGGCATAGTGATCGAGGCGATCCATAGCGCCAGCCGGGGGACCTACGGCGCTCCCCGGATCCAGGCTGAGCTGTCCTTGGGTCACGGCATCGGGTGTTCCAAGAAGCGCGTCGCCCGTCTCATGGCCAGCCGGCGCCTGAGCGGCTGCCACCGCCGTCGGCGCAGAGCGTTGACCCGACCCGGAAGCCTCCGGGCCCCCGATCTCGTCGCCCGCAGCTTCGAGCGCAGCGCGCCCAACCAGCTATGGGTGACCGACCTCACCTACGTCCCCACTTCCCACGGCTTCAGCTATCTCGCCGCGGTCATCGACACCTATTCGCGAGCCGTGGTCGGGTGGGCGCTGGCGAGCACCCCCGGTGCGCAGGTGGCGATCGACGCGCTTGAAGCTGCCACCAGGACCCGCAACCCTGGCCCCGGGCTGGTGGTGCACAGCGACCGGGGAACCCAGTTCACCTCGGTGGGCTTCGCAGAGTCCTGCGCTCGTGTCGGAGCGAGGCGCTCGATGGGGCGAGTCGGGAGCTGTTACGACAACGCAGTCGCTGAGAGCTTCTTTGCCACCTTGGAGCGTGAACTCCTAGATCAGACCTCTCTGGCCGATCGTGATCACGCATGGGCGGCCATCGATGACTTCGTCGATGCCTTCTACAACAGGCGCCGACGTCACTCCCACCTGGGCTATGTCAGTCCCCT
>JAXDJR010000061.1:0-7718 GCA_034667545.1 Actinomycetota bacterium
GCCTTAACTCTCATCTGTAGGGTTAGGTGTCGATGAGCGTCGGCTCGGGGGGGCCGGCGAGGCCCTGGTCGGTGCTCGTCACTCGACAGGAGATGGCCGCACGCGCCGTCGAGCTGGGGGAAGAGATCGGAACCGCACTGTCCGGCACCCTGCGTCCGCCAGTGTTCGTGGGCATCTTGAAGGGGTCCACGGTGTTCCACGCCGATCTGGTTCGGAGGGTCGACATCGACCTTTCTGTCGATTTCATGTCGATCTCTTCCTACGCGGACGCCGCCTCCGGTGACGGGGTGGTCCGCATCATCAAGGACCTCGACCAGGACATACGAGGTCGCGATGTGGTGATCGTTGAAGACATCGTGGACACTGGCTTCACGCTGAACTATCTGCGCCGTCACATCCTTGCCCGGGAGCCCGCCTCCTTGCGCACCGTCGCTCTTCTCGACAAGTCGGCTCGAAGGATCCTGCCGGTGCCGTTGGAGCACCGCGGTTTCGTGATTCCCGACCTGTTCGTTGTCGGCTATGGTCTCGACTACCAGGCGCGTTATCGCAATCTGAAAGACATCATCGCGGTGAATGACCTCGCAGCCTTGGCGCGCGATCCGAAGATGCTCGTTCGCTCTCTCTATGGGGCTCCGTAGAGGAGCAGCGGTGTTAGCCTCAGCCCCATGATCGAGCTGTCGCTCGTTGGGGTCCGAGTGGAGCTTCCAACCAACCAGCCCATCGTGCTGTTGAAGGAAGCCGACGGTCACCGCTACCTGCCCATCTGGGTCGGGGCCGTCGAAGCGACTGCTATCGCTTTTGCGCTTCAGGGCATCCAGACACCGCGTCCGATGACCCACGACCTCCTTCGAGACATCCTGGAAGAGACCGACGTGACCGTGGAACGCGTACTGATAAATGAGCTGGTTGACCAGACTTTCTTCGCGTTGATCCGGTTGAACAGGGCAGGGGACGCCAAAGAGGTCTCGTCTCGTCCGAGCGATGCGATCGCTCTGGCGGTGCGCGTCAACGTGCCGATATTCGCCGACGAAGAGGTTCTGGAGCAGGCGGGGATCGAGCTGCGTGACGAAGAGGAATCCGAAGTCGAGAAGTTCCGTGAGTTTCTAGATCAGGTCACGCCTGAGGACTTCGCTGCGGAACAGTAACTCTCCACGTGAGCGACCTTGATTGACTCTCGCGACCGGAACGCCTAACCTTTCAAGTCCGTAACTACGAGGATGTGACTCCGGCCCCTACCTGCCACTCAGGGCGCCGGGACGGGAGGATCTGGATGGACGAGGCCGGCTACCGAGGACCCCAGGCGTGCAAGATCGTCGGGATCACGTATCGACAGCTCGACTACTGGACGCGGACTGGATTGGTGGCGCCGACGGTACAGAGCGCCCATGGCTCGGGAACCCAGCGGCTCTATTCCTTCAACGATCTCTTGCAACTGAAGGTGATAAAGAGCCTGACGGACGCAGGCGCGAGCTTGCAGAAGGTTCGTCAGGCCCTCGACTATGTCAAGTCCGATCTGGATGCGGACTGGGCAACCCTGACGATCGTCACCGATGGTGCGGGCGTCTATGCATGCACTTCCGACGCCGAGGTCGTAGATCTCCTCCGATCGGGACAAGGCGTTCTCGGCGCGATCGTCGCGGTCGACAAGATCCGCGATCAACTTGCCGGCGACTTGCGCGAATTGCGACCTACAGTTGGCACGCTCGCATATCCTGGAAAAGCAAACGGAGCGCGAGTCGAGGAGGGGTAACTGACCCAGGGGAGCACCGCCCAGGAAACGGGGACCTCCGCCTCCCTTCCTCACCAGAGAGTCCACTTCGCGCACAACAGCGAGCGACAGTTTGCGAAGCTTCTGGACTTCTACGAGATCTCCTGGGACTACGAGCCGACCACGTTCGATATCGATTGGGACCGTCATGGCAACCCGACGCGCCGCTTCTCTCCGGATTTCTACCTCGCCGATTTCGACGTCTATATCGAGATCACCACACTCAATCAGAAGTTGGTGACCAAGAAGAACCGCAAGGCCCGCCGTCTCATGGCGCTGTATCCGGGGGTCGTCTGCAAGATCCTGTATCAGCGCGATTACTTGAACCTGCTGATCAAGTACGGCCTTGAGGAACCGTCCCAAGGTTCGCTCCTGGACGATCCCCGGCCCCGGTCTTTGTCGATCGAGCAGGTGCTCTCGGGCTCCTCGGTCAGTGGCTGAGGTCCGCAGAGCTACAGCTCTGCTCGAGGTTCACCGAAGCCTCGGAGCGAAATTGACCGAGTTCTCTGGCTGGGACATGCCCTTGCAGTATTCGGGCGTTATGGCGGAGCACAAGGCGGTGCGCGAGGGGGTAGGAGTTTTCGACGTCTCACATCTCGGCAAGCTGCGCGTGCGAGGGAACGATGGGGGACAGGCACTCCAGCAGGCCGTGACCGCCGACGTTCTTGGGCTCGATGTAGGCAGGGCTACATACGCCCTGGTGCTGGAAGACGGCGGCGGGTGCGTCGATGACATCTTTGTCTACCGGATCGGCGATGAGGAGTGGCTGGCGGTCCCGAACGCGGCCAACGTGGGGGCCGTGGGAGCCTGCATAGCGACCTCTGGCGGCCACGCTGAGGACGAGTGGGACCGGTGGACGATCCTGGCCCTGCAGGGGCCCACGTCCTTCGAGGCCTTCGAGCGGGCCTTCCCGGGGACGGGGGCGCCCGATCTCGAGCTCCACTCCTGGATGTTCGTGGACGTCGAGGGGGAGCGGGCGATGGTTGCTAGGACCGGCTACACCGGTGAGCGGGGGTTCGAGCTCTACGTCCCGGCCTCTGCTGCGGTGGCCACGTTTGGCCATCTGCTCGATCTCGGAGTTACCCCCGTGGGACTGGGCGCACGCGACACGCTTCGGCTGGAGATGGGCTATGCCCTCTATGGACACGAACTGAGCCGCGAGATCACCCCTCTCGAAGCAAAACTCGGCTGGGCGATCGCCTGGAACTCAGAGTTTCGGGGAAAAGAGGCACTCGCAACCCTCAAGGAGAAAGGTCCCTCTCGCTCATTGGTAGGCATCCGTTGCACCGATCGCGGCGTGCCCCGTCAGGGATGTGAGGTCCACCATGATGGACGCGCTATCGGATCGGTAACCAGTGGCAATTTCTCGCCCTCCTTGGGGACGGGGATAGCGCTTGCCCTTGTCACGACAGAAGCGGCCCCCACACCGGGGGAACGGGTAGATATCGCGGTGCGGGGGCGGATGGTCGCGGGCGATATCGTGAAGCCACCGTTCATCCGAAAAAGATAGCTAAGGAAATAAGTTGACAAATCTCCTTCGCGAAGCAGCCTAGGCCGATGGACTTCCTGCCGCACACAACGGAAGACGTGGCCGAGATGCTCCGTGCGATCGGGCTGCCCTCCGTGGACGCCCTGTTCGAGGGCATCCCCGCTTCGGTGCGCGTGGGCCGAAGCCTCGAGGTGCCGCCGGCCCTCAGCGAGCCGGAACTACTGAGCCACATGCGCGAGCTCGCGTCGCGCTCGAAAGGAGCGGGCGACCTTGCGTGTTTCGCAGGCGGAGGAGCCTACGACCATCACGTTCCCTCGGCGGTACGCGCCCTTGCGAGCCGAGCAGAGTTCGCCACGTCTTACACCCCCTACCAGCCCGAGTTGTCCCAGGGCGTCTTGCAGGCGGTCTTCGAGTTCCAGTCGCTGATCTGCGAGCTATTCGGTCTGGAGGTTGCCAACGCCTCGCTATACGACGGCGCCAGCGCACTGGCCGAGGCGGTGAATCTGGCAGTTCGGGTCACTGGCAAAGAGCGTGTGGTTGTCGGCTCCACCGTAAACCCCAATTACATCGACGTTTTGCGTACCTATAGCTCAGGTTTAGGTCTGAACATCGAAGTCCTTCCTTATGGGGACGATGGGACCGCGAAGTGGGACAGTGCAGATCTGGAAGGAACCGCCGCGGCCGTGGTCGCCTCGCCGAACGTTTTCGGCCGGCTCGAGGAGGTCCAGGGCGTAGCCGAGGCCGCTCACGGTGCCGGAGGGTTGTGCATCTGCGTCACCGACCCGACTGCCATGGGCATCCTTCGGTCGCCGGGTGAGGCGGGAGCGGACGTTGCCGTGGCCGAGGGACACGCGCTCGGCAACCCGATGGCCTATGGGGGTCCCTACGTGGGGCTCTTCGCCACCAAGCTCGAGCTGGTGCGGCAGGTGCCGGGACGGATCGCGGGCGAGACAGTGGATGCCGACGGAAAGCGCGCTTACGTGCTGACGCTGCAAGCTCGCGAGCAGCACATCCGGCGGGCCAAAGCGACGTCCAATGTCTGCACCAACCAAACCCTCATGGCGATAGCGGCCGCGGTCCACCTCTCGTGGCTCGGTCCGCAGGGGCTGGCGCGGCTTGGCGAGATCTGCATACGCAACACGGCCCAGGTCGCCGCCCGGCTCGCCGAGATCCCCGGATGCACTATCCGCTTCGACGGCCCGCGCTTCAAAGAGCTCGTGCTGGAAACCCCTGCCGACGCCTCCAAGTTGATCCGGGGGCTTGCGCGGCGCGGCTTCCTGGCCGGACCTGCCTTGGGCCGGTGGTATCCGGACCTCGCCAACTGCCTGCTGATAGCAGTCACGGAGCGCCGTACGGAACAGGACATCGCAGGGCTGACAGAAGCGATCGAGAAGGAGTTGACCGAACAGTGAGCTCTGCGGGCGAGACAGGCGTGCTCGAACGATCGGCAGGGACCCGTGACCCGGCTCTCCCTTTGATCTTCGAGCTGTCCAAAGCTGGCAGGCGCGCATGGTCGTTACCGGAGGCACAGGAAGAGGCCCCGTCACTCGACGACCTGATACCCCCCGAACATCGCCGCGCCTCGCCGCCGAGGCTTCCCGAGGTCAGCGAGCGGGATCTGGTCAGACACTTCACTCGGTTGTCGCAGCGGAACTGGGCGATCGATGTCGGCGCGTATCCCCTGGGTTCTTGCACGATGAAGTACAACCCCAAGGTCGCTGAGGACGCTGCCGCCATGCCCGGCTTCTCCTTGCTGCACCCTCATTGCGATGACGGCCTGGTTCAGGGGGCCCTTGAGATGCTGGGGATCCTCGAGCGCGCGTTGTGCGACGCCACCGGGATGGCCCGGATCACTTTTCAGCCCGCCGCGGGGGCCCAAGGGGAGATGACCGGGCTGTTGATGATGCGGGCGTTCCATCGCGATCGGGGGGAGGACCGCAAGCGGGTCATCATCCCGGACTCTGCACATGGGACGAACCCCGCCAGTGTCGCGCTCGCTGGGTTCCGGGCCCATGAAGTCGCATCCAACAGCGACGGTCTGGTCGACCTCGATGCACTGGAGAAGGCGCTCGACACGGACGTTGCGGGGTTGATGTTGACCAACCCGAACACCCTCGGGTTATTCGAGCGCGACATAGAAAAGATCGCGGCAGCGGTGCATAAAGTGGGCGGGTTGCTCTACTACGACGGCGCGAATTTCAACTCGATCGTCGGAGTCGTCCGGCCCGGCGATATGGGCTTCGACATCGTGCACTTGAACCTGCACAAGACCTTTGCTACCCCACATGGTGGGGGAGGGCCTGGATCGGGTCCGCTGGCGGTGTCGCAACGACTCGAGCGTTTCCTTCCATCACCCGTGCTCGAGTTCGACTCTGGCGCCGAACGCTGGAGCTGGAATCATGACCGCCCCGATTCCATCGGCAGGATCCATTCCTTCCATGGGAACTTCGGCATCAACGTGCGCGCCTACGCGTATCTCCGCTCACTCGGCCCGGAGGGGTTACGGCGCATCGCCGAGTATGCGGTTCTCAACGCGAACTACCTCCGGGTGCTGATCGAAGATGCTTTCCCAACCGCTTATCCAGGTATCTGCATGCACGAGTTCGTGTCTAGCGCCAAACCCTTGAGGAAACATGGCGTGCGAGCGATGGACGTCGCGAAGCGGTTGATCGATCTTGGATACCACCCGCCGACGGTCTACTTCCCGCTGGTCGTAGAAGAGGCGCTCATGGTCGAGCCGACCGAAACCGAGTCGTTGGAGACAATCAAGGGCCTCGGCGAAGCTTTGGTGCAGATCTCCGGCGAGGCGGCATCGGATCCTGAGTTGCTGCATCAAGCCCCCCAGTCGACGCCGGTGCGCCGGCCCGATGAAGCGCGCGCCGCCCGGGATCTGAGGCTGCGCTGGACGCCGGAGTAGCGCGGCCACACAGCGTCACACCGCAGCTCAGCATGTTGTCGAGCTCCAACCGGCGCGAGCCTTGGAAGCAGGCATTGCAGATCCTCGTTGTCACCCGTCTCGCATTCTTCGCAGTCGCCCTTTCGGCGTCGTGGTTCCTGGCATCTGGTCGCGGGCCGCACGTAGAGGGTTTCTTTGCGATCTGGGATCGATGGGATGCAACCCTGCTCATGCGTGTCGCCGCGTTTGGTTACACGGGTCCGCAGACGGATCCCCATGCCACTGCGTTCTTTCCGTTGTTTCCCCTGTTGGTGCGCGGGGCATCCGACCTCGGTCTGAACCCAGTGGGCGCGGGCCTGGTCATTTCCGCGATCGCGTCACTGGTTGCGTTTGCCTATTTGTTCCGCCTCGCTGAAGAGGAAGTGGGGGAGGGAGCGGGCCGGCGAGCGGTCCTGTACCTGGCGCTATTCCCTACTGCAGTCTTTCTCGTGGCTCCCTACAGCGAAGCGCTGTTCCTCGCCGGAGCGATCCCCGCCTTCTACTACGCACGCAAGTCGCGGTGGGGCCTCGTCGGCTTGCCTGCAGCCATCGCTATGGGAGCCCGCTTCGCGGGCTGTTTCCTATTGCTGGGCTTGTTGGTGGAATTTCTCAGGCAGGGGAACTTCTCCGCCAGGAGAGTCAGAGCAGGCGCGGTCGCCCTCGGCGCGGGTCTTGCACCTCTCGCTCTCTATTCGTTCTTCCTCTATCGGGTCAAGGGGAGCGCGCTCTATTACTTCGTGGATCAGCGGGCGGGCTGGGGCCGGCGTTTGACGTGGCCCCTGACGGCGTTCCGAGAAACGTGGGGTACGTGGAACCCGTATCAACCCACGAATTGGATCTTCGCGTGGCGCGTTGAGATCCTCGCCGCCGCCGTCGGCGTCGCATTCGTCATATGGGCCTTGATCAAGCGCCAATGGGGTTTCGCCGCATTCATGGGGGCCATGATGGCGAGCGTCCTGGCCAGCAGCTGGTACTTCAGCATCCCCCGGATGCTTCTCTCGTTGTTCCCGATACCTCTGCTGCTGGCAGGCTTCAGCCGCCGAAGCGAAACCAGGCACGAGATCGTGTTACTCGTGATTGCGCCGCTGGCGATACTCGGCGTCATCGTGTACACCCGCGGCGCTTGGTTCTACTAACCGAAGCGCAGTCGCATGTGAACACCTTTCCGAACTGTTCCAGCTCAGTGCGTCCGAACGACGATGGCGTGCCTGCTCGGGCTGATCCGTACCACGGGCCTCAGAGCCGGCATCGGGCCCCGGGGGAAGGTACGCCGGCGCTCATCCAGGGGGCGCCCCTCCGCTCAGGTTGACATAGCGTACATTATGGGCGATAGAGCCGTGTGGGGTCACCATGATTTATCGTCGCCACCACGAGCATGATCAGGGCCACAACGACCACGACGATGACTTATGCGCCCACCCTGCAGTGGCCCGCTAGCCGGTTGCTTCCGCGCGTTCTTCCTGTGTCAACGCCCGTAGCACGCAGAACTCGTTGCCCTCGGGATCGGCAAGAACCACCCAGGTGAC
>JAXDJR010000062.1:0-5712 GCA_034667545.1 Actinomycetota bacterium
ACAGATTGCTATCCAGCTTCCGCCTTAAGAAACTAAAGGTGAAGGCAAAATTACTCACAACTCCATGGGATGCGCGTAGATATGCGATGAATAGAAACGTATGTCCCTACAGGAGTTTGCTATCTCCACGACCCCCATGACCACGCGCTGCCATGGCCACACAATTGCGATCGCTCAGCGACGAGGCGACCGGGTGCGGTGCGCACGCTGGTACGCCCGCCACGCGATGAAGCCTCCCACGAGCAGCAATCCGATCGCGGGCGCCACAAAGATGATGATCGATTTGCCTGATGGCTTGGTCTTCAATGGCGTTACCACCGCGACAAGTCCCGGCGAGCGAATGAGCCCTGAGGACTGCTGCTGGACCGTCGAGTCCGCTGTCTTTAGCCTGGTCCACGTCTTGCCGTCGGCCGAGACCGCCAGGAGGTGCTGGGGTTTGAGGAAACTTTTGTCGGCCGGATAAACAAGGATGACACGCTGCGGATGAACAAACATGCTCACCTTGCTGCCCGAAGGCTGTTCTGTGATGGTGATGCGATAGACGTTCCCATCGAGCGTATAGCCGGGGGGAGTTGACACCGACGAGGGCGCAAGGGGAGTGATGGAGATGCGGGCGCCGGAGGGGCTCCCGTTTGCCGACAAGGCCCCCGGGTCTAGGACCATCGACAGTTGGGAGTCTCTCGTCGTGAACGCGCCTGCCTCAGACCTGCCCCCAGTGAACTTGAGTGAGAACGTTCCACTGGAAGGCTTCTCATTCGACGCGGCGAGATCTGCAGGAGGACTCACCCAGCGGTAGGGCTGCGGTGGCCCCAAACCGTCTAGGAGTGGTCGCGGGCCAAACGGACTGAGATGCGCCGTGAGGGTGGCGCCGATGAGATATACGACCACGGCCACTGCACCAGAGATGAGGATCCGTTTCATCCGTTGATGCTCGTCACTCGCAGCCCTTGTGTCGCGAAGCGGCGCGGCCACACCACGGCCCTCCTGTCGACGCCCACCCATTCCCAGATCACGCTGGACGCATGCACGTTTTCGCTCGCCGTCGCCGGCGTGCGTCCGAACTTGATTCCGCTACCGTTGGGAAGCGTGCCCTTGGGAAGGTCGAGCGACCTTGCGGCGGTAGTGATCGCCGCGGGATCCCACGACGACGCGCGAGGAAGCACGTAGTGCAACAACGCCCACGCTCCCGAGAACCCGGCCAGAGCGGCTGCGGTCATCTCGGAGTGATAACGGCTTTCGTACTGGGAGTTGGCCTTGCGCAGCAGCTCTCGAGCTCCAGGGAGAAGTCCGTTCGGCGCCATGTACTCGGCGTCAGGCTTGTCCGAGGCGAAGACGCCTACCGCCTCCTTGCCGAGCCGAGCTCCGAAAGCAGGCATGCAATAGCTGGACGAGGAGCCGATGTTTCCCACGAGGTGCAAGTGATGACGCACGATCGCGCGTCGGAGGCCGACTCCATCATCGATGTACGCCGACACGAACAAGATGTTTGTCCGAGCTCTACGCAGATCGCGTACGAGCTTGCCATAGTGCGGGTGAGCTGGGTTGTACCCGAACTGTCCGGCGAAAGGAAGATCGAGTTTTCGGATCTCACTTCTGGCTCCGCCGGCGACACTTCTGCCGTAGATATCGTTCACGTTGGCGATCGCGTAGCGCAGCGACTTCCCGTTCTTGTGTACAGCATGTGCGTACTTCGTCGCCATGAATGCGATGGCCGCACTCCCGAGCGACGACCCCGTGGGGGCCACCCGAAAGAACGATCCGTTATGCGGCTCGGTCACCTGCGGAGGCGAAACCAGCCACCTTCCCTTGTCGTTCATATCCCCGACGGCACCTGTCTCCCAGAACAGCATGCCTTTTCGGATCGCCAGCTTTGCCGCCGGGGCCGAGATCGTGCTTCCGTAACTACCAATCACCAGCTTTGTTCCCCTACTGTTGAGCGCGTTGATCGCTCCAGGGACCGCGTCGCCATCCGCCACGTCGAGAGACTGAAGCTCGACACTGCGTCCCGACAGTCCGCCCGCTTGGTTCACCATGTCCACCGCGAGCTTGACCCCGTGGTACTCCTCGATACCGCCCGGCCCCTGGGTACCGCTGAGCGGATATATCGCCCCGATCACAAGCGGAGGCCGGCCGCTCGAGCTGCAGCCGGTCGCCAAAAGAGCCATCAGGATCGCCCCAGCAAGCAACCGTTTCATGGCAACACCGCCAAAACGTTCGCTAAGGCGTGGGTCGCTGCCGGCACCGACCAACTTCCCGACTCGCTCCGCTGCCACGCAAAGAGCAGTCCGGCCCCCAGGTCGACCGGCAACGCGCTCAACCCATAGAAAGGAACGTGAACGAGGGCAAACGCCCCCGCGGACGCGGCGATCGCGAGGTACCGGCCGTGAGGGAGGAGCCGCGCGAACATCAGTCCTCGAAACAGTGCCTCTTCTGCGATCGCTGCCAACAGCGTGAGGGCCAGACCAGCAACCGTTGCACGGGTCGCCGAAGGTGCCGCCAGCATGAACCGCGCGCCGGCTATCGCTAGGACTCCGATCACCAGGGGCAGAACTACCCGGCCCCCGAGGCCGTCACGAAGCTCGCTGCTGCTTATCGCGAGGATGATGAGGTAGATGATCGCGAGCGCCGGGATGCTGCCGGCACCTCGATCGACGAACAGCAGCCGGGCCACCAGCAGCAGCACACCCGCCAGCGCGGGAGCAAGACTCAGATTCCTGCTTGAGGGCAGGTCGAGCGCGGCGCTCATGCTTTCACCTCAAAAGCCACCTCTTGGAAGACGCGCGGGTCGAACGGAAGGTGATCCGATGCGACGAATTCGACGCGAAGTGTGTGGGTGCCAGGACTCAACTTCGAGATCGTGTCCTTCAGTCCATAATTCATCGACACGATGCTTCCGTCCAAGAGAACATGGATGTGGCCTTTCCGGGGGTCGATCTTGGTAGTGGTCGGTTTCACGATGCGGGCATTCTTGAGGGACAGATGGACGGAAAGAGTGTGCCCATGGATCGCCTGTCCATTGCGCGGCGACAGGATGCTGATCTTCGCCGGTGAACTGGGCCGCGAGGCAACAGTTGGTTGCGTTGTTGGCGGACTGCCAGTTCCTTTACTGCCACAGGCCACCGCGGTCAGCATGGTTAGCAGGGCCGCTGCGATCACCATCCTTCGATTCATCTGCGAGTCCCCTCTCTAACTGATCTTCTGACTGAAATGACCGCTCACGGTGACTCCGGATCGTGTCCTCGCATCGATCGCGAAAGTCCACATGCCCGGGGACAGGTGAGCGTTGGCGACAAAGTGACCCTTGTCAAAACGGATCAATTTCACGGGCCTGTGGCTGCCTCGGGGGTCTGTTGCTACTACGTGAGCGGTCCCGATCGGTTCCTCTTTCCCGGTCGCCTTGAAAAAAGTGAAATGAACATTGTTGATTCCCGGGTGGCCCGGGTCGATGTAAGTCTGCAACTTGCCTCCTGTCGAGAGAGCGATGTTGTAGATGGTTGGCTGTCCGGGCACTTTTTGCGTAGTGATCTGCTGCGGCGCGCTCCGGGTCTGGAGCACGAGCGGAACCTCGACTGCCGTGGTGCGTTCCTGCACCGTCACTGTGATCGCCCATTTTCCGCTCAGGGAGAGATTCGTGCCCGTGCCCGCCCATACCGAGGGTGCCTTTCGCGAGAGCTTGAGGGAAGACCCGCCAACATTGGCGCGACTCGGCAGAGCGAATCCCAAGGTGACGTTCTTGGCCGGGACAGCTTTACCTGTGTCGAAGTCCACCACCCGCGCCTCGAAGGTGTTCTGTCCAGGCACGCCGGGAGTGACCGTCAGGCTGACCCGAACTGAAGTTGCGAAATCATGTCCTGTGACGACCACGTTCGAGGGACTGCTGGCGACGGACGAGGCGCTGGCGATGTCGACCGGGGGCGGCAACTGGCTGAGAACCGCCGTCGTTCCAAGGATCAAGATTGCCAGGAGCACTTCTGCAACCACTGTCTTGCTCAGATGGCTCGCCCGGCCCTTGTCGGATCCGAAGGCTGGAACGTTTACGTAGCGGTTACGGGCTGCAAGTCCCACCAGAACGATGAAGAGACCGATCTTGATGATCAGCGCGACGCCGAAGGAAGTGGATAAGGACGCTCTCCATTTTCCCAGGCCCCCGATCTCGTCGAGTGCCCGCATCGTTCCGGTGACCGCGACGAAGCCCAAGGTGATACCAGCAAGGAAGGAAAACCTGCGCACATCGCTGGTCCGCTCCGCGGGTTCCGCTCCGCGCAGCGCGATCAAGAGCCACACGAGTCCACCTACCCAGATGCCAACCGCTGCGATGTGCACGAATTGCACCGGGACGTTGAACCACGTCATGTGAAGTTCTGCATGCGAGCCCCATGCGTGTAACCACATGACGGCGAGTGCGCTGAGCCCCATGAGTAGGTAGCCGGCTACTCTCCGTCCTACGACGACGAGCGCCACCGCAAGACCACAGAACCCGATCCCCACTGCCTGCTCGGCGAGGTTCCTGCCGGTGGAAGACCGGAAAAGCTGTGTCCAGCCGACCCCGATCGTCGAATACGCCGAGAGCACCATCAAAGTGATGCCTGCCGCCGCGAGCAACCACCCCACCGCCAACGCCCTGTCGATCGGTTGGACGACCCGTCGGAACACAGCGCGATCCGTTACTGCGGCCGCGAGTAAGAGTGCGATACCCCAATAGAGGGCCCACCGCCCGACCACGCTCACGGGGGCGGGATTTGGTGTTGTCGGAGTCTTCGTTATTGAGCGGCTGGTCGATGCCGCGGGTTCACCAACGCCGAACGCGAAGGATCCCGCCGTGACATGTCCATCAACCTTTGACACCGCGCGCCACGTCACTGTGTAGACGCCTTTCGGCAGGTGCCCCACCGAGACTTGCAAGTCGGAGGGCTTGCCGGGGACCGTCTGGGGTTTCCCTGACCGGACGGTGGCGCCGGAAGGATCCAATAGTTGTACCGAGGAAACCGTCAAGTCCGGCGTCTCGGTGAAGTCGAGCACGATCTTGGAGGGCGCAGCATTCAGCTGCGCTCCGGCGGCCGGTTGCGAGCTGCGCAGCAGAGCATGGGCGTTCGCAGGCGCGCACACGAGCAACAGCCAGCAGGCCAGCCCTATGCCGGCGATCGCCGCGCGGCGCAACGTTGTCATTTGTTTCTTCTCAGCGCCCCGACCGCGAGCGCCAGGGCAACGACTCCCAACGCCACCGCTACAAGAGCGAAGTTCCGAGCCGTTGTTGCCTTACTGGAGGCGTCTGATCGCGCGGCCGCCACAGCTTGGTTCAAGCGAGTTGTTTCGCGGCCCACCAAGTCGTTCAATTGCCCTACGGTGGGATCCTTAGCTGGGAACTCGACGCCTTGGGGGTCCTCAACGTTCGAGAACGTAGTGGCTCCCGACTTGAACGTCTCGTTCACCTTCTGACCGCGTATGGAACCTGTGAAATGGAAGGAATATCTCCCCGGTCGGGTCGGGATGAACCATCCGCGGTAGTCGCCCGGGATTCCGGATTCGCCGATCTCGAAATCCGGTTCCATCGTTATGGGCGGCATCTTCTGGGACCCATAGGCGACCTGCACCTTGAGTGTCGGACCCAGGTTGACGATCGGTTTGTCGGTGCTTTGGTCATGTAGGAAGAGCTGAACGCTGTTCTTCTGACCCGCGTATGCGGGCTCGTCGCCGAATCCTACGGCGAAATGG
>JAXDJR010000063.1:0-18972 GCA_034667545.1 Actinomycetota bacterium
ACCGCCGCCCGGTCCTCGAGCAAACGCAGACCCTGGTGGCCGACCAAAGCCTCGACCCGGCGGAGATTCGCGCCGACCGAGCCCTCGCTCGTGAGGACAACTACACCTATCTGGCTGGTGTGGGGCACGTGGGTGCCGCCGCACAGCTCTTTCGAGTATTCGCCAACTTCGACGACGCGCACGAAATCCCCGTACTTCTCGCCGAAGATGGCCATCGCTCCGATCGACCGGGCGAAGTCGTAGCTCGTTTCATACGCGCGCACCCCGTCGTCGGCCAAGACCCGTTCTTGCAGCTCGGCGCCAACCTCGGCAACCCGCGCCGCGCCGAGCGGCTCGAAGTGATGGAAGTCGAAGCGGAGGCGTCCCGGTTCGACCAGCGAGCCGGCTTGGGTGGCGTGCTCGCCCAACCGGTCCCGAAGCACCCAATGAAGGATGTGGGTAGCGGTGTGTGCTCGCTCGGCCCCCGTGCGCCAGCGAGGATCGACAGCCAGGGTGACCTCGTCGCCAACCGCCAGCTCACCGGAGGTCACCCGGATGTGGTGGCCGGTGAGGCGGGGGAGCAGCCGCCGGGTATCGACGACCTCGGCGTGCCCACCGGCGGCCCGGATCGATCCGCGGTCGCCCACCTGGCCCCCGCCCTCGGCGTAGAACACCGTCCGATCCAGGATGAGGTCCACCTCGTCGCCCTCTTCGGCTACAGGCATCTCTGTCGTGCCGCCCGCGATCGCCACGATCCGAGCGGTCCCCTGAAGGTGCTCGTAACCAAGGAAATCGGTGGCCCCTCGCTCCCGCAGCACCGTCGTTGCTATCGGTGCAACGCCGGCGCCCGAGTTCGAGCGCTGCGCCGCCCGCGCGCGCTCCCGCTGGCGGGCCATCAGCTCGGTAAAGGAAGCGGCATCAACCTCGATGCCGGCCTCGGCTGCTATCTCGCGCGTCAGGTCGACCGGAAAACCGAAGGTGTCGTGGAGCTGAAAGGCAACATCACCCCCGAGCGTCTTGGAGCCCGACGAGCGCACCCGTTTCACCTCTGTCTCGAGAAGTGACAAACCTTGGCGCAGCGTCGTGTCGAAGCGTTCCTCTTCGCGGCTGGCCACGTCGACGATGAAGTTGCGACGTGCCGCCGTTTCGGGATAGGCCTCGCCCATCAGCTCGATGGTGGCGTCGATGAGGACGGGCAGTATCGGTTTCTCGTAGCCGAGGAGTCGGGCCTGGCGGATGGCTCGCCGCAGCACACGTCGAAGCACGTAGCCGCGCTCCTGATTCGATGGCAGCACGCCATCGTCGATGAGGAAGGTCATCGCTCGGGCATGGTCGGCAAGGATGCGCAGGGCGGCATCGACAGCCCCGTTGGCGCCGTATTCCTTACCGGTCAGCTCCGCCGCTGTGCGCACGATCCCGTAGATGGTGTCCGTTTCGAAGATGGACTTCGCTTCCTGCAGAGCGACAGCCAGCCTTTCGACGCCGGCGCCGGTATCGATGTTCTTCTTCGGAAGATCGGCTGTGGGCTCGATCTGCTCGTTGCACTCGTTCTGCATGAAAACGAGGTTCCAGATCTCGAAGTAGCGCTCCTCGTTGCTCGCGGGGCCATCGGCGGCGGCCGGTCCAAAGGCTTCGCCGCGATCGAAGAAGATCTCCGAGTCCGGTCCGCACGGCCCCGCCACGCCCATCGACCAGAAGTTGTCCAGATCCCGGCGAACTACCCGCTCCGGCCGGACCCCCACGGTGTCGACCCATATCTGTTCGGCCTCGTCGTCATCCTTGTACACAGTCACCCACAGCCGGTCGGGGTCCACCTCGAACGCTTCGGTGATGAGCGCCCATGCCCAGGGGCATGCCTTCTCTTTGAAGTAGTCGCCGAAAGAGAAGTTGCCCAGCATCTCGAAGAAGGTGAGATGGCGGGTGTCCTTGCCGACCTCGTCTATGTCCACTGCCCGGAAGCATTTCTGGACGCTCATGGCGCGGTCGAAGGGCGGGGTTTGCTCGCCAAGGAAATAAGGCTTGAATGGGACCATCCCGGCTCCCGTCAGAAGCAGGCTGGGGTCGTTCGGGATGAGCGACGCGGAAGGCACGCGGGTGTGCCCGCGCTCGCCAAAGAACGCAAAGAATCGCTGCCTGATCGTGTTCGAGTCCACGATCTAGCAGGCTACCGTCGGGGCGCTACAGGCTTGGTTCGCGGGCATCGACCGGACGCCGGGTCGACCCCGTACGTGCGACCGGCCCGCGCTTCTCCTCCAGGCGGCGATTGACCTTATCGAGCAGCGTGCCGGTCACCGCTTGTGGCCGGTAGCGAGCCCACATCTTTTCCATCCACTCGTCCAGGGCGAACGCCAGCAGCGCGCCCAGGATGATGCCGAACAAGGCCTTGATCATCCGGGCACCCTACCCCGAGTCGTGGGTTTTCTTCTTGGCTTCCAGCTCATCGGACAACTCGGTCTCTCGCCCCGTGATCGGCTCGAAGTAGCGCCGATCTTTGAGCGCGTCGGGGAGATGCTGTTGCTCGGCCCACCCACCGAACTCGTGCGCGTACTTGTAGCCCTTGCCCGCCCCGATCGAGCGGGACGCCGGGGAATGTGAGTCCCGCAGATGAGTGGGCACCGGAAGGGGGCCGGAGCTGGCGACGTCTTCCTCGGCGCGCCACAGCGCCACCGCACTGGCATTCGACTTTGGGGCGATAGCGAGGTAGGCGGCCGCCTGCGCCAGGGACAACTTCGCTTCCGGCAAGCCAACGAACTCGAGCGCGTGATGGGCCGCCACGGCAACCTGGAGGGCTGTGGGGTCTGCATTCCCCACGTCCTCGGAGGCAAAGATCACCATCCGGCGCGCGATGAAACGAGGTTGCTCGCCCGCATCGAGCATCCTCGCCATCCAATACACCGCAGCGTCGGGGTCCGACCCACGCATGGATTTGATGAACGCACTGATTACGTCGTAGTGCCAGTCGCCCGCCTTGTCGTAGGGAAGCGCCCGACGCTGCAACGCTTCGGCCGCCACGGCCAGATCGATCACGCCCGTGCTGGAGTTGGCAATCATGGCGGCTGCCTCGAGCACGTTCAGAGCGGCGCGAGCGTCGCCGCCGGCTCCTTCGGCGATATGGTCCAGGGCATCAAGCTCGGCGGTTACCTTCAGGCGCCCGAGCCCGCGTTCTTCATCACCCAGGCCACGCTCGAGGAGCGATCTCAAGTCTCCCGAGTCCAGAGCTTCGAGGCGGAACAGCAGGCTGCGCGACATCAGCGGTGAGTTGACCTCGAAGGAGGGGTTCTCGGTGGTGGCGCCTACCAAGATCACCCATCCGTTCTCTACCGCCGGAAGAAGGGCGTCCTGTTGCGCTTTGTTGAAGCGGTGGATCTCGTCGAGGAACAGAACGGTCCTGCGTCCCTGGTGGGCAAGCCGTTCCTTTGCTTCGCCGATCGCCTTGCGCACATCGGCCACACCGGCGGTCACCGCAGACATCGCGATGAACTCAGCCTCGGTAGCGGTGGCGATGATGTTGGCGATGGTGGTCTTCCCCGAGCCTGCCGGCCCCCACAGGATGATCGAGGACATCTCCCCGGACTCCACCAGTGCCCGCAGAGCTCGTCCCGTACCCAGCAGTCGCTGCTGACCGACCATCTCGTCCAGGGCTCGCGGCCGCATGCGCGCGGCCAGCGGTGCGTAATCCGCGAACCGCTCTTCGAGCGCGTTGTCGAAAAGGTCCACTCTCTCGAGCGTAGCCGCAGCCGGCGAACCGCGACCGGAAACCTAGGGTTGTGGCCCTGCCGGCTCCGGTTGACTCTGAACCGTGGACTTGAGGTGCAGGATCTCGAGCTGTTCGGGGTCTACGGGGGCCGGGGCTCCGGTGAGCGGATCGAAGGCACTCTGCGTCTTCGGGAACGCGATCACCTCGCGGATGTTGATCTCGCCCGCTGCCAGCGCCACGACTCGATCGATGCCGGGAGCGATGCCGCCATGGGGAGGCGCGCCGTAGCGGAACGCATCGAGAAGGAAACCGAACCGTTCCTGGGCGTCCTCGGCGGAGATATCCAATGCTGCGAACATCCGCTGTTGCATCTCCCGGTCGTGGATCCTGATGCTGCCGCTTGCCAGCTCCCAACCGTTGAGCGTTATGTCATACGACTTCGAGATCACCCGCCCTGGGTCGGATTCCAGATACTGCAGAGTGTCTTCCACCACGCCGGTGAAGGGGTGGTGGATCGCGTTCCATCGCGCGGCCTCGTCGTCCCACTCGAACCAGGGAAAGTCCACGATCCACACGAACTTCCACGCATCAGGATCGTCCGGCGCGCGCGGGGGCACCAAACCGAAGCGGTCCGCAAGCCGGTTCCGGAGTGCGCCGAGGACTTTCAGGACGATCGCCCGGCGCTCGTCGGCCACGATCAAGATGAGGTCCCCCGCGCTCGCACGTGTAACTCGCACCAGCCCGGCTCGTTCGTCATCCGACAGGAACTTGTCCACGGGTGACTTGAACCCTTCCTCTGTGATCGCTGCCCACACCAGGCCTCCGGCCCCCAGGGCCTTGGCATCTTGCACAAGGGCATCGAGATCCTTACGGCCGAGAGCAGCCTGGCCGGCGACGACTATCGCTTTTATCGCTCCCCCGGCTTCAGTGGCGCTGCGGAAGACGCGCAGTCCGGTCTCGGCAAAAAGGTCTCCTAGATCGACGAGCTCCATCCCGAAGCGGGTGTCGGGCTTGTCGACGCCGAAGCGCTCCATCGATTCCGCGAAAGTCATGCGTGGGAACGGTCCCGGATCAACCCCCATCGCTTCGAGCCACACGGACCGGAACATCCGCTCGCTGACATCGAGAACGTCATCCACGTCGACGAACGACATCTCCACATCGAGCTGCGTGAATTCGTTCTGCCGGTCGGCGCGCAGGTCCTCATCCCGAAAGCACTTCACGATCTGGTAGTAGCGGTCGAGGCCCGCAACCATGAACAGCTGCTTGAAGAGCTGAGGCGACTGCGGCAGCGCGTAGAAGCCGCCCGGATGGGGGCGGGACGGCACGAGATAGTCGCGCGCTCCTTCGGGTGTGGAGCGCGTCAGCATCGGCGTCTCGATCTCGAGGAACCCCTCGGCGTCGAAGAACCGTCGGATAGCTCCCACGATCCTGTGACGCAGCTTGAGGTTGTCCTGCATGTGCTCGCGGCGAAGATCGAGGTAGCGGTACCGGAGCCGAAGCTGTTCGTCGACCTCGTGGATGTCATCGATCTGGAACGGCAGCGTCTCAGAGGTCGAGAAGACCGTCACCTTATCGGCCAAGAGTTCGATCTCGCCGGTGGGCAGCCGCGGGTTGACCGTCCCTTGAGGGCGAAGCTGAACCACACCCTCGACGTTGACGCAGTACTCGCCGCGCAGCTTCTCCGCGACCTCGTGCGCGTCCTTGGCGTGGGCGGGATTGAAGACGATCTGCACCAGGCCGGTCGTATCCCTGAGGTCGATGAAGGTGACGCCCCCATGGTCCCGCCGGGTGTGTACCCATCCGCACAGCGAAACCCCGGTCCCGGCATCGCTCGGTCGCAACTGTCCGCAAAAGTGGGTTCTGATCATGTCCGGACCGCGGCGAGCACCTCGTCCAGTGCAACGGTCTTCTGATCCGTCGTGACGAGGTCCTTCACCGCGGCGGTCCCCTTCGCCATCTCGTCCTCGCCCAGGATCACCGCATATCTTGCGCCGCTGCGGGACGCGTCCTTCATCTGGCCTTTCATGCTGCGGCTCATCAGGTCGAAGTCCGCGCCGACCCCGGCACGACGAAGGTCGATAGCGAGCTTCAGCGCGGCGCGCTCGGCCTCGTCCCCCAGTGCAACCACGTATACATGGATAGGACCTTCCACAGTCGTCGTCCAAGACCCTTTACTGTCCAGCGCGAGGAGGATCCGCTCGATGCCGAGCCCGAAGCCGATCCCGGGAAGCGGGGGCCCACCCAGGGCTTCGGAGAGCCCGTCGTATCGTCCGCCGCCGCCCACCGCGCTCTGCGAACCAAGACCCGCTACCTGATATTCGAATGTGGTTCTCGTGTAGTAATCGAGGCCCCGGACCAAGCGCGGCTCCAGCTCGAAGTCCACTCCCACGTCATCGAGCGCGCTGCATACCTCGGCGAAGTGCTCGCGGCAGGCATCGCAGATGTACTCGGACAGCAGAGGCGCGTCCTTCATGACCTCCACCGTGCGCTTCTCCTTGGAGTCAAAGGTTCGCAGAGGATTCGTCTCGAGCCGCTGCCTGTCGTCCGACGCCAGCTCGGGGGCGTGCTCTTGCAGGAAGCCGGACAGCACCTTGATATACCCCTGCCGGCAGGAGGCGTCCTCGTGCCCGATGGAATTGAGCAGCAGATGGGGCTCGAGCCCGGCCTCCTGCAGAAAGCGGTGGCTCAGCTCGATGATCTCGGCGTCCAGCAACGGGTTCGCGGATCCGATGCCCTCGGCCCCCACCTGAAGGTGCTGCCGGGTCCGGCCCTTCTGAGGCCGTTCGTAGCGAAACATCGCCTGGGCGTAAGCGAGCTTTACCGGAAGAGGGCCTCGCTCGAGCCCGTGCTCGAGGACGGCCCGCATGACCGGAGCGGTCCCCTCGGGGCGCAAAGTCAACGAGCGGCCGCCGCGATCGGGGAAGGTGTACATCTGCTTCGTTACGACCTCGCTGGCGTTGCCCACGCCTCTCTCGAACAATTCGGTGTGCTCGAAGTCGGGAGTGGTAATGGGTGCGAACCCGGCGCGTGCGAAGGTATCGAGAGCTAGGCGCGTCAGATGTTCCCACCGCCAGGATTGGGGCGGCAAGATGTCCTTCGTGCCCTTGGGCGCGGTGAAGATTTTCGAGTCTTCGGCCATAGAGCGCATGGTAGCGGTTCGTTTTTTGCGAGCTAAGTCTTTACTGTGGTCACTTCCCGACCGCGAGATGCGCCGTGGCGACGCCCGGCTCGAAGCGCCTCTCAAGGAAAATATGTTCACCTTCATACCGGAGACTGCTGCCGAGCTCATCCCGCTGGGCGCAGACCTCGATCGCCTGCGAGCGATCGCTTCGGGTTGCACTGCGTGCGACCTCTACAAGCTCGGCACTCAGACGGTCTGGGGCGAAGGCACGCAGACGGCCGGCGTGATGCTCGTCGGTGAGCAGCCCGGTGACAAAGAGGACCTTGCAGGACGGCCCTTCGTGGGACCGGCGGGACGACTCTCAGATTCGGCTCTCGGATGATCCGCGCGATTGAGAGCTCAAGGAGTTCATACGCGATCTCGCCTTGGTAGCCAAGGAGCTCGATGTTCAGGGGCGCCAGTGTGATTGGATTGGGCTGGTTCCAGGATTCCCTCGAGGAGGCTCAGTGGTAAAGGCACGCACCGAAGATCAAGCCGAGCTGGAAAACATCACCCGGAGGCTGCGCCGCGACATCGTGACGTCGACCACGGCCGCGGGATCCGGCCACCCCTCCAGTTCTCTATCGATGGTCGAGCTGGTCACGATCCTGTATTTCGGTGGCGTGCTGCGCTACGACCCCTCCGATCCCCATAACCGCGAGCGGGACCGTTTCATCCTGTCGAAGGGCCACGGCGCCCCCGGGCTCTATTCGGTGCTGGCCGAGGCCGGCTACTTCCCCGTGGAAGACCTCATGACGTTGCGCCAGTTGGGATCTCCGCTCGAGGGCCACCCGAACATGAACAGGCTCGCGGGCGTGGAGGCATCGACCGGCTCTCTCGGCCAGGGACTTTCGGTTGGGATCGGCCACGCGCTCGCAGCCCGAGTCGACGGTCTGAGCTACCGCGTTTACGTCATGACGGGCGACGGCGAGACCGAAGAGGGGCAGGTCTGGGAAGCCCTCATGTTCGCCGGCAACCATGGGGTCGACAACCTGACATGGATCCTGGATCGCAACGGCTATCAGCAGACCGACTCGGTCGACCATGTCGAACCGCTGGACCCGCTGGAAGAAAAGGTGCGCTCGTTCGGGTGGGAAGTCAGATCGATAAACGGGCACTCGCTTACCGAGGTCGCCGACGCGTACGAATGGGCCACAGGAGTGCACGGAAAGCCACAAGCGATCCTCGCGCACACCGTGAAGGGCAAGGGGGTATCCCTCCTCGAGTCGGCACCCGGCAAATGGCACGGGAAGCCGATCCCGCCCGACGAGGAAGCCAAGGCCCTAGAAGAGATCGGAGCGCCGGCATGACTTTCGGACTCTCACGCGTAGATCTTCCGGATGGCGCCCCCACGCGGGAGGCGTTCGGCGATGCCCTCGCCGAAGCCGGCGCCGACGAGCGCATCGTGGTTGTGGACGGCGACGTCAACAACTCGACGTTCACCGTTAAATTCAAGGAAAAGTATCCGGACCGCTTCTTCAACGTCGGGATCGCAGAATCGAACATGATCGGGATCGCTGCTGGCCTCGCCGGCGCCGGAAAGATCCCCGTCGCCTCATCGTTCTCCGTGTTCCTGCTGGCGAACGCGTTCGATCAGATCCGGATGTCGGTCGCCTTTCCCAATCAGAACGTCAAGCTCGTCGGCACACACGCGGGAATCTCTATAGGCGAGGACGGACCTTCTCAGATGGCTATCGAAGACATCGCCCTGGCGTGCTCGTTGCCCGGCTTCACGGTTATCGTTCCCGCCGACGGCCCCAGCGCTGCGGCAGCTACGAGGGCAATGATCGAACGCGATGGTCCCACCTACCTGCGCTGCGGGCGGCCGAAGGTTCCGGTCGTCTACTCGGGCGAAGACGAACTGCACATCGGTAAGGCGAACTCACTTCGGGAGGGCGCCGACGTCACGATCATCGCCAACGGCATCATGGTCGCGATGGCCCTCGACGCTGCAGAAGGTCTGGCAGAGAAGGGGATCGACGCGGCGGTCCTCGATATGCACACAGTCAAACCGATCGACACGGAGGCTATCGAGAAGGCCGCCAACGAGACCCGCGGCATCGTTGTCGCCGAGGAGCACCTCGCCTATGGAGGGCTGGGCGCAACGGTGGCCGCCGTCGCCGGCGAGAGGAAGCCCACAAGGATGGCGTACGTGAACATCGGCGACACCTACGCGACCTCGGGCAAGGCGGACGAGGTTCTGGTTCAGTACGGCCTTACCCCCGGTGCGATCGAGGATGCCGCACAGCGCGTGCTCAAGGACTGACACGGCTGCGCCGGTGGGCTGCCCCCGATGCTGAAGGGTGACAAGGTTCTGTTGCGCGCCATCGAGGATGAGGATCTTCCTGCCCTGGCGCGTTGGGCCAACGATCTCGAGATCGAAGTCCTCGGCGGAGGCGATCCGCCGACTCCTCAGTCGGTAGAGCGAGTCAGGTCTGAGCACGAACGCCGTCAGAAGGAATCCAGCGACGATGTGAACTTCGCCATCGAAGCGGATGGCAAGCTGATAGGCATGGTGGGGCTCTTCCACAGCGACACCATCGCCCGCACTTCAGAGCTCGGGATCGTGATTGGAGAGCGCGACTACTGGGGCCGGGGGTACGGACAGGACGCCATCAGAACGGTAGTCGACTATGGCTTTCGTCACCGCAACCTCCAGCGAGTGTGGTTGACGGTCACGGAAACGAACGACCGCGCCGTGAACGCATACAAGCGTTGTGGATTCGTGGAAGAGGGCAGGCTGCGCCAGCATGTGTGGAAGGACGGCGCCCACTCTGATCTGATCTGCATGGGGTTACTGCGCGAGGAGTGGCCACCTCCGGCCTAGAAGGCTTTGTCGCCGTCCACAAGGATCGTGCACGGGCCGGCGTTCGTAAGTGTTACCTCCATCATCGAGCCGAACTCCCCGGTGGCAACCTCTATCCCCAGGTCCCGCAGCGTCGTAACCACAGTGTCGAACACGGGCTCGGCCTCCGGCCCCCGTGCCGCGCGCAGGAATGAGGGCCTGCGTCCCTTGCGCACGTCACCGTAGAGCGTGAACTGGGAGACAACGAGGGCAGCTCCGCCAACATCAAGCAGCGACGCGTCCATGTCGGCATCCCCCTTCGGAAAGATACGCAAGTTGGCGAGCCGTTCCCCCAGCCACGTCGCCTGCGCGGTTCTGTCCCCCATCGCGACCCCGACCAGAGCAACGAGCCCGGTCCCTATCTCCCCCACGGAACGTCCCCCGACGGCCACACGCGCCTCCGAAACCCTTTGGATGACCGCTCTCATGGCACGAGGGGCAACACCCGCTCGAGGATGTTACGGGCCAGCGGAGCGGCGACTTTTCCGCCGACACCCCCGTACTCCACAACTACCGATACGGCAACCTTTGGGTCCTGTGCGGGCGCAAAGCAGACGAACCAAGCGTGGTCCTTGATCACGCCGTTGACGTCCACCTCGGCGGTTCCAGTCTTGCCGGCGACGGTCACACCTGGGATGTTTGCTGCAGTGCCGGTTCCGCCGCGCACCACCAGCTCCATCAGCTGCGTCATCTCCGAGGCGGTTTTCCTGGAGACCACTTGCCGGCCTCGTGGCGCCGTTCCGAGGGTGATCCGGGGATCCATCCTCTTGCCGTGGTTGGCGATGGTGGCAGCGACCGACGCCATCTCGAGAGGTGAGGCCAGGTCTTGCGCCTGGCCCACTGCCCCCCACATGAGGTCACTCTCGTCCTGAGGCATCGGGAACGACGACGTTGCCGCGCCCAGCGGTAAGCCAGGCGCTCGGTTGAATCCAAAAAGGTCGGCGTAGTGGTGCAATCTGCCCGCGCCGAGCTTCAAGGCGACCTGGGCGAACGCGGTATTCACGCTGAACTCCGTCGCCTGAGCGAAGCTCAGCGATCTAAAGCTCTCCGATTCGAAATTGCGTACTCCTCTGAACTCCTTCGGGCCGGACAGTTGCGTAGTCGGTGTGACTGCGCCGGTATCTAGCGCCGCGGAGGCAGTCACCACCTTCATCGATGAGCCCGGCGGGTACAAGCCCGATAGCGCCCGGTTGAATGGTTGGACGCCTGCAGCGCCCACGTAGTTGTTCGGGTCAAAAGGTGACGAGGACACCGCCGCAAGCAGATCGCCCGTGCGGGGGTCGATCACCACGGCTCCTCCCGTGGCCGTCCCGTAGCCAGCTTCCGCGGCCGCCTGCACCTTCATGTCCAGGGTGGTCTTCACGCTGTGGCCGGGATGACCCTTCTTCCCCCCAACCGTGCGGAGCACGCGCCCGTGCCGGCCGACGATCTGCAACTTGGAATCGGGAGTGCCCGCGAGGGTGCTCTCGAGTCCCTGCTCCAGGCCCGACGCGCCGACGAGGTCCCCCGCCACGTAGCCCGGCCCGGGCTCTCCCTGCACATCCTTCTTCGCAAGCGCGCCGATGTGACCGAGCGTCGTCCCGGCCGATGCATGGAACGGGTACCGTCTAGAGCTACCCGAGCCCACCGCGAGGCGGCGTCCCTGACGGTCGAGGATCGAGGCTCGTCGCGGCCAGCGATACGCGACCTTCCAACCCACCGCCGCCCCCACGCCCGGCCACAACACGCTCTTGCTCCACCCGACACTCCACCGCCCGCCCTGGAAGAGCACCGACAGCCGGCCTTTCAATGTGACCCGGCGCTGGGCCGCCCGGGACCAGTAGGTGATCTGGTAAGGGGCGTGCGTGATGGCAGGCGACTTCGTAGCCCGGAGCTGGTCGTCGGGAGCCTGCGGAACGGAACCGGTTCGTGCCATCCGGAAACGGGCGATCTCTCCTTGAAAAGAAGATCTGCCGATGAGGCGACGAAGACGGACGGCCGGCCAGCTCCGGCGATCGCGGGAGGCGAAGGTTGCCACGACAGCCTGGACGTTCTGAGCGTTGACTGCGCGGATGAAGGCATCCACGGTATCCACTGCACGGGGGAGAGCCGGCTTCTGGGTGCAACCGGCCAGGGTTGCCGTTATCAGCACGGCAGCGACGAAGAGACGCGGAAGGCCCCCGGGCTTCCGCACGCGGCGGGTCATTCGGTTAGATCGAAGCGACCGTAGGCACGACCCGGTAGACATCGAAAACGGACTGGATCCCGCGCACCGTCTGGACGACGTGCTCGAGGTGGCTCGAGTCTGCAAGCTCGAAGGTGAATGTGAACAGCGCGATGCCGTCTCGGCCGCTGCGGCTGGTCGAAGCAAGAATGTGGATCCCATGATCGGAGATCGCACTCGTCACGTCGTGAAGCAGCCTCCGGCGATCGAGAGCTTCGATCTGGATCGCCACCACGAAGGTGCCCTCCTGGCGCTCGTCCCACCAGACCTGGATCATCCTGCCCTCGTGGCCGGCGGCCAGAACCTTCGCGTTCGGACAGTCCTCGCGATGAACCGAGACGCCGCGCCCGCGCGTCAGGAAGCCGACGATGGGGTCACCGGGAACAGGCGTACAGCAGCGAGCCAACCGCACGAGCAGATCGTCGAACCCCTCGACGATCACGCCTTTGCCTCGCGGCTTGCGGGATCGGCGCCGGGGTTGCTCTTCGATGAGCTCGTCCTGCTCCTGGGATTCGGGCTGAACCAGACGGATGACCCTGGTGGTCACCGACTGCGGAGAGACGTGGCCCTCCCCGATCGCCACATACATCGCATCGAGATCCGGATATTTCAGCTCCGCGGAGATCTGCTGCAGGAAGTCCCCCTTGGCGATCTTGTCGACCGGAAGACCTTGCTTGCGCATGCCTTGCATCAGCGCGTCGCGGCCCTGTGCAAGAGCGTCCTCGCGGCGTTCTTTAGCGAACCACTGCCTGATCTTGTTGCGGGCCCGGGGTGTCTTGACGAGTTGCAACCAGTCACGCGACGGCGACGAGGGGCCCTTGGCGGTGATGATCTCTACCGAATCTCCGGAAACCAGCTCATGGCCGAGCGCCACGAGCCGTCCGTTGACGCGAGCCCCGACGGTTCGATAACCGACTTCGGTGTGGATGGCGAACGCGAAATCGATAGGCGTCGCTTCACGTGCCAGGGAGATCACATCGCCTTTAGGGGTGAATACGAAGATCTCGTCGGAGTAGAGATCGATCTTCAGCGACTCCATGAACTCCTTGGGGTCGGCGGAATCCCGTTGCCAATCCATCATCCGTTGAAGCCACTGGATCTCTTCTTCGGAGACCTTGCCGCGTCGCTGCTCTTTGTAGAGCCAGTGGGCTGCGATGCCGAATTCCGCCGCTCCGTGCATAGCTTGGGTGCGGATCTGGATCTCGATGGTCCGCCCGCCCTGGCGGATCACCGTCGTGTGCAAGGACTGATACATATTGAACTTGGGCATGGCGATGTAGTCCTTGAAGCGCCCGGGCACGGGCGTATACAGAGTGTGCAGCGCCCCCAGCGCGGCGTAGCAATCCCGCACCGAATCGACCACGACGCGGATGCCCGCGAGGTCGAAGATCTCGTCGAACTGCTTGCCTCCGAAGACGATCTTCTCGTAGATCGAGTACAGGTGCTTCGGCCGCCCCGAGACCATTGCCTTGATCTTGACCTCACGCAGCTTCTTGTCGATCTCTTCTGTCACCTCTTCTATCAACTGGGCTCGCTGCGGTTGGCGTTGCTGCACCATCTCGGCGATCTCCTCGAACCGCTTCGGATGAAGCGTCTCGAACGCAAGATCCTCGAGCTCCCACTTGATCGCATACATCCCCAGGCGTTCCGCCAGCGGCGCGTAGATCTCGAGAGTCTCGCGGGCGATCATGGTTCTCTTCTCGGGGGCCAGAGGGGCCAGGGTGCGCATGTTGTGAAGGCGGTCGGCGATCTTTATCAATAGGACCCGGACATCCCGTGCCGTCGCGATGATCATCTTGCGCAGGTTCTCGGCCCGGCTCTGCTCGGCGGACCGGAACCGGATCTTGTCCAGCTTGGTGACGCCGTCGATCAGAGAGGTCACATCGAAGCCCATGACGTCCTCGATCTCCGGCAGCGTGAGCTCGGTGTCCTCGACCGAATCGTGAAGAAGGGCCGCCGCCACAGTGACTTCGTCCAAGCCGAGTTCCGCAACGATCATGGCGGTAGCTATCGGATGAGTGATGAACGCGTCCCCCGACATCCTGGCCTGGCCCTCGTGGGCCTGCTCGGCGAGCTCATAGGCCCGTTCGAGCAGCTTGGTGTCAGCTTTCGGGCGCCTGCGGCGGACCTCCTTGATCAGCCGGTCGATCGCAGGCTCGGTACCGGGTTGACGCGGGGGCCTGACCTTCTTGAGGACGCCCTTGACCCCCCGGGAGCCGGGATCGAGGGCGCGCTCTTGGATCTCCGATGTGCTTTGCGGTGTCAAGGCCACAAGTCATTTTAGGGCCGCGGGTGCGCAAAAGAGCGGCGCATCCGCTGGTCGCGCGGCTTTTAGTACGAGATGAGGCTGAAGACCTCGTGTTCAGAGAGGCGATCCCGGCCCTTCAGGAACGTCAGCTCCATGATCGTGCCGATGCCGGCAACCCGGCCCCCGCAGCGGCGCGTCAAGGATGCCGTCGCTTCCGCGGTGCCACCGGTTGCAAGGACATCGTCCACTATCAATATCCGCTCGCCCGGCGCGATCGCGTCTTTATGCATCTCGAGCATCTCCGCCCCATATTCGAGCTCGTACTCCTGGGTCTCGATATCCCACGGGAGCTTCCCCTGCTTTCGCACAGGGATCAGGCCGGCGCCGAACCGGTAGGCGATAGGCGCCGCGACGATGAAGCCCCGCGCTTCGATGCCGAGGACCTTATCGATCCCAGTGCCGTCAAAATGCTCGGCGATCGCGTCGATCGTGTAGGGAAAGGCTTTCTTGTCCCCGAGCAACGGGGTGATGTCCTTGAAGACGACCCCCGGCTTGGGCCAGTCGGGGACGTCGCGGATGTAGTCCTTGAGCCACTCGTGGTTCTGCTGGTCTGGCCTTGTCACCAGACCTCAGCGCTTCTTCCGGCGCTTCGCTTTCTTCGACCCGGCGCGCGACTTCGACGAGGGCCGGGCCGGCCCGGAACGACGGGGCATCGTGGTGGCCGGACTTGAAACGCCGGCTGCTTGCACTTCGCCACGGTCCGCAGTACCAACCGCGACTGCTCCGACCGGCGCCGGCACAACGCTGCCACGCTTGGCATCTCTCAGCACCTTCTCGCGGATATTCCGATAGCGAGGTTCGCGTTCCTTCAACATCGACAAAATCGGGGTCGCAACGAAGATCGACGAATAGGTTCCCGAAAGGATGCCGACCAGCAAAGCCAGCGCCAGGTCCTTCAAGGTTCCGGCCCCCAAGAGCCCAGCCCCGACTACCAGCAGCGCGGTGACCGGCAGCAGCGTTGCAAGGGAAGTGTTGAGCGATCGCATGAACACCTGGTTCATAGCAAGGTTCGCGGAGTCCTGGTACGTCATCCTGCCGGTGGTCGCAAACATCGCAGTGTTCTCCTCGAGCTTGTCGAACACTACGACGGTGTCGTAAAGCGAGTATCCGAGGATCGTAAGGATCGCAACGATGGTCGAAGGCGTGACCTCGAACCCCGCCAGCGAATAAACGCCCGCGGTAACGATGAGGTCGTGGAAGAGCGCCAATAGCGCAGCGAGGGCCATCTTCCACTCGAAGCGCCACGAGATGAAGGCCACGATGACCACAAGGAAGATCACGAGGGCACGGACCGCCTTGCTGCTGACGTCACTGCCCCACGAGCCGCCGATCGAGGTGAAACTCACACTGTCGGGGGCGACACCCGTAGCCTTGGCTACTGCGGCGCGGGCGGCGTTCTGTTGCGCCGTGGGGAGCACTCCGGTCTGCACGAGCGCGCTCCGGGCCCCTGCCTGGTGGCCCACCTGCACTGTCGCGTTTCCGAAAGAGGCCATCGCATCCTGCAGCTTGGAGACGACCTGCAGATCGCTCGCGTGCCCGAGGGGGCCCGTTGCCGGAACGTCCGCGCGCAGCTGAACCCCACCGTTGAACTCGATGCCGCACCTGAGCCCGTGCCCGATCACCGGGAAGCTGGCACAGTCCGACGGGACCGTTCGAAAGAGCAGGGACCCCAGGCTGACCAGGATTACGATGCCCGAGATCAGGAACCACAGCTTTCTCTTCCCAACGAAATCGACCTTGGTCTCGCCGTGATACATCCTGTGAAGGGCGCTGCTCATGGCTCGACCCCTAAAGCTTCTTGCATGCCGAAGAAGCCTCGGCCCCCAAACAAACGCGTCTGAGAAAGAAGCATGATCGCCGGCCGCGTGAAGAAGTAATAGATGAGTACGTCGACGAGAGTGGAGAGACCCAGAGTCAGGGCGAAGCCCTTGACCGCCCCTACCGCGAGGAAGAACAGGATCACGGCGGCGGTTGCGGTTACTACGTCAGCCACCAGGATCGTACGAAGGGCACGGGCCGTCCCGCGTTCAACCGATGCACGGATGCTCTTCCCCGAGCGCGTCTCGTCCTTCAGTCGTTCGAACGCGACGATGTAGGAGTCGGTAGTGATCCCGATCGACACGATGATGCCGGCGATCCCGGCCAGACTCAGCGCGAGGCCGGCGGTCTGGCCAAGGGTCGAAAGAATCGTGAAGATGGCGAGGGAGAACAAGATGAGCCCGCCCCAGATGATCAGGCCGAGGGCTCTGTAGTAGAGCAGAACGTAGAGAAGCACCAGACCCAAGCCGATCAGGCCCGCCCGGATGCCCGCGTCCAGGGAATCCCGGCCGAGGCTGGGAGAGACGCGCTCGGTCGACTGCTGTTGGAGCGTGATCGGCAGAGCGCCCGTCTGCAGGACGAGCGCCAGGTTCTTCGCCGCGACCTCACCGCCGACGTTTATCTGCGTATTGCCCCCCGTGATCCCGGTGTGACAGCTCACGCCGGTGGTTCCTCCGGTGGGGCTTTGCATCCCGGCCGCCGACGCCACTTTCCCGTCCAGCACGATCGCCACCTCGTCCTGAGGCGTTTTCTGCTGATCCCGCAAACACGCCAGCTTGCTGGTGAACGCCGCCCACGCCTTGGCCCCCTGGCTATTCATGCTGATCGAGACGGACCAGTTGTTGGAAGTGGGATCGACCACCGCTTCAGCCTTCGTCACAACGTCACCGGTGAGTACCGCAGGCGCAAGCTCGTACAGGTTGGTGTTGCCGGCTTCTGACGACGGGTAGACCACTTGCTTGTCGTTGACGGCCCGGCCCGCGTCTTTCGTGATGGGGGGCTTCTTCTTCGTCGCCGCGGGGACGATCTGCTGCACCTGCCGGAAGGTGAGCTGCGCGGTGGTGCCGATCACCTTCAAGGCCCGGTCCGCGTTCTTCACCGCCGGGATCTCGACGATGATGTCATTCGAGCCGGACGGCGTCACCGTTGCTTCGGTCACACCGGTAGCGTTGACCCGAGCCTCGATGATGGACGCGGTTTTGGCGAGAACATCCTTTGAAACATGCTCGCTGCTCTTGGCATGAAGGATGACACTGGTACCGCCGGCCAGATCAAGGCCAAGCTTCGGGCGCGCCCCGGTGAGCATGACGGCCGCGAAGCCGCCCAGGCAGACGACAAGCGCCAGCACCAGATAGGTCGTGTATCGCTTAGTCCGCATGGATCGTTCTGGTCCCTTCGAGAGGGCTTCTAGATCTCTTCTTCCTCAGTTACTTCCTCGAGGTCTTGACCTTCGTCAACCTCGGTCTCATCTAGCTCTTCGGTGTCTTCTACCTTTCGGGCGATGGCGGACTTCAGGACGCGGACGCGCGTCCCGAGCGCGATCTCGAGCTCGAAGGTCTCTTCGTCTTCATCTGTGATCTGCCCGAACAGACCTCCGATCGTCACCACCTGGTCCCCCATGCCGATGCTCTCGACCAGCTGACGATGCTGTTCCACTCGTTTCTTCTGTGGGCGGATCAACAGGAAATAGAAGATCGCCACCATCACTACCAGGAAGATGAGGCTCGAGGCTCCCTGCAACTCCAACACTCCCTCGGAATCGTCGTCTCTCGCGTAAAAAGCCGCTATCCCGCGGCTCTACCCGGATATTACCCGGAAGGTAGGGACTAAGAGGGAACCAACCGATAGATGCCCGTCGGGGTCAGGAAGTACAAAAGTCCTCCGGGGCCCTTGGACACATCCACGATCCCGCCAGATGCGTGGAGGATCACTCTCTTGGAGAGGACGTGGCGGCCCGTCGCGTCGAGATGGAACCTGTGAAGAGCACCGCTGCTGTAATCGCCCATGTACACGGAGCCCGACAGCGCCTTGAGGCGACCCTTGTACCACCACGGATCGGTGGGGACTATGGTCGGCGTCCAGCGCACCAACGGCCCTTTGGGGTGAGGCCCCACTCCTCGAGTGCCGCACACGTAATTCGGCCCCCACCCGTAATTACGTCCTTTCACCACACGGTTGAGCTCGTCATCGCAGCTGGGACCGTTCTCGCTCTCGATCAGGCGGGCCGATCCCGGCTGCCGGGTCAGACCGAAAGGATTGCGGTGCCCGTAGGTCCATACCGGACTGCGAGCGCCGGGCTTTGAGTAGGGGTTGCCTGCCGGGATCCGGCCGCCGGGTGTCAGCCGGAGGATCTTTCCAAGGCGGCTCGTCAGTGACTGCGCATTCGCTTCGTCGTGAGCTTCGCCCGTCGTCACGAACAGCTTGCCCTTGACGAACTCGAGCTGGCCGCCGTTGTGGTACCCGCTCGACGAGGCGCTGATGTGGCGAAGGATCGGCTTTGCCGCAATGCACCTGTTGTGTCTCACGGTGAAGCGCGTGACACGGTTCTCGAGGGGGGAGGCGTTCGTGTAATAGACGTAGAGCTGGTGATTGCTATGGAAATGGGAGCGTAGCGTGATTCCCAGCGCCCCCCGCTCCCCCGCGGCATTCACATCGAGATCGATGCACGGCTTGGACAAGAGATGACTTCGGATCATCACCCGCACCTTGCCCGTGGCCTTCTCAGTAAAAAAGATCTTCTTCGTGCCGCGCACCCAGGCCATGTCCACGGGGAAGTCGAGGTTTCCGTGGTAACGAACCACTCGGAAGCCGGCCTTGGCGGGTCCTGCATCGTCGATGTTCGTTCTCGTCGAGCAGGCCAGCATCGCGACACAAGCGAGCAGGACCAAGCTGCGCCGGAGCATCATCACGCTCTAGGGGCAGGTCGCGCCCTGACAAGCGCGCGCCCGTCGGAGCAAGA
>JAXDJR010000064.1:0-57872 GCA_034667545.1 Actinomycetota bacterium
TCCGATCAATACGTAGTTCGCAAGCAGGCTCGAGCCTCCGTACGACATGAAAGGAAGGGTTACCCCCGTCAACGGCAGCAGGCGGGTCACGCCGGCGACGATGACGAAGGTTTGGATCCCGAAGATCGTCATCAAGCCAGCAGCCAGCAGCTGGCCAAAGCTGTCGCGGGTGACTATGGCAGTACGGAACCCGCGCGCAACGAGCAGCATGAAACACAACAGCACTGCCACCGTTCCGAGAAGTCCTAGCTCCTCTCCCACGGCGGAGAACAGAAAGTCCGTGTGCGCAGCCGGGATCAGATCGGGACGCCCCTGCCCCAAGCCGGTTCCGAATAGGCCCCCGGTGGCGAATGCGAATAACGACTGTGCGAGCTGATAGCTCTGATTGTTAACGAGATGCGGATCGAACACGTGCAGCCATATCGTCACGCGTTCCTGAACGTGTCCGAACGCCTGATAGCCGAAGTAGGCGCCGATAGCGAAGAGCAAGCCGCCAAACGCGGCGTAAACGGCCCGTGCCGTTGCTATGAAGAGCATCGCGATGAAGATGGAGAAGAACAACATGCTGGAACCCAAGTCGTTTTCGTAGAACATCACTGCCAACGAGAGACCCCACATGACGAGCAAGGGCCCAAAGTGCTTCAGATCGGGAACGTGAAGACCGAGAACCCTCCGGGAAGCGATAGCCAGCAGTTCCTTGCGTTCCGCGAGATAGCCGGCGAAGAACAGAACGAGGCAGATCTTTGCCGGTTCGCCCGGTTGAAAGGCGACTGGGAAGCGCACCCAAAGTCGGGCCCCATTGATGGTCGTTCCCAATGGTGTGAGGGGAAGCAAGAGCAGGCCGACTCCGGCAAACCCAGCTATGTACTTGTAGCGCGAGAGGACCGTGTAGTCCCTCAACAGCAGGACCGTTGCGATGAAGAGGGCGACACCTACCAAAGTCCAGGTCACCTGTGAGGGCCCGTACTGATGCGGAGACAACCGGTAGATCACCGCTACGCCTATGAAGTTCAAGACGGCTGCGAGCGGCAGGATCAGGGGATCGGCGCGGGAGGCGAAACGCCTGACGATGATGTGTGCGATCACGTACGCGACCACGACTGCCGAGATGTAGGGGATCGCCACCGATACTTGTTTGGTGCTCCGGGCTACGGCCACCAGACACACGGCCCCCGCCCCGATGAGCAGGGCCAGGATGAGGAGGGCAAGTTCGCGATTTCGCGTCACCGCCGGTTGGGCGCTCACCGTCTACTTCTTTTTCTTGTGCCTGGAAGGCGAGGGCTTCGGGGCCGGTTGTGTGAACTCCTTTACCCGCTGCCTCAGATTGACGATGGTCGCCTGGGCCGCCGCGTAGGAATCAACCTTTATCCCCTCGGCCACGTTGGGTCGCAGGAAGCGGGGTAGCGAGCTGACCGTGAGCCCGGACTCCTGTTGGATCTCCTTTAGCGTCACTCCGGCGAACTCTTCCGGGATCCCCTTGTAGATGGTGATGACGCCGGCTGCGTTAGCTCCCACGAACCAGGCGTGAGTCAACACCAACCATCGCGCAGCGAGCAGACCACCGGCGAGCAGGACGATCACAAGCAACCCCCAGGCGAGCCTTCGCCCCCACCCGGGTCCTCTCTCGGTCTCGCTGGCGGTCTGGGTCGGAGTCGCGGAGCGCGCGGAACTTTGCTGCGGGGCTGCCGACGAGCGGGAATCTCCTAGTACGTCGACAAGAACCACGGTGATGTTGTCCTCACCCCCGGCTTGGTTTGCGGCGTCCACCAAGCGTTCTGCCGCGACCTGCGGATCGCTCTCCTGAGATAGCACTTCTGCCAGCACGCGTTCCTCGATCATCGAAGAGAGTCCGTCGGAACAGAGGATGAGGCGGTCCGCTTCGGCGAGCTCCAACGTCACCAGATCGACATCGACGCTTGGGTCGAGGCCCAGCGCTCTCGTGATGATGTTTCTCTGCGGGTGATGGGCCGCTTCCTCGCGACTCAGTCGCCCCTCACTCACCATCTTTCCGACCAGGTTGTGATCTTCGGTGACCTGTGAAAGCTCACCCGCGCGATACAAGTAGGCGCGTGAGTCGCCCACGTGAGCCAGGTGCGCGGAACCGTTCTCGAGAAGAACCAAGGTGCATGTGGTACCCATCCCGCGCAAGTGAGGAGAAGACTGAGACTTCTCCCAGATCGCAGCATTCACTTTGCGAAGCAGGTCCTGGAGCTGACCGGGCTGCACCCCCGACTGTGTAGCTTCCTGGATCACTCTTACTGCCGTTGCCGACGCGACATCTCCTCCGAGGTGACCGCCGACACCGTCCGCGACCGCGAAGACCGGCTCGTCTGCAAGGTAAGAGTCCTGATTGTCGTTTCGCATCCGGCCGACGTCGCTCTTGGCGCCTACGTTGATATTCATTTGCGCATCTCCAGCACCGTCTTTCCGATCTTGACCTGGTCGCCGCGTCGAAGCTCGGTGGGCGCGGCGACCTTCCGGCGATTCAGATACGTTCCGTTCGTCGAGCCCAAGTCTTCGACCATGTAGGCATCGCCCTTTGCGAATAGCCGCGCATGCATCTGAGACACGTACGAATCATCCAACACGACCTGGCATTTCGGGCCGCGGCCGATGATCAGCTCGTCGCGTAGGTCGAAGGTCACCCCCTTATGAGAGTCACCCTCGATGACCACTGCCTTGTGCGGAGCCTTCTTTACTTTGCGAGGACTCGGTCGCGGCGCTGCCGCCGCAGCCCTTCGTGCGGGGGCCGACCGGGCGGTTGCCGGGCGCAGTTCCTGGTAGATCGCCCGGACCGATCTCCACACGAAGATGTAAAGGATGGCGAGGAACGCGTACTTCAATAATTGAAGAACCAGGGCGGGCACTTAGACCATCAGCTCGCTTGCATCCTGAAGACGAGGTCGGTTGATCCGAAGGTCAACGTATCGGCGTCGTGCAGCTGCCGCTCTGTGACCGGCTTGCCGTTTATCAGACTTCCGTTAGTCGACCCAAGGTCGGTGAGAACCCAATGGCCCCCGTCGCTTCGAAACTCTGCGTGTCTGCGACTCACGTTCGCGTCCCCCAACACGATGTCGTTGACGGAGAGCCGGCCCACCGTGACCGGCGAGCTCGCGAGCGAGATCCTTTCTTTGACCTCGCCAGAGTCGCCGAGGACCTCGAGAAGCGCCGATCCGCTTGAGAATCCCAGGCGCTGTGCCGAATCCAGGGAGATCGCCCGGGTGAGCGAGGGATCGGCTCCGCCAGCGGGCTCGTGCGTGGAAGCTCGCGGCGCACCCGCGTCAGCGTCGGCTGCCAGGGACGCTTCCACCTTGAACTCGCCTCGACCCATCTTGTCCTCAGCCTGAAACGAGATACGGGGGCCCCCCATGAGGTTCCAGCGATTGTCCTTTGCGGCTTCGATGACGAGATCGCCGAACTCTCGCACGAGCTGGCCCTCCATACCGACGAAGCGGGTGTGGTCCTCGGGCCCCATGGTGACCTCGAACTCGTTGGGGACGTAGATCCGGTTCACCGAGACCGTTTTGCCTTCGGCCATCTCGCGCAAGATCCGCCGCCCCACCTCGACCGGCTGCAGGCCCGACCTAAAGACTTTGGTGAAGAAGCCCTCGACCAAACCCTCGAGCCTTTGCTCGATGCTCCTAGCTACGCCCATGATGGCTGATTATCCCCGCCGCTGGTGGTGAGGGAAGGGGCGGGCTCGAATATCCTTGCCCGTCCCTTGTGCGGGGTCATCGGGCGAGTGGTGGAACGGCAGACACGCTGGCTTCAGGTGCCAGTGCGCGCAAGCGTGTGGGGGTTCAAATCCCCCCTCGCCCACTCTGTGATGTCGCGGGCCATGGTGGGCAGGCTGTCGCAACCCGAAGTCACTCTGTCCTTCCCGCGGGAAGCGGCGTACTATCCCGGTAATAAGCCGAAGGGGGTCGGTATGCCGCCACGGAGACGACGACCTCTCGCAGAGGTCCTCGGACCGCTCGAGAGTGAAGTGATGGGCATCATCTGGGAAGGCGGTGACGTCACCGTTCGCGACGTCTACGACCAGTTGCGCGCCCACCGTCCCATCGCTTATACGACCGTCATGACGACGATGAGCCGCCTCGCAGAGAAAGGCTTTCTCAGCCGCGAAGAGGACCAACAGGCCCATCGTTACTCTCCTCTTCTCAGCCGTGAGCGCTACGCGCGGTCGACCGTCCAGTCGGTCATGGACTGGCTCGTCGGGCAGTTCCAAGAGCCAACGGTCGCCTACCTCGTGGACAGGCTCGACCGCGGCGACCCGGAATTGATCGACAGCCTGCGTGAGGCGATCGACAAACGAAGGAAACAGCAAAGCGAGCATGATTAGCTCAGCGGGCACGATCGTGTCCTTCGAGGTCAACTCGATGTGGGCAGTGATTCTGGTGGTGTCGCTTGCAACGCTGCTCCTCGTGCTGCTTCTGAGAAGGTTTATCCACCATTTCGGTGGTGTCCTGTCGGGCCTCCTGCTCATCCTTCCGCTCGTTCTTCCCCTGGTCGTGGCGTTGCTGGTCAGCAATCCCAGGCTTCCCGAGGTGGGGATCCTGCAGCCGATGACAAGGGCGATGGCTCGGGATTCGGGGATCGGGGTGCCCAACCTGCTGCTGCTCGGCGATGCCGACCGCCACTCGATGTCGCTCTACGTTCTGAACGGATCTCCTGGCTTCGTTCTGGTCTTGGTTGGAGTTTTGTTCAGCGGCCTCATGCTTCTGCGCCGTTTGGTGGGTGTGGTCGCCATGCGGCGGCTGCGAAACCGCTGTTGTCCTCTCACGGAGTCGCAACGCCCAGGGATCGGTGATCTGGTCGACCGACTCGCCGCCGCCGCTGGGCTTCCCAACCGGCCCTCGGTCTTACTGCTGCCCAGGGGGGTTCACGGAGCCTTCGCGATGGGCGGCCGCCGCCGGGGGCAGATCCTCTTGTCTCGAGACCTTCGTTCTCGCCTCGATGACGATGAGCTCGCCGCCACTCTTGCCCACGAGATAGCCCACCTCGAGTCTTGCGACGTTCGGCTTGTCTTGGTAGCCAGCCTCATCAGGGACCTCATGGCCTGGAATCCCCTGGCCCACATCGCATTCAGCCGGCTGGCCCTCGACCGCGAGCTGGAGGCCGACCGCCGCGCCGCCGGCCTTACGGGACGCCCACTGGCAGTGGCCTCGAGCCTCCTGAAGATGTGCGAGCTCATGCGGGGGCAGCGCCGCGGAGCTACTTCGCTCGGTTTCTGGCCCGCGCGAGGCAGGATCAAGCGACGGGTGAGCCGGCTTCTGTCGGTAGCGGATACACGAGCGCTGCCGGAGGGGCGGGCCAGGGCCTGGCCCTTCGTGATTGCGGGCTTGCTCGCTGCGTTCCTGGCCCTCGAAGTCGGGGTCGAGATGACTAAGACCAGCCGCGCCGCAGTTGCTCTCGTGTGGGGCGCCCCGCACGGATACACGCTGCCCACGCTCGGCGCCGGCAGAGCTGCCACGGAGACCCTTCCTCCGCCCGGCGGCGTCGGCAGCGCCCTGCCTCCCAAGGATCTAGGAGTGTCACTCCGGCTGAAGCTGAGCGCCCTTCAGGAAGCTCCGGCGATCATCAAGACGGTCTACCGGAACCGCGGTCTCTCCCACAGCGAGTCCGTGCGCTTGCTGGCCGAGGCAAGGCAGGGCTGGGAGGCCGAACGGGGGTGGACGGCGAGCCCGATCCTGTCCGGACCGTCCCTTGGGCCCGTAAGCGTGTACCGCATCGTCCCGCAGAAACTTCTCACCCGGACCGTGCTTGGCCCCCAAACCGCGAATGCAGTTTTCCGCCGGGACTAGACTTCTTACGACTAGCGTAGTAGGTTCCCCCAACCACCTAAGCAGGACCAGATAGCCTCGATGAACTCATGAAGAGGGTGCCGTGAGTCAGAGCGCAGCGGAAACACAAGCCGGCTTCCAATTCGACACGGGGGGCGGTGAGGAGGCAGTTGCCAAGTCGCCCCGCCAGCTGTTCTGGGGCCGTTTCAAGCAGGACAAGCTGGCTTTTGCGGGTGCCGTCGTCATCGTGCTCATGGTCGCCGGAGCGCTCAGCGCCCCCTTCTGGGCCCACGTTTTGCATCACGGCGTCAACCAGCAGTTTCGCCAGCGCATCAACCTTTTCGGCGTTCCCCTAGGCCCCGGGCACGGTTTCTATTTCGGCTCCGACGAGCTCGGCCGGGATCTCTTCGTCAGGGTGCTCTACGGTGCCCAGGTCTCGCTCAAGGTGGCCTTCATAGCCACCGGGGTAGAGGTCATCCTCGGTGTTATCGCGGGCCTTTTCTCGGGGTACATCGGCGGCAAGACCGACACGGTCATCTCGAGATTCATGGACCTGGTTCTCTCCGTGCCCTTCCTTCTTCTGGGGATCGCTCTTGCGGTTTCGCTCAGTCCCTCCCCGAAGGCGAGCCAGGTGCTCGTTATCAGCATCATCGCCTTTTTCGGCTGGCCCTATATGGCCCGCATCGTTCGTGGCCAGGTGCTATCGCTTCGTGAGTCGCAGTTCGTCGAAGCTGCCCGCTCCCTCGGGGCGAGCACCACTTGGATCATGTTTCGCGAGATCTTTCCCAACCTCATTGCCATCGTGCTCACGTACGCGACGCTCATAATCCCCGTCAACATCATCGGCGAGGCGACCCTGTCGTTCTTGGGAGTCGGCATCAAGGAACCGACGCCTTCGTGGGGCAACATGCTGAACACCGCCACCAACTTCGTTTCCCAGGGAGCTGCCTGGTGGTACATGGCGTTCCCTGGTCTCGCCCTTTTCATCACCGTGCTCGCGTTCAACCTGCTCGGAGACGGGCTTCGCGACGCCCTCGATCCTCGCACTGGGAGGTAGCTAGAGGAAGAATTCTGACTTTGAAACAGCTCAAGGACCACGGAAGAAAATGAAATCTGGGAAATGCAGGCCGTCGAACGAGGAGGATCTATTGAATAACAGGAAGCGACTTCTGAAGTTTTTTGCGCCGCTCTGTGCTCTCGCGGTTGTTGCCGCAGCTTGTGGTGGCAACAGTGGCGGTGGTGGCGGTGGCGGCGGCGGTGGTGGCGGTGGCGGCGGAACTTCGAACGCCGGCATCAACATGACGTCCAGCGGAAGCCAGGTGCTCGGTGGAACGTCGGTGACCAAGGGCGGGACGATGAAGTGGGCGTCGATCGGGGATGTCGACTACATCGACCCGGCGGCTGCCTATACGGTGTCTTACTTCAACACCATCGGTCGCGGCACGGTTCGAAGCCTGACCACATACGGGATCGGTCCGGACTTCAAGACGCAGACCACGGCGGTGCCGGACCTCGCCACGTCTCTCGGAAAGGCCAACTCGAACAACACGCAGTTCACCTACACGCTCAAAGACGGGATCAAGTACGGGCCGGGCATGGGCGGCAAGTCCATCCCCGGAGTCACCGGCCAGCCCATCACCTCGAAGGACTTCAAGTACGCGATCGAGCGGCTGTTCCTTCCGTCGGTTGGTGCCGGATATCCTTTCTATTACACGGACATCAAGGGCGCGCCGGCCTTCCAGACGGCCAACCAGAATGGCGGGCCCATGAAGGGTCAAATCTCGGGGATCCAGACGCCAAACGACAAGACCGTGGTCTTCAACCTCACCAAGCCGCTGGGTGACTGGGACCTTCGTATGGCCATGCCGGGCGCGAGCCCGGTGCCACAGAGTTACGCCGGCCCGCTCGACGCTCAGAAGACGTCGGGGTACGCCCAGGCACCGGTGGCAGAGGGTCCGTACTACATCGATTCGTACACCCCCAAGGAGTCTTTCGTCCTCAAGCCCAACAAGTACTGGGACCAGTCGACGGACACGACCCGCCACCAGTACCTCAACGAGGTCGATTGGAAAGAGGGCTTCGACTCGCAGGTTTGCGTGCAGAAGGTTCTGTCGAACCAGTACGACATGGCCGTCGACTGTGCCCCGACCGGTGCACAGTTGCAGAAGGTCGTCCAGACCCCGGACTACAAGTCCCGTATCTTCAACGGCCCCGAGCCGTGCACAGGCTCGATGTTCCTGAGCACCAAGGAGAAGCCTTTCGACAACGTCAAGGTCCGTCAGGCCGTCAACGACGCCATCGACCGGCAGAACCTCATCAGGTTGCTTGGTGGCCCGCTCGTAGGTGACGTCGCAGGCTCGGTCCTGCCTCCGACCTTCGTGGGCAACGGCTTCGCAGGAAATACCTACTTCCCATTCGGCAACCCAAGTGGGACACCGGATGTGGCGGCTGCGAAGAAGCTCATGAAGGAAGCCGGTTACGCCAACGGGTTCCATGGCAAGCTGCTTGCGGTTGGCGACTCGACCGATCCGGTTCCTCAGCAGTTCGAGTCGATCCGTCAGGACCTCAAGGCCATCGGCATCGACAACCTCGACATCAAGACACTGCCGTACCCGGACTACTACACGAACTTCGTGGGTGTTCCGGCGAAGCATGTCGCTCTGGGACTGACCAACTGGTGTCAGGACTTCCCGGGTCCGGCGTCGTTCATAACGCCACTGTTCGCGGGCTCGAGCATCCTGCCCCAGGGCAACAGCAACTACCCGCTTCTGGACGACCCGGCAGTCAACTCGCTTATCGACAAGGCCACGTCCGAGACGGGAAGCGCGGCTGCGGCGGACTGGCTCAAACTGAACAAGACGATCACGAATCTCGGTGTCTACGTGCCGTACCGTTGGTACAAGAGCCGGATTCCGATCAGCAGTCGTGTCCAGAACGCCTATTACCACAGCTATTACGAGCAGATCGACTGGGTCAACGCCGGAGTTGGCGGCTGATCTAGGAGCTGACTCACTGGACGAGTTGCATTCGCTGTAGCCGTCCATAGGAAGCGGGCCCGGGGTCAAGCCCGGGCCCGCTCTTCCTGGTTTTCACGCAGTGCTGAAGTAAACGAAACAAGCTTTTAGAATCCGGGGACGGCCTTCGCACCGCGGAGACCGGTACGAGCTTCTAGGGGAGGAGTGGGCATCATGATGCAGTACGTGATCCGGCGAGCGCTCTGGTCGGTAGTGATGCTCATCCTTGTTCTGGCGTTGGTATTTGCCATCTTCTTCGTTCTCCCGGGTGGTTCTCTGCACAAAGCCCCGGGAGCCAAGTACCCACCCATCGCTTACACGCTCGCGGGTAAGCACCCCACTCCCCCGGTCGTGCGCTCGGTTGTCGAGCGCCTTGATCTGAACAAACCGATCTATGTGCAGTTCGCCACCTACCTGGGCAATGCACTCAAAGGAAACCTTGGCTACTCGTACCAGACCCACGAAGCGGTTACGAAGGCTCTGATCCACCGGCTCCCTCCGACGATCGGTCTCGCTATAGGAGCATCGATCATCTGGTTATTGATGGGCTGCGGCATCGGCATCATCTCCGCGTTGAAACGGAGATCCTTGCTGGACCGGTCCTCGATGATTTTTGCCCTCGCGGGCCTCTCATTGCCGACCTTCTGGCTCGGCCTCGTGGCAGTTTTCTTCTTCGATGCGCGTCTGGGCATCTACGACACGGGGGCCTATGTGGGGATCACCCATAGCCCCATCGGATGGCTGAAGGTGATGTGGCTTCCCTGGCTCGTTCTCGCATTCGTTTCTGCGGCGATCTACTCGAGGATGGTTCGTGGGAACATGCTGGACGTCGCCGGCGAGGACTACATCCGGACTGCACGAGCTAAAGGATTGACCGAGCGATCGGTCATCCGCCACGAGCTGCGGAGTGCCCTGACACCTGTCGTCACGATGTACGGACTCGATCTGGGCATTTTGCTGGGGGGTGCCATCGTCACCGAGCACATCTTCAACATCCCCGGCATCGGCGCGTACTCGGTCGACGCGATCAGGGATCAGAACATCCCGATCGTTCTGGGGACGACGCTGGTTGCTGCTTTCTTCATCATCGCCGCGAATCTGGTCGTCGATGTGGTCTACGCGATCCTGGACCCACGGGTTACGTATTCCTAAGCCTGCAGCGCTAGCCCAGAAAATGGCTATGCTTGTGCGACCATGACCGGCGAAGTCCTACTGGAAGTCCGCGACCTCCACGTTCACTTCCCCACGCCGGATGGTCTCGTAAAAGCAGTCGATGGACTTTCGTTTGAAGTACGCCGAGGGGAGACTTTCGGCATCGTGGGCGAATCAGGCTCTGGCAAAAGCGTTACGTGCCTGACGGCCCTGGGGCTTACGAATCTAAAGTCCGCAAAGGTGTCCGGAGAGATCCTCTTCAAGGGCAGCAACCTCCTCACGCTCGACAAAGAGGAGCTGCGGAAAGTACGGGGCAAAGAACTGGCGATGGTCTTCCAAGATCCATTCGCTTGCCTGCACCCCTTCTACCGTGTGGGCGACCAGATCGTCGAGGCTATCCGCTGCCACGAGAAGACGTCCTCGCAGGCAGCCAAGGAGCGTGCGGTCGAAGTGCTGGCCGCGGTTGGTATCCCGAATCCGCGTGACCGCTTCAAGGACTATCCCCACCAGTATTCGGGAGGCATGCGCCAGAGAGCCATGATCGCCATGGCTATCGTGCACAACCCGGACCTGCTCATCGCAGATGAGCCCACCACTGCACTTGACGTGACGGTGCAAGCTCAGATCCTCGAGTTGATCGAGAGGGTGAAGCAGGACTTCAACATCGGCGTCATCCTCATCACCCACGACCTCGGCGTGATCGCTGATGTGGCGCAAGCTGTGATGGTGATGTACGCGGGACGGGCGATGGAGATCGGACCGCGCGACTCGCTCTTCGCCCATCCGCTCCACCCCTACACCTGGGGCCTGCTCGAGTCGATCCCGAACATCTCTCAGAAGGGCGCGCGGTTGGTTCCGATCGAGGGATCACCGCCCTCACTGATCCGAGTGCCGCCGGGTTGTCCTTTCCATCCCCGTTGCCCCCATCGGTTCGAGCCTTGCGACAAGGAGATCCCCGAGTTGATAGACCGGGGCGGGGGCCATCCCGAAGCCTGCCACCTCACCGCTGAGGATAAGCAGCGCCTCTGGGTGCAGCGTCATGACAGGAGACACACCATGCCGGCAGCGTCATGACCGAGACTTTCACCGCGGCCCAGACCGAGGCCGGCAGGCATTCGGTTGAGCCTCTGCTGCGCGCCGAAGCCCTCACGAAGTACTTCCCGATAACGAAGGGGATCATCTTCCAGAAAGAGGTCGCTGCAGTCCATGCCGTCGAGGGCGTCGACTTCGAGATCTACCCTGGCGAAACCCTGGGCCTGGTCGGCGAGTCTGGTTGCGGTAAATCAACCACCGCCCGCTTGATAACTAAGCTGATCCCATTGACCTCGGGCAAGATCTGGTTCGAGGGTCAAGATATCTCCAAGATGAGCAATCGTCAGGTCCGGCCCTTGCGGCGTGAGATGCAGATGATCTTCCAAGACCCGTATGCATCACTTAATCCTCGCAAGACGGTGGGCTCGATCATTGGCACGCCGTTCGCGATCCACAAGACTGAGGGTGACGCGAAGAAGCGGGTGCAGGACCTTATGGACCGAGTCGGTATGAACCCCGAGCACTACAACCGTTACCCGCACGAGTTTTCCGGAGGCCAGCGCCAGCGGATCGGTGTGGCCCGAGCGCTGGCCCTGAGACCGAAGCTGATCATCTGCGACGAGCCGGTGTCAGCACTCGATGTTTCTATCCAGGCGCAGATCCTGAACCTTCTCGAGGATCTGCAGAGTGAGTTCCAGCTAACGTATCTGTTTATCTCCCACGACCTCGGCGTCGTGCGGCACATCTCCGACCGCATCGCTGTGATGTACCTCGGCCGGATCGTAGAGCTCGCGGACGCCGTCGAGCTTTACGACAATCCGAAGCACCCCTACACAGCGTCGCTGCTGTCCGCGGTGCCCAAGGGTTACGAGTCGGCGGGTGCGGACCTGACGCACCGGATCACGCTCACCGGCGACGTTCCCTCCCCGATCAATCCTCCATCGGGGTGCCCGTTCCATCCTCGGTGCCCCAAAGCCCGCATGGTCGCGGGCAGCGACACCGACGTGCCGGAGAACTGCAAGAGCGAGATGCCCCCGTTCGGCCAGCTGGAAACCGATCATTACGCCGCGTGCTGGTATCCCGCAGGAGAGGGCGACGATCTCCAAGAAGCTGCTCACGCCTAGCGTTTCTGCGGGTTCCGCTACCTCTACTACGGTCACTCCCGACCAGAGATCTGTCCCTAACTACGTAGTAGCTCGGTGACCTTTTCGATAGTTGCTCGCGATGCCTCAGGCTCGACCCCGGAGTGGGGGGTAGCGGTCGCCTCGAAGTTTCTCGCAGTCGGCAACGTTGTTCCGTGGGCGCGCGCAGGAGTGGGGGCTGTGGCTACTCAGGCTCTGGCCAACCTCGCCTACGGCTCTGGAGGCCTCGAGTTGTTGGCGCAAGGCCACGACGCGTCTGCGACGGCGGCCACTTTGACGCAAGGCGATGACGAGCGGGAGCACCGTCAACTCGGAATCGTGGATGCCTCCGGCAAGGCGGTTACCTATACCGGCAGCGAATGTATGGATTGGGCTGGTGGTCGTACGGGCGACGGCTACTGCTGTCAGGGCAACATCCTTACGGGACCCGACGTGGTCGACGCGATGGCCGACACCTTCGAATCGACCCAAGGCGAGTTCGCCGCGCGTTTGCTGGCCGCCTTGCAAGCAGGAGATCAGGCGGGCGGCGACCGGCGCGGCAGGCAATCGGCCGCCATATTCATAGTCCGCGAGGGCGGAGGCTATGGAGGAGGCAGTGATAAAGCTGTGGACCTGAGGGTGGACGACCACCTCGACCCCGTTCCAGAGCTTCATCGCTTGTTCTCATTGCACCGGCTCTACTTTCCGCGACCGGAGGACCTCGAGTACGTCGAGATCGACGCGGCCACCGCCGGCGAGTTGAGAAACCTTCTTTCCCGCCTTGGTTATGACGCCGGACCGGGAACAGAAGGCTATGAAGGTCATCTCAAGCGATCCTTGTTCCAGTATGTGGGCACCGAGAACCTCGAGGAGCGCTGGACTGAGTCAACCGAAGTCGAAGTGGGCGTTCTCGAGCATCTGCGGGCTAAAGCTCGCGACTAGCCGTTCGCCGGCTAGCTTCCCGGCGGCCGCGCTAGTTGCTCGGAGTCGGCCTCTTGCATCGCTGCATGAAGAGCACGAGCGTGGATCTCTTTCAGCGGCAGGCCCGTTACGCGCGCCGCAGAGACCACGTCTTCGTACTCCGGCGCAGTGGTAGTCACATCGCCGTGGCGCGAACCGATCTTGACGCGAACCTTCTGCCCGGCAACGTCTACCTCGGTCCAATGACGATCTGCGATCGTGCGTTCCACAGTGGTTGCGCGTACTCCTAAGGTTGTCGTTTCACGAAAGATGATTTCCATCAGATGCCATTTCTTCACGGCGGCGCACAGGGCGAACAACGTATGTCCCGGCCTGCCTTTCTTCATCGAGATGGGAGTGACCCAAGCGTCGTACGCGCCGGCTTCGAGAAGTGACTCGATGACGTAGGGAACGAACTCCGGGGACATGTCGTCGAGATTTGTCTCGATGAGTATCGCGATCGCATCTGCTGTTAGCCCCGTGGGTTCGTCGAGCGATTCTCCGGTGATGACGCGCAGCACGTTTGGCAGCTCTCCCTCCCCGGCCCCCGCTCCGTAGCCGGAGCCTTCAAGCGTCATGGGGGGCATCGAGTCGAATCTGTCAGTGAGCACAGCCAGGAGTGCGGCTCCCGTCGGCGTGATCAGCTCGCGCTGGCCACGTGCGCTCAGTGATGCTCCGCACGTCTGCAGGATCTCGGTAACCGCCGGGGCTGGCAGCGGCAGCTCGCCATGTGCAGTCTGCACCGTCCCGGTTCCAGTGGCTATCGGCGAGGTGACGACGAGCGCCGGGAGGAAGTGTTGAAGAGCTGCGCAGCAACCGACGATATCGACGATCGCATCCAAGCCGCCGACCTCGTGGAAGTGCACGTCCTCGGGAGGGGTGGCATGGATGCGGCCTTCGGCACGGGCAAGCAGCTCGAACACCGCTTTAGCGCGTTCTTTGATAGCAGGGTCGAGACGAGCCCGGTCAAGGATCGCGGCGATCTCGCGATGGGAGCGAGCGGTCCCGTCTTCGTCCGCAGTGACGATCGCGCGGGTGCTCCTGAGAGGACCCCGTTGCACCTCCGAGATCTGGAGCTCCCAGCCCTGCAAGCCCAGAGCCTGGAGGCTGTCGCGAACTCGCTCTTCGGATGCGCCTGCGTCGAGCAACGCTCCCAGAATCATGTCGCCCGACGCTCCCGAGAAGCAATCGAAGTAGAGAAGCTTCACTCCTTGTGAATCTTCCTCAACAGACGCAGAGCGAACATTGCAGCACCGAATCCATTGTCGATATTGGTTACCACTACTCCCGCCGCGCACGCGTTCAGCATCGCCAGCAGAGCGGCGAGGCCCTCGAAGGAAGCTCCGTAGCCGACGCTGGTCGGAACCGCGATCACGGGGGCCGAGGCGATCCCGCCCACCAGGCTGGCCAGCGCTCCCTCCATCCCCGCGACCGCGATGACAACATCGACATCGTGCAACCGGTCCTGCTCGGCGAGCAGTCTGTGGAGTCCGGCAACACCCGCGTCGGTCACGTGGTGCACTTCGGCCCCGAACGTCTCTGCGGTCAGAACTGCCTCCTCCGCCACGGGAAGGTCAGACGTACCGGCACTGACCACGGTGATGGTGCCGGTCGCCGGTGCGGACGGCCCCACGGAACGAAACACGACCAACCGAGCGGCCTCGTGATGGACGGCTTCGGGAAAATGAGTGTGCAACATGCCCGCTTTGTCCGGGGAAACGCGCGTGGCCAGGACGGGAGCGGTGGTCGTCTCGAGCATCCGGGCAGCGATAGCGGCGACCTGTTCCGAGGTCTTGCCCTCGGCATAGATGACTTCGGGCAGGCCTTGGCGAAGCTCGCGGTGCGTATCCAGCCGTGCGAATCCCAGGTCTTCGACCGGAACCTCCTGCAGTTTTCGCAGAGCCGCATGGACAGTTGTCGTGCGCTCTTGCACGGCGGTGAGCAGGTCTTTCACCTCTTCCGGTCGCATACCCCAGTGTAGGATGCTGCGTCGTGCCGGACCTGACCCTCCATCAGCTAACGCTCGCGCTGATGATTGTGGCGGCCCTTGCCGTTCTTGCATTTCTCATCGTTCTGATACTTGCTGCGCGGCTGCGCAAGGTTCGCCGCTCCTACGCTCTCTTGCGCGGCGAAGGAGAGGAGAAGGACATCTTTGCTGCCTTCTCCAGGGTGATCAAGCGTGTCCAGTCCATTGAACAACGGGTCGATCACGTGACAGCCACGCAGCAAGAGGAATCTCTATTGCGCAAGGGTGCTATGCAGAGATTTGGGTTGGTGCGGTACGACGCATTCGACGATATGGGTGGACGTCTGTCATTCTCCGCAGCGCTCTTGGATGACAACGGTGATGGTGTGATCATCTCATCTATCAATGGGCGCACCGAGACGCGGACTTATGCGAAGTTGGTCCGGGGGCTGACTTCGGAAAACAACCTCTCGGATGAAGAGCGTGAGGCTATCGCGATTGCGGTGGAGGGAAGCGACAGAAGCGAGCCGGCGGCGACTGCCACGAAGTGATCGACCTCAAGCTTCTAAGGGACGATCTCGACTCGGTACGCACTGCGTACGACCGGCGTGGTGGGGTGCCACAGCTGGAAGAGCTTGCCGAGCTCGACAAGCAGCGCAGGCAACTTCTGGCAGAGGTCGAGAACGTCCGCGCGGAACACAACAGCGCGTCTAGGTCTATCGCCACTACGGCCCCCGAAAACCGGCCCGCAGCGATCGCCGAAGCGAGGGTTCTGGCCGATCGATTGAAGGAGCTTGAGCCCGAACTGGAGCGCGCTGAGGGCGAGATCGCACGCGTGGCCGGTTACTTGCCGAACCTTCCTCATGAGTCCGTGCCTCAAGGCTCCTCGGAAGCCGAGAACGTCGTCGAGCGAGAGGTTGGAGACAAGCCACTCTTCGATTTCGAGCCACTCGACCACGCGACATTGGGACGGCAGCTCGGGATATTCGATGCCGAACGGGGCGCGAAGACCTCGGGATCGAGGTTCGTTTACCTGACCGGGCCGGGCGCGATCCTCGAGTTCGCTCTTACACGGTTCGCAGTCGATCTGCTCGGGGGCCGTGGCTTTACTCCTGTGATTACCCCGGTGCTGGTACGGGAGCGCGCGATGTACGGCACCGGGTTCTTTCCCACTGAAGAGCGAGAGATCTACAGGATCGAACGGGATGACCTTTATCTGACAGGAACGTCAGAGGTTGCTCTCGCCGGTATGCACGCCGACGAGATCGTCGATGCTGCTGAGCTACCCCTGCGCTATGCGGGGTTCTCGACGAATTTCAGGCGCGAGGCGGGCACCTATGGAAAGGACACACAGGGTTTGGTCCGCCTCCATCAGTTCGACAAAGTGGAGCAGTTCTCCTACTGCCATCCCGACACGTCATGGGAGGAATACGACTTCATCCTGGCCAATCAGGAGCAACTCTTGCAAGCCCTGGAGATCCCGTACCGGGTCCTCGTAATGTGTGGCGGGGACCTGGGCCCGATGGCGGCCAAGAAGATCGACCATGAAGCGTGGCTGCCGGCTTCCGATCGTTTCATGGAGGTGACGTCGGCGACGAATGCCACGGACTATCAGGCGCGGCGCTTGCAGGTGCGTTTCCGCGAGGGCGGCAAGAGTCGCCTCGTCCACACTCTGAATGGGACTGCATGCGCGATTGGCCGGACGATCGTGGCGCTGCTCGAGAATCACCAGCGGGCTGACGGAAGCGTGACGATTCCGAAATCGCTCCGTCCATACGCAGGCTTCGACGTCATCGACCCGAAGCCCTAACGATTCGGCCCGAGCCCGGCGGATGAGTCACTTGGCGTAGTCGTCTCTTACCCGCGGTGAGTATCGTGACAAGTGGAGGGCTACGGTAACTGGTAACCGGACGGTCTTGAAAACCGTTGTCCGCAAGGACTTAAGGGTTCGAGTCCCTTGCCCTCCGCTGGATTCCGCAGCACCGTCGCTATGGCGGTCCCCTGCGGCCTGATTCGATCAGACATACTGCCCAGGGTGCCCTTGGGGAGTTCGTCCCCGAGCCGCCCAGCACGGTGACGCGTTCGAGCCCCTTGCCCTGCGCTGAACGTTGCCCGGTAAAGACTTGTGCGTTCTAGTTAGACCGTTCGCCATAGCGGTTCCGTGCATCTGATTCGACAGGACAGCCAGGTATCCGAGTAAAGGAGCGTTCAAATGGCCAGGTCCATGCGAGCTGTCGTGGCGGCGAACTTCGGGGGCCCGCAGGTGATGGAAGTGCAACGAATCTCGGTCCCCACCCCGGGGAAGGGGGAAGTACTCGTGGCGATCCAAGCAGCGGGGACCAACCCAGTTGATGCAAGCAACCGCTCCGACGGGACCTGGGCCGGGCTCTCGCCGCCGATCGTTCCGGGATCGGACGCCTCCGGCGTCATTGAAGCCACCGGTGAAGATGTACTGGATCTGGCGAGCGGGGACGAGGTCTTCTACATGTCGGACTTCATGGGAAACCCCATGGGGACCTACGCCGAATACCAGGTTGTGGATGCGGCCATAGTCACGAGGAAACCTGAACGTCTGTCGCACGTCGAGGCCGCAGCCGTCCCCCTGGCCGCTGGAACAGCGTACGAGGTTGTTATCCGCCGCCTAGACGTACAGAAGGGAGAGTGGGTCCTTCTCCACGGAGCTGCGGGCGGAGTCGGAGCCTTCGCGCTCCAGATGGCGATCGCGCGTGGCGCTCGGGTGATTGCATCAGCCAGCCTCCCCCGGCACTCGAAGCTGATGGAGATGGGCGCTTCTGTGTGCCTCGACTATCGAACTCAAGATGTTCCGTCGGCGGCGCGCGACGCCGCGGGAGCCGAGCTCGACGCGGTTGCAGACTTCGTCGGGGGCGACTTGATCTCCCGGAGCCTCGCGGCCATCAGACCCAACGGCCGTGCTGCCTCGATCGCCTCCGTCGAAGGCGATCTGGAGCTGCTGATGGATCGAAATATCACGCTGCATGGAGTTCTCGTCCGCCCCGATCGTGTCCGGCTGGAAAAGCTGCGCGAGATGTTGGATGCAGGGACCCTCCATGTCCTCATCGATGAGGTGCTCCCGCTAGAGGAGGCTGCCCGGGTGCACCTCAGATTGGAGGCCGGCCATGGTCAGGGCAAGGTTGTCCTGCGTCTTCGGTGACTCCCTCAGGCTGGATCCACTTGGCCCCCTGCCACTCGGCCGAGCACTTCGAACAAGGCCGCCAGGTCGCGCCGCTCGTAGCCCAGCGCACGAGCTACGGTAAGCATCTCGTCTGCCGCTGCGGCGGTTGGCAGTGGCACGCCCAGCTGACGGGCGGTGTCGAGCGCCAGCACCAGGTCTTTCTGCATCAGGCTGATGTCGAACCACGCCTCGTCCGGCAGGTCTTGGAGAAGCGCAGCGCGCGCCTTCAGCATCGGCGAGCCGATCGGGCTCTGGGTCATAACCTCGATGGAGAGCTTGCGGTCGAGTCCGGAGCGTTCGGCCAACAGCAGGCCTTCGGCGAACGCAAGCATCTGGACGGCGAGGCTGATGTTGATCGCCAGCTTGAGTACCAATCCTTGCCCGTTGTCGCCGACACGAGTCGGCGTACCGAGTGAGCGCAAGATCGGCTCTGCGTGTGCATACGCTTGTTCTTCCCCGCCCACCATGATCGTGAGCGTTCCGGCTTGCACTTGCGGAACACTCCCCGATACCGGCGCATCGAGCATGGTAGCTCCGCGCGTGCGGACTTGCTGCGCTAGTTCTCGGCTCGCGCGCGGGCTGACCGTGCTCATGTCGATCCAGATCTCTTCTGCCTCGAGGCCGGCGATGATTCCGTCGGGCCCCGAGGCAACCGTCTTGAGCACATCGTCGTTGGGAACCGAGGTGAAGACGACGTCGGCGGCTTCGGCCACTTCGCGTGGAGTGTTGCGCCATTGAAGTCCATCGTGCATGAGCCCCTGCGCCTGCTCTCGGTTTCGATCCTCACCGTAGACCGGGTACCCGGCGGCTAGGAAACGGGCAGCCATGTTGCCGCCCATGTGCCCGAGGCCGACGAAGCCGATCTTTGTTGTAGTTGTCGTAGCCATCTCAAATGCTCCCTTCGATCGTGGCGATATCGTCCTCGGCGAGCTCAAGTGACGCTGCGCCCAGGATCGGGTCGACTTGATCGGACCGCCGGAACCCGACGATGGCCCCGTCTACAGCGGCGTTGCGCAGCGTCCACGCGACCGCGACCGCTCCGGGGGTTGTATCGAGCCGGTCCGCGACCTCCACCAAGCGGTCAACGAGCTCGAGGTTGCGTGACAACTGCGGCTCGTTGAACCGGTCACTGTGCTTACGCCAGTCGTCCTCGGGCAGACCTTCGATGCGCTCGCGCGTCATCTTTCCGGCCAGTAGACCGGATCCCATCGGGGAGTAGACGATCACGCCGATCCCCTCGCGCTCGGCGAAGGGGAGAACCTCCTCCTCGGCTTCGCGTGCGACCAACGAGTAGGGGGGCTGGAGCGTCTCGACGGGTGCGATGTCTTGCGCCCGTCGCAGCTGCTCGACGGTGAAGTTGGAGACACCGATGTGGCGCACCAGCCCCTCCTCGCGGAGCTCAGCAAAGGTCGACCACCCCTCCTCGATCTCCTCGTCGGGGATCGGCCAATGGATCTGGTATAGGTCGATCGCGTCTACTCCGAGTCGCTGGAGGCTCCCCTCGACCTCGTGCCGGATCGAGTCTCGCCGCAAGCTCTGGACCGTTGTTCGTTCCGGCCCCTCGGGCTGCCCCGCCTTCGTAAAGACGTACGGGCGCTCGTAAAGGCCAGAGAGCGCACGGCCGACGACCTCCTCGGAATGTCCGAACCCGTACTGTGCAGCGGTGTCGATCCAGTTGACGCCGAGTTCGAGGGCGCGGTGTATCGCCGCGATCGAGTCGTAATCGTCCTGCGCTCCCCAGCCCCAGTCGTAGCCGGTGCCCCCGATCGCCCAGGCGCCCAAGCCAACGCGGGAGATCTCCATCCCTGTGTTCCCCAGCGCCGATGTCTTGATCTGCGTGTTCTGCATAACCACTCTCCTCTCGTTGGATGTCATAGCTCGAGCATCGCTCCGGCGAGGTTGCACGTCCTCCCCGCCAACATCAAAGTCGCACTCCGGTGGGCCGCAACTCTCGTGTAGGTGGTAGCCGGAATAGTGGGACAAACGCGCTGTGATGGGCGGAGGCGCTGTGAGAAGAGCTGGCACAAAGGCGCCGTGAGGACGGCATCTCCACGTGTGGCTCGTCGCCGGTTCGGGTCAGCTGGCAGCGGCACCCAGCGCCGCGCTTACAGCGGCGATGATTGCCCCGCCGAGTGTTACCGAAACGACCGAGCGCAGAAAACTCGTGTTGAAGAAACGCGAGCGGATCCAGGCTAAGGCAACGAGCTCGAAAGCGATCGTGGCGAGCGCGACCAGCAGCGCAGCTCGGAATTGCGGGATCAGAAACGGCAATGTGTGCAAGATCCCGCCCGCGAACGTGCCGGCTCCTGTGATCGAGCCGCGCAGGTAGGGACTGCCGCGACCGGTTAGGTCGCCCGTGTCTGAGAGACCCTCGGAGAAGGCCATGCTGATGCCCGCCCCGATGGCCGTTGCGAGTCCGGCGAGGAACGCGTAGTGGGGGTTGTGGGTGGCTAGGGCTACAGCGAAGATCGGTGCCAGAGTCGAGAGCGACCCGTCGATCAACCCGGTCATCGCCGGTTGGACACGCTGCAGCAAGAATGACTGTGGTGAAATCGACTCCGAGCTGATCATCTTCGCCCCTCCTAGGTGCGATTGAGAATGCGTTCAGCATGGCAGCGCAAGGCTTTCGTGTCGTGACTTCTAGCGGGTGCCTCGTCGTGTGGAACTCGATGGTGGGCGAGGAATTCCGGCAGGGGCCACGGGTGGTCGAGATGGCTTTGGCGGAGCCGTTCGTGATGCTCTTGACAGTCTCTCTCACTGACGAGGACGAGCGAGAGCACGCTCGCAGCGAGGGCAAGAGCCGCCCCCACGCCCATCGCCAGCCTGTAACCACCGGCGAGGGCGGTGATGGAACCGGCGCGGGAGCCAGTCTCGGCCGCCGCTACGGCGAGCAGCGTGGCGACACCGATCGCGGAGCCAACTTGCCGAGCGGTATTGACGAGCGCGCTGGCTAGCCCTTGTTCGTCATTGGTGACGCCCGCGGTCCCGGCGACGGTGGCGGCGAACATGGTGCTCGTCGTGCCGAACCCCACCAGGAAGAGAACAACCCCGAGCAGTGGATACCGGCTGGTGGCAGGGAACCGCAGCAGGAGTGCCAATCCCACGGCAGCGAGGGCCGCGCTGGTCGTGAGGAGCCGCTTGATGCCCACGCGAGCGATGACCGTCGCGCCGACGGCGCCGCGCAGTAGCCCTGCAATGCCTTGTGGCACTACGACGAGCCCAGCTTGCAGCGGCGAGTAGCCAAGCACCTGCTGACAGTAGAGGCTCAGGAGCAGGACTTCAGCGGCGTTCCACGCCCCGACCAGCAGTGTCACTCCGTCGCCCGCCGCGAGGGTGCGCGAACGGAAGATCGACATCGGAATGAGCGGCTCCGAGCTGCGCCGGTCGCGGAGAACGAAGGCCGTAAGGAGCGCGCCTGCGACCGCAAGCGCGACGAAGAAGGGCGGAGACATCCATCCGTCATTTACTCCAGCAGTCGGCGCGTAGACGAGTGTCGAGACCCCGGCGATGACGAGGCAGGCGCCTATCAGATCGAGGTGCGGTCTCACAGACGCGGCCACATCCGAGGGCAGGATGCGCGAGCTGAAGGCGGCGCCGAGTAAGCAAATGGGGACGTTGACAAAGAAGATGCCACGCCAGCCCACGGTCTCCACGAGGAGGCCACCGAGTACGAGGCCGATGACGAATCCCACCGAGGCGGTGGAGCCGTAGTAACCGAGAACACGCGTTCGGTCATTCCTACCCTGGAAGCTCGTGGTCAGGATCGATAGCGCTGCCGGCGCCACCGCGGCGGCCGCGATGCCCTGCACCGCGCGAGCAACAACGAGAAGGATCAGATTCGTGGCCAGCCCGCCCATCGCCGACGCGGCTGCGAACGCGGCCAGCCCCCATACGAATGGCCGCCGCCGCCCGAATAGGTCGGCCGCCCTGCCGCCCAATACCAGCAGACCGCCGAAGCTGATGGCGTAGGCGGTGACGACCCACTGCACAGAGGTCGACGACGCGTGGAGTGCGCGGCTCATATCCGGCAGCGCGACATTGACGATGCTGAAATCGAGCACAATCACGAGCTGAGCGCTTAGGACGATCACCAGCCCGAGACGCCCGAGCGCGCCGGGCGCCGCCTTTCGAGACGATGCGGAACGCCGGTGCGATCGCTGCTGGGTCGGGTCCTGGCGCCGCAGCCATTGTCGGATCGGTTGCCTAGCTCTCGGACCTCCAAGCCTTGTCGCCGATCCGCCTTGCCTCATCGCCCTCCCCTGTCCTCGTCCGGATACGTTTCCCGTCACCCCCCCGGCCGCTGGACAGATGATTCCTCCAAGGGGGTCCCGGGTCCTCCACGGCAGCGCCCATCAAAGGCCCCCGCCAACCGTAGTCATCGGATACCTGCCAACCGGCACGACCGCCGCGGTGATCCGGCTGGCTCGATCCGATGCCTTGGCGAGAAGCGCCTCGTGCCTGCCGGCAGTAAGGTCCAGGCGTTGAGCCCCACGAGTGTGATCCTGGCTGAAGATGATGTCTTGCTTCGAGCCGGGTTGGCGAGCCTGCTTGAGCGCGCCGACTTCCAGGTCACCGGCCAAGCTGGCGACGCAACCGAGCTCTTAGCCCGCGTGCGAGCGCAATCTCCCGACCTTGTCATCGTGGACATCCGCATGCCCCCAACCCATTCCACCGAGGGGCTCGAAGCCGCGCGAGTGATCCGCGAGGAGTTTCCTGGGGTCGGAATCCTCGTCCTTTCCGCTCACGTCGAGGTGGAACACGCGGTCGAGCTACTGGTTAGCGGCGATCGGATCGGCTATCTGTTGAAGAGTCGTGTCACCGATGTAGATGAGTTCCTCGAGACGTTGGGGCGGATCGTTAGGGGGGGTTCAGTCCTCGACCCAACGCTGGTGAAGGAACTCGTCGGCGGTGCTCGGGTGAGCGATCCGCTCGGAGTGCTCACCGCTCGGGAGCGTGAAGTGCTCGCCCAGATGGCCGAGGGGCGTTCCAACGCCGGCATTGCCAAGGTGTTGTGGGTGACCGAGGGAACCGTCGAGAAGCATGTTCGAAGTATCCTCACGAAGCTGGATCTTCCTGAGACGGGAAACGATCACCGCCGCGTCCTCGCGGTCATCCGGTTCCTGGACGCGCTCTGAATGGTCTGCGCCGAAGGCTTATGCATGCGACTGGGTCCCCCGCCGGATGCTTGTGCGCAGTCAGTAGACGACGCTCGAGCGCTTGGTCGTCGTTCCGCGATATTGAAGTTAGCCGGAATGGAAGTCGGGATCGCACCTGCCATCCTGCAGGCATGTCATTTCGTTGCCTCATCGTGGACGACAGCGCCGCGTTTCTGAAGGCCGCTCGCTCACTTCTCGAAAAAGAAGGGGTCACGGTTGTGGGCGTCGCCTCCACGGGCGCCGAGGCTCTTCGACAAACCGACCAGCTCCATCCAGATGTCACACTGGTTGACATCGATCTGGGTGCGGAGAGCGGCCTCGATCTCGTCCGCCGACTCGAAGAAAATGCCGAGGCGTCTTCTCGGATGATCCTGATCTCGACTCACGCCGAGGCAGACTTCGCAGACCTCATCGTAGAGAGTCCCGTCGACGGATTTCTGTCCAAGTCCGATGTCTCTGCCGAAGCCATTTGTCACCTGCTCAACAACGATCGCGACCTGGACTGAGGGAGCTCAACCGCTGCAACCTCGCAAATCCTTTTTCGCCGTCGATCAAGGTATGGGCTAGCCTCAAGAGGTGACGTCACCGCTGCGGCGCGATCGTCGGAGTGTTTTCCCCGCGCGTCCGAGAGTTTGAAGTGGGCGGCGGGATTCGCACGCGTACGCTCCTGGCGTCTGGCGTGCTTGCAGTCATGATTGTGGCGGCATTCCTCTTCTTGTTCCTTGCGATCGCGAACTTGCTTAGGTCGACTGACCAGAGACGCCAGGCGCGAGAGTCGCTGGTTGCGGCGGACGCGCTAGAGGAGCTCGTCATTAACCTCGAGACGGGCCTGCGTGGGTTCGTCATCACAGGGAAGGATCGCTTTCTCGAGCCGTGGAGACAAGCTCGTGCCGCCTTTCCCAAACAGGCGAGAGCGCTCGAGGCCTTGGTGGCCGACGATCCCGTCCAACTGACCCGAGTCCGCCGGATTGTCAAGGCCACCACCTCGTACATCCATGACTATTCGGAACCCCTTGTGAAGGCAGTGCGACGTCACGATCCCCCTGCGAGCAGTGTCCAGAGGACCGAAGAGGGGAAGCGCCGCGTCGACGGGCTTCGAACGGAGTTCGCGTCGTTCGCGTCCACTATGAACGCCGTTCTCACCGCACGCGAGGTCAGCGCCGCCCAGGCTGGTCGTAGAGCGCTCGTCGCCGGCGCGGCCGGTCTCGCAGGATCAGTTCTGCTGATCGTTCTCTTCGCCGGCTACCTGACGCGAGCGATCGTCGGACCCGTTCGCACGGCAGCCGCAATGGCCGGCCGACTCGCGGGAGGAGATCTCCGAGCACGGGTGCAGGAGACTGGTGTGGACGAGATCGGCGCACTCGAACGGTCCTTCAACACGATGGCCAAGTCGCTCGAAGCCAACCAAGAGGAATTACAAACCCTGTTGGAGGAGCAGTCTGCCTTGAGGCGAACGGCAACGCTCGTTGCACAGGCCGCCTCGCCCTCCAAGGTCTTCGAGGCCGTTACTGGGGAAGTGGGTGTGCTCTTTGGTGCCGATCTCGCACGCATGGAGAGGTTCGAGACCGACGGTACGGTTACGGGCGTCGCCGGCTGGGGCATTGAGGAGGGGCACCAACTCGCCGTCGGCAGCCGGTTTGCCGTTGAAGGTGTGAGTATTGCCGCACTGGTGCAGCAGACGGGCCGTCCCGCGCGCGTAGACACTTTTGCCAACGCCGCGGGTGCGATTGCAGAAGAAGCTCGAGAGCTGGGGATCCGCTCGTCTGTCGGCTGTCCGATCGTGGTCGCTGGGCGTCTCTGGGGTGTCATCGCCGCCTCGAGAAAGCGCGATGAGGCTTTTCCCACGGACACGGAGTCGCGCATCGCCGACTTCACCGAACTCGTTGCAACCGCGATTGCGAACGCCGAGGGCCGCGCCGAGCTAGCGGCCTCACGAGTCCGGATCGTGGAGGCCGCCGATGGAGCCAGGAAACGCATCGAACGCGACCTGCATGACGGGATCCAACAGCGGCTCGTCTCGCTCGGGCTCGATCTCCGTACGGCGGACCTGGGCGTGCCTCACGAGCTCGGCGATGTTCGTACCCAGCTATCGGAGGTCGGGCGGGGGCTCGAGAGCCTGCTGGACGAGCTGCGTGAGATCTCGCGCGGCATCCATCCGGCGATCTTGTCGGAAGGAGGTCTCAATCCCGCCCTCAAGGCGCTCGCCCGGCGGTCGCCTGTCCCGGTGAAGCTCGATCTTCAGTTGGCCGCCCGGCTGCCGGAGCGCATCGAGGTGGCGGCGTACTACGTCGCCTCCGAAGCTCTCGCGAACGCCGCCAAGCACGCTCGCGCCTCGGTCGTGAAGGTTGACGTCCGGCTGAGCAGTGGAGCCCTGCGGCTTGCAATCCGGGATGACGGCCTCGGTGGGGCCGACCCGAGCCGGGGGTCCGGGCTGATAGGCCTCATAGATCGCGTAGAAGCTATGCAGGGGACCCTGGTGGTCGACAGTCCGATGCGAGATGGAACGTCCTTGCTCGTAGAGATCCCGATCCAGGTCGAGGATGAGTTGTCCGCTCAAGCCTCGCCTACCCAGCAAGATCAAGCATTGTCTTGATGCCTGTTGTACATGGCCATCACCTGATGTTTGGGCGGTTTCGGCTGATGTTTGGCTGAACTTGGTGGGTGATCTGCGACGGCTAGGTGATGTCTGACGAGTGTTCGGGGTGATATTGGTAGTGGGTCCGGCTATTGGACGACAGCAGGAGACCGAAAGGGGGAACTACAGTGCGCGTCTGCCTAATGATCGAGGGTCAAGAGGCCGTTACCTGGGAACAGTGGAAGGCTCTTGCGACCACATGCGAGCGGAGCGGAATCGAGACTCTGTTTCGCTCAGACCACTACCTCTCCGTGCAGGGTCAAGGCGAGCGAGGTTCGCTCGACGCCTGGACGACCATAGCGGCGCTCGCTGCAGTGACCTCGACGTTGCGTCTCGGCACATTGGTGTCGCCGGTGACGTTCCGTCATCCCTCGTTGCTCGCCAAAGCTGTTGTCACCGCGGACCATGTCAGTGGCGGCGGCCGCATCGAGCTCGGCCTGGGGGCGGGTTGGTTGGAGGCAGAGCATGCCGCATACGGCTTTGCCTTTCCGCCCCCCGCTGTGCGGATGGAGATGCTTTCCGAGCAACTCGAGCTGGTCCGGAAAGAGTGGGCCGAGGGCACCTTCACGCAGGAGGGGCGGCACTACTCCGTGCAGAATCTCGACGCTCTACCTAAACCGATCAGCGAACCGCGCCTGCTGCTGGGAGGAGGCGGTGGACGGCGCAGCCTTGCGCTGGCCGTTCGCTACGCAGACGAGTACAACGTCTTCCATATGAGCGAGGAGCACCTACGCGAGGTCCGGTCCGGTCTGGACGACGCCTGCAAGCGTGTGGGCCGCGACCCGGCGACTCTCCCGCTATCTCTAATGGATCCCGTCGACAAAGCTCCTACTGAGCAGGTAGTTCAGCGATTCCGGCAGCTCGAGTCCGCCGGCGTCGAGAGAATCATGTTGCAGCATCTCCAGCATGAGGACCTCGACACGGTCGAATGGATCGGTCGTGAGCTGGCACCTGCACTCGCTTGACGGGCCTCTTTCGACTGATTCGGTGTGCCGATCAATAGGACGCGGGGAGGGTTGATGAACAAGGTTAGGTTTCAGCTAGCTATCTCGTTGGACGGTTTCATAGCGGGTCCGAACCAGAGCGTTGATGATCCGCTCGGTGTCGGTGGTATCGCCCTTCATGATTGGGCCTTCGCTCTCGAGGCATGGCGCAAGCAGCAGGGCCAAGAAGGCGGCGAGGTGAACGCTAGCACGCCGGTGGTCGAGGAATTCCAGTCGAACATCGGCGCGTACGTGATGGGCCGGAACATGTTCGGGGGCGGACGCGGGCCGTGGGCCGAAGATGAGCCCTGGAACGGATGGTGGGGCGACAATCCTCCCTATCACGCGCCCGTATTCGTGCTCACGCACCATCCTCGGACGTCACTCGAGATGGAGGGTGGCACAACGTTCACTTTTGTCACCGAGGGGATCGGTTCGGCCCTCCAGCAGGCCCGGCTGGCAGCGGGTGGGCAGGACGTTTTGATCGCGGGGGGCGCCGACGCGGTGCAACAGTATCTTGCTGCCGGGTTGGTGGATGAGTTCGAGCTTCATGTAGTGCCGCTGCTGCTCGGAGCCGGGGAGCGGCTACTCGAGAACATCGGCGTTCTCCAGCTAGAGCAAGTGCGAGCGGTCGAAGCCCCGGGCGTCACTCACCTCAAGTACCGCGTGATCAAGTGACCCACCTAAGCGTTGTCAGTCGGGAAGCAATGGCACTTCTAAGCCTGGGTTTCTACCGAGGAGCACGGCCCGGGTGATCGCAGCGGGTCCGAACCGATCACGCAGGTCGTCGAGAGCGGTGTCGAGGGCGTCGAAGCGGTGACGGTCGAGGGGTAAGGCCAGTTGGATGGCGGCGTTGTCCCACAGGTTGGTAAGGGATAGTCCGATGAGGGTGATGCCCCGACTCTCGATCATGGGAGTGGCCTCGTCCATAAGTGCACGTGCCGCAGACAGGATTGTGGAGGTCTGTGCCGTTAACTCCGGCAGCGTGTGCGAGCGCGTCGCACGCGAGAGGTCGTCGAACCGCAACCGGAGAACCACCGTGCGACACACTCGACGCGCAGTCCGAAGGCGCCGGACCAGACGGTCGACGAGACCGACCAGGGTCGTGTCGACAGAGCCCGCCGATTTGGGTTGACGGCCGATCGAGCGCTGCGCTCCGATCGAGCGTCTACGCCGGCCGACCTGGACCGGTCGAGGATCGCGATTGTGGGCGAGCGCGTGCAGGTGCCGGCCGGGGCCCCGTCCGAGCATACGAACCAACCTCGCCTCGCCGGCGTGGGCAACTTGAGAGACGGTCTCGATCCCCTCGCTGCGGAGCTTTTTCGAGGTCACCAGCCCCACTCCCCAGAGTCGCTCGACTGCGAGCGGGTGGAGAAAGGCAAGCTCGCGATGCGGCGGCACCACAAGCAAGCCGTCGGGTTTGGCAACGCCGCTTGCCACTTTCGCCAGGAACTTGGTCCTCGCCACTCCGACCGAGACCCGCAGACCGACCCGTTCGAGTACCTCTCGCCGCAGCCGGATAGCGATATCAGTGGGCGACCCCGCAAGTCGCCACAGCCCGTGGACGTCGAGGAACGCCTCATCGATCGACAATCCCTCAACCAGTGCCGACGTATCGTGAAAGACGTCGAACAACGCCTTGCTCGCCTCGGAGTAGGTGGACATGCGTGGCGAGACGACGACCGCCTGAGGGCACAAGCGGCGAGCCCGGGCTCCCGTCATAGCGGTTCGCACGCCGTAGGCCTTGGCCTCGTAACTTGCCGCGAGGACGACGCCGGCTCCCACGATGACGGGACGGCCCCGCAATCGGGGGTCATCTCGCTGCTCGACCGACGCGTAGAACGCGTCCACATCGGCGTGCAGGATCGCCGGCTCTGCCTCCATCGAACATATGTTCGCATACTGGGAAGAGGCTCCGGTTGATCGCTCGCCCCTAAGGCGAGCGGTGATTCTCGACCCACCGATGAATTGGGCCTTTCTTCACGGTCATATGTGTGAGACAAACCAAGGAAGCCGTGGGAGAAGCGCGTACGCCCAACGGTTAGGAAGGAGAGCCTCAGACGAAGGTCGAGCAGATTTCGAGTTAGGCAGCGCATTCCCAGGACCAACGTGTGTATCCATCAACGGTAAGGAGGAGAGATGCCGGACCCGGTTATCCACTTCGAGATCATCAGCCCGCAGGCCGAGAAGCTGCATTCCTTTTATTCCGACGTGTTCGGGTGGAAGGTCGACACCAACAACCCCGTGAACTACGGCATCGTCGACAACGGTGGCGAGGGGATCAATGGCGGTATCGGGGGAGTCATGGATCATGACTACGCCGGCCACGTGACGTTCTACATCTCGGTCGCCGACCCCGCCGAGACACTCAGGAAGATCGAGTCTCTGGGCGGAAAGACTGTGATGGAACCGGCCGAGATTCCGGGGGCCGGCACCACGATCGCTCAGTTCACAGATCCCGCAGGTAATCTGATCGGGCTTACCAAGTCCTGAGAGGATCCTTGTGCGATCTGTCATTGGACCTGGCGTCAGGTTGGCCCCCGCCGTACGTGACAGGCAGCTTTTGCAACACGACCACAGTGAGGGCCGGCGTGATTCTCCCGGCCCCGCCGGTCTACTCTCTGAGCCCAACTGGAGGAGGCGTTCGCTATGGCCAAGCTCGCAACAGATGACTTAGCCGAACGCGCGCCTGGGTCCTCATCCCGCAACCTCGAGCTTCAGCTCGAGCAGCATCGTGTCGAGCTGACCGCTTACGCCTACCGCATGCTGGGCTCATCCTTCGAGGCGGAGGATGCCGTGCAGGAGACTTTGCTGCGGGCTTGGCGCAGCCTGGACCGTTTCGAGGGGCGCGCTGCCCTTCGCACGTGGCTCTATCAGATCGCCACGAACGTGTGCCTGGACATGTTGAAAAGCCGGCAGCGGCGCGCCCGGCCGATGGACCTTGGCCCCCCGCAACCTGCCGACTCGCCTCTGGGCGACCAGCTACCCGAGGTCACGTGGCTCGAGCCCATTCCCGACGGGCGCGTCCTCCCCAACGATGCCGACCCCGCCGAGCTCACGCTCTCGAGAGAGTCCATCAAGCTGGCTTTCGTAGCCGCCCTCCAGCATCTGCCTCCGCGGCAGCGGGCGGTCCTGATCCTGCGCGAGGTGCTGCGCTGGAAGGCAACCGAGGTCGCGGCCTTGCTCGAAACCTCCGTCGCTTCCGTCAACAGCGCCCTGCAGCGCGCTCGAATGACGCTGGCTGCGAACGAAGTCACCGAAGATGTTCCGCCGGCATCGATGGACGAGGAGCAACGGCAGCTGTTAGCGCGCTACGTCGACGCTTTCGAGCGTTACGACATGGATGCCCTGACCTCGCTGCTGCACGAGGATGCGACCTGGAGCATGCCCCCTTATCCGCTGTGGCTGCAGGGACATCTCGACATCCGGCGGTTCTGCATGGGAACGGGTATCGGCTGTCAAGGTTCCCGGCTGATACCGACCTCTGCCAATGGATCGCCGGCCTTCGGCCAGTACAAGCCGAGCGCCTCGGGGGCCGGATACGAACCGTGGTCCCTCCAGGTCCTCGAGATGGCAGACGGAGACATCACAGGGATCTGCTTCTTTCTCGACACCGAGCGGTTCTTCCCGATGTTCGGTCTACCGCCGAAGCCCGACGCTTAAGTACAGAGTTCCACGACATTACTGAGGCCGACGAACTCGAGTAGCTCTCGAAGTTCTGCTGAAGCGCCGCGAACCCGGAGCAGGACCCCTTCTTGCTGCCCGATGAGCTCGAACCGGGCTAAGGCATCCACGCTCTCGAGCTGCGGACCCATCAGACTGCTCACATCGCACTCGATCAGGAACGCATCGCTGGCCCACAAGCACCGGCGAAAGCGATCGCTTAATCCCTGCAGATCGGCGCGGCTTATCGGGCCGCGGACAACGAACGTTATCCTTGAGCGGGAAGGCGGCCGTGATCGTGCGTCCGTTCCCTGCACGATTCGATCATGACCGGTCACCAGTCCTCCTTTCACGTCCCTTTAGGGTGAGACAAGTCGCTGGTGTGAAACTCATCGCGGCGACCGATGAGTTTTTCGGCGTTGGGACGTCCTAGCTTTTCGGGACAGAGACGTCGGGACGGACGGCGAAGTGCCCCAACCAAAAGGAGTGACGGATGGATTACATGATTCGAACCGAGGGCCTCGTCAAGCGCTACGGAAAAGTGATAGCGCTCGACGGCCTCGATCTGGCGGTTCCGCAGGCGACCGTTCTCGGGTTGCTGGGCCCCAACGGAGCGGGTAAGACCACCGCGGTCCGGATATTGACCACTTTGCTCGAGGCCGACGAGGGTATCGCTGAGGTGGCCGGTCTCGATGTTCGAACGCACCCCGATGAAGTGAGAAGGCGGATAGGTCTCTCCGGACAGAACGTCGCCGTCGACGAACATCTGACCGGATACGAGAACCTCGAGATGGTGGGCCGCCTGTACCACATGGGCCGCAACAAGTCTCGTGCCCGAGCGCGCGGGCTGCTCGATGAGTTTGACCTATCGGATGCGAGCGATCGGCCCGCGAAGACCTATTCAGGTGGAATGCGTCGCCGTCTCGACTTGGCGGCAGCCCTTGTCGCCAAACCGGACGTGCTGTTCCTGGACGAGCCGACCACTGGACTCGACCCTCGGAGCCGGATACAGATGTGGGAGACCATCCAGGAGTTGGTGGCGGTTGGATCGACCGTGCTCCTAACTACCCAGTACATGGAGGAGGCCGACCGGCTGGCCAACGACATCCTCGTGGTGGATCACGGCCGGAGGATCGCTCACGGCACACCTGACGAATTGAAGACGCAGATAGGCGGAGAGCGCGTGGAGATGGTCCTGGCAGACAATGCCGACTTGGCTCCCGCTCACACGATCCTTGCCGGAATAGCGGTGGGTGAAGTCAGGGTTGGCGAGCAGGACCGCAGTCTCACTGCTGCAGTGACCGACGGAGCGAGAGCTCTTCAGCAAGTTCTGCTCCGCTTCGCAGATGCAAATATCCATGTTGTCGATGTCGGGCTTCGGCGTCCCACTCTCGACGACGTGTTCCTGACACTGACCGGTCACGCGGCTGAAGAAGACGTCTCTCGCGCCGATGACGAGTCCAAGCATGAGCCCGAGGATGCCAGGCATAAGGAGGCTGTCAGATGAGTCAAGTAGCCCTAGCGTTCGCGGATGGCGCCGTTGTCGCAAAGAGAAACCTGATCAAGATCGTGCGCGTTCCAGAAATCTTGATGTTCACCACGATGTCGCCCATCATGTTCGTGCTGCTCTTCGGCTACGTCTTCGGCAGCTCGATCCATCTCCCGGGCGTCAACTATCGCGAATACCTGATCGGTGGCATCTTCGTTCAGACAGTGGTCTTCGGGGCGGGGTTTACGGGTTCGGGCCTTGCCGAAGATATGACGAAGGGCATCATCGATAGGTTTCGCTCGCTGCCTATGGCTCGGTCGGCGGTGCTGCTGGGCCGAACGGGCAGCGACGTGCTGTACAACTCGATCTCCATCGCAGTCATGTCGATAACAGGGCTGCTGGTGGGATGGCGGATCCGGACTGGAGTGATCCAGGCGATAGGAGGTTTCCTTCTGCTACTCCTGTTCTCCTACGCCATCTCTTGGATCATGGGCTATGTCGGACTGAAGGTAGCCAGTGTGCAGGTGTTCCAAAATGCCTCTTTCATGTTCATCTTCCCTGTGACCTTCGTGGCCAACACGTTCGTGCGAGGAGATCTTCTGCCGGGACCTTTGAAAACTTTCGCTAATTGGAATCCTGTGTCTTCAGTTGCCCAGGCCACTCGCGAGGCGTTCGGGAATACGGGAAATCTCCCCGTTCCGAACGTGTGGTCGATGCGCAACCCGGTCGTCTATTCGCTGATCTGGATCGCACTCATCCTGGCTGTCTTCGTACCTCTGTCCGTGCGGCAGTACGAACGAGCGACACTCAAGGACTGAGCACCCGCCAGAGCGCGTGGGACCGCTTGACCCTTACGCACCGTCAGGGTTGATGCTGAATATCGATGCACGCGGATGAGGAGATGCTCTGGATGGCAGGACCCGATGGTGAGCTGACCTATTCGGTCGGTCAAGTCGCAGGGTTGACCGGTGTGACGGTCCGGTCGCTGCATCACTACGATGCGATCGGTCTGCTCGCTCCTAGCGGGAGGAGCGGAGCGGGATATCGGCTCTATGACCCCTCGGACCTTGAACGCCTGCAACAGATCCTGTTCTATCGGGAGCTTGGATTCTCGCTTGAGGATATCGGGGCCATCCTGAGCGACCCGGCGATGGATCCTGGAGCGCACTTGCTTCGGCAGCACGGACTTCTCACCGAACGGATCGAACGACTGCAAGCGATGGTAGTGGCTATCGAGTATGCGATGGAGGTGCAACGGATGGGGATATCACTGACGCCAGAGGAGCGCTTCGAGGTATTCGGAGATTGGTCTCCGGGCGACTACGCCGGCGAATCCAAAGAGCGATGGGGCGACAGTGACGCCTACGTCCAATCGCAGAGACGAACATCGGGCTATACGAAAGAGGACTGGCTGGAGATCAAGCAAGAGGCTGGGGATATAGACGAGCATTTCGTCTCGGCATTCAGCGCCGGAACTCCTGCCGACAGCGACGAAGCCATGGTCATCGCGGAAGAGCACCGCCAGCAGATCACTCGGAACTTCTACGACTGCAGCTACGGGATGCACTGCGGGCTTGCCGAGATGTTTGAAACCGACCCGCGCTTCCGAGCTCGCTACGAGGAGATCGCTCCGGGGCTTGCAGAGTACGTTGCGGCTGCTGTGCGTGCCAACGCCGATCGCGCAGAGCTGAACGGTTAGGGGTCAGCAGCAGTCTTTCTCAGCCCACGCCTCCCTACCCTCCCGGAACGCGAATACGGCTATGCCAAGGCCGGCGACAGGGTCGGCCCACCACCAGCCGAAGGCAGCATTTAGCGCCAATCCCGCGAGCAGAATGGCCGACAGGTAAGCGCACAATGAAGACTCCGATGAATCGGCAACCAGCGCAGCATTTTTCATCTGGCCACCCAAGCGCTTCTTTGCTCTAGCGAGTGACGGCATGATGGCCAAAGCAACGACGGCGATCGCGATACCAACGATCGAATGTTCAGGCTGCTGCTGGCGAGCGAGAGTGTAGATGGACTCGGCCGCGACGTAAGCCGCCAAAGCGTAGAGACTTGCGCCGATCAAGCGGTGAGCCGTGTGGACTCGGTAGTCGTCGACGCTCCTTAGTTGCCAGAGAACCACCCCTGCCGCGCCGATCTCGATCACCGAGTCGAGGCCGAAGCCCGTCAGCGCGACCGAGTGCGCCGCGATCCCGGCAGCTATGGCAACCGTCTCGATAAGCATCCACCCGATCGTCAGGTACTCGAGCTTGATCGCCTTGTGTCGCTGCTCTGATGGGCTGGTCCCCAGCCCCTCACCGGTGGCTCCCGTAACTTGGCTCAGGAGGAAGGGCTCCCTTGGGCCTCGTACTCACGCAGGTAGCCCTCGAAGAGCCGCTTGTGGCCCTCTTCTTCACGAAGGATGTCGATGATCATGTCCTGCGTGACGTAGTCGAAGCCATCACAGAATTGGATGATTCGGTTGTAGTGCTCGATGGCTCCGTTCTCTGCTTCGATGACTCCTTTGATGACGTGGACGATGTCGGTTTGCTGCTCCGGAGGCTGCAGGTACTTCTGTTCGGGGGAGAAGGCGAGAGACCCCGGCACTATCCCGTACAGCTCTTTGATGCGGTGACCAAACAGTTGCGCATGATTGAGCTCTTCTTGGATGTCCTGTTGCAGCGAGGCAACGATCTCACGGGCGCGGATCCCATCGGGATTGATCGAGTTGGTCAAGTAGTTCATGACCGTCTCGATCTCCATCCAGTAAGCGGTGGTCAGAAGGTCCACGAGTTGGTTGCGCTTCGAGCGGTTGGCTTCGTCCAGTACGCCAGGTTGGCTGCTCATCGATGGTCTCCTAGCCTCGGAAAATTGAGTGTGATTAAGATACGACCGCCAGGGCACCTGCACTTTCTCGGTTCGTGTGCGGCCGACGGCAGGCCGGCATCGCTGCTGGGACGCCCACGTCCCCGTCCCAGAAGGACCGAAGGCGCTCGCCTGGGAAGCGGCACATGCGGGCCGGCGGAGGGCACGGCCCTCGGGGGTTGGCCCCCCTATCGGATGACAGGTCTGCCTCCTTTCGTCGCCCGGCCCCCGAAGGGCAGAATGTTCCTCATGGCAGGTCCCCTCACGATCTTTCTCGCAGACGACAACCTGATAGTCCGAGAAGGTGTGCGGGCGCTGCTGTCGATGGAACCTGACTTCGAGATCGTGGGGGTCGCTGCCGACTACGACGAGCTAGTCGCCGGCGCCGGCGCCACCGCACCGCAGGTCGTTGTTACGGACATCCGGATGCCTCCCGCCTTCGAGCGAGAAGGCATCGACGCCGCCAAGGAGGTCCGCAAACTCCATCCCGGCACCGGAGTGGTGATCTTGTCCCAGTACGACGATCCGGAGTACGCGATCTCCTTGTTGGCAGAGGGCGCTGCAGGCTACGCCTATCTGCTCAAGGATCGGGTAGCGGAAGGCGACCAGCTTGCACGCGCCATCAGGGAGGTCTCCGCGGGCGGTTCGACTATCGATCCGAAGATCGTAGAAGCGTTGGTTCGCCCGGTTAGCCCTGATGGGGAGCTCGCTGCGGCCGATGAAGATCTGTTGCGCCAGATCGCTGAGGGCCGTCCCATCAAGGCGATCGCAGCCGCCCGGAAGCTACCCCCCGAAGCGGTCTCCCAGGACGTCGAAAAGCTGTTCTTGAAGATCGCCGAGGGAGCGAGCCACGGCCAACAGGGTGCTCTGAGACGGCTCCGCATGTTGCATGAAGCCATCGTCGAGCGCGAAGAGCAGGGTGAAACCCTGAGCAGGTTCTTGCCGGGAGGACTCGCCGAGAAGCTTCGCCGGGACGGCAGCCGCTCCGGTCAAAGCGACAAGGTGACCGTCACTGTATTGATGTCTGACGTGCGCGGTTATTCCACGATCTCGGAGATCTCCGATCCGGGTGTCCTGGCCAGCCAGCTGAACGAGCATCGCGCTCAGATGAACAGGGCAGTCGTGGAGGTGGGGGGCACCATCATGCAGTTCATCGGCGACGCTGTGATGGCTGTATTCGGCGCCCCTGAGCTGCAGCCTGACCATGCTGATCGAGCTCTCGAGGCGGCCTTCGTCATGCACTCAGCCCAATCCAAGCTTAATGAGGCATGGACCCCCAGAGAGTTGCCTCATTTCGAATTGGGTATAGGTCTCTCGACGGGGGAGGTTGCAGAGGTTCTGCTCGGATCGGAGGAACGACTGGAGTACACGGTTGTCGGTGACAGTGTGAATCTTGCCCAACGGCTCCAGCAGCTAGCTGCTGGAGGCCAGATCGTTCTGTCCCAGCCCACTTATGCAGCGTTGACCCAACCACCCACCGGCATCGAGGATCTGGGCCCAGTTGAGGTAAAGGGACGGCACGCCAAGATCGGTGCTTACCGGGTGAGTGCTGGCGGTCCCAATGAGTAACGAGTCCGTCGAGATGCCTTCGGGCGCGCCGGTGCGAGTCGTGATCGTCGACGACCAAAAACCATTCCGCATGGCGGCCCGGGACGTGATCGAAGTGACGGGCGGCTTCGAGGTCGTGGGCGAAGCCGAGACCGGCGAAGACGCTGTCGAGGTGGTCAAGACGATGGCACCCGACCTCGTGCTAATGGATCTGAACCTTCCAGGCATCGACGGTCTGGAAGCGACTAAGCGCATAGTTGCTGAACGCTCGAACCACGTTGTGGTTCTGATGGTGTCAACTTACGAAGCGGAAGAATTTGCTCCTCGCGCTGCTGAGGCGGGGGCAGCTGCATACATCTCCAAGTCCGAGTTCGGGCCAGATCAGCTCGAGGAGGCGTGGGCAGCAGCGACTCGTTCTTGAGCAGACTGCTCCTCACTGGGCCCCGGTGTGTCTAACGGGATCCAACCCGTCACGGTCGTGCCCTTGCCCGGCACTGATCCGATCGTCAGCTCCCCCCCGGCAGCCTCTATGCGGTCGCGCATCGACTGCAGTCCCCGGCGTGCCCGTGACTCGGCGACGTCGAATCCTGGGCCCTCGTCACGTACCGAGAACATAAGCCGGTTGGACTCGCGTGTGATGTCTACCTGCGCGTGCGCACCTCCAGTGTGCCGAGCGATGTTGTCGAGAGTCTCGCGAAGACAAAAGTAGCAACTCGTTTCTACCGACCGATCGAAGCGGACGTCGGTTAACTGATCGTCCACGGTGAGCGTGACATTCAAACCAGTCTTGCGCATATGGGCCTCAAGAGCCACGATCAAGCCCTTGTCCACTAAGAGCGGCGGATAGATCCCGCGAGCGAGGTCTCTCAATGCCTCCAACGTCTCGTTGGTTCGTGCCGCGAGACTTTCGAGCATCGCGGCGGTCGCATCGGGGTCATGCTTCAGCGTCATCTCGGCGGCATCGAGGTCCGCGGCGATTCCTATCAACCGCCGTTCTACCCCTTCACGGATCTCGCGTTCGATGACGCGCCTTGACGTGTCGGCCGCGGAAACTAGGCGCTCTCGCGAATCTCTCAGATCGACGTCCTGAGCGGAGAGCTCCTCTAGCCGCTCCCTCAATTCCGTTGCCAGACGATAGTTGTGCAACACGACGCCAGCTTGAGTGGCCAACTGCTCGAGCAATCTACGCTCCTGGCCGCTCAGCGGTTCGGCACCGATCTTTTCTACGGTGATCTCTCCGACAGATTCCTTCCGATACGTCACTGTGATGGTCTCGCCGGCTTGAACTTGCTCAGTTGCAACCTTCGGATAGGTGACAACCTCATTGCCCGTGTCCAGATATGCAGTCACCACCGCGCGTTCCGCGCCGAGACCCTCCGCAGTGTGTCGGGCTATCTGCGGAAGCACATCCTCAACCGAAACCAGCGCGCCCAACGACCGCGAGAACCGGGTCAAGACTTCGTAAGGAGTGAGGCGCTGCCCGTAAACGAGCCGGTTGGCGAAGCTCTGCACACGCTCCCGCACCGGTTGAAAGGCGACCGCAACCAAGGCCGTGGCTGCGATCGACAATGCCAGATCGGGCTTGTCGCCCGATCCCACGATGGTTCCCACCCCCACCACGATGCCCACGTATACGGCTGTGATGAACGCTGCTAAGGCACCGAACACAAGGGTCTTGTTTATGACGATGTCGATGTCGAAAAGGCGATGCTTCAGGATCGCGACGCCGGCAGCAATCGGGATCAGCGCGAAGGAGAATGTTGCCAGGTCATTCACTATTTGGGACCAGAGCGGAGGGGTCGGGTCCGAGATGAAAGGAATACTGGCTGCCGCGAGAATGAGATAGCTGACGACCACGGCCGCGGCGGCGAAAGCAAGCCACTTGAGCTGGAGCCGCTCGATCCCTTGAGAGCGGCGGAACCGTCCGATAAGGCTTACCGCGCATCCAATCATGCAGATCGGGATAAGCACCACAGTGAATGCCGCCACCGAGATTATGGGTTTGATCGCTGAGATCGCGAGGGGATTCCGAAGCCCTGGATAGCCGATATTGGTCAGCGTGCCGGATTGGAGAATATCCGTGAGCGACGAGACTCCTATCGCGACGGCGGACAGCCATGCGAGTGGCTTCCACTTCTCGCCAGGTAGCCGACCGTCAGGGAACAGCAGAATCAGGAACGTGCCCATCAACCCGATGGCTGGCGCCCATAGCCAGGTTGTGAGCACGCCAACCAAAGCCGGCGACGTCACTGAACCATGAGTGGTCACGGTTCCGTATTGCAGATAGCTGGTACCGAGCCACGACCCTTCCCACGACAACGCGATGGCGAGAAAGATCCATGCGATCTTGTTCCGCGGTTGCCGCGATGCGACAAACACCCCCACGATCCCGAACAACAGGAATGAGGTGTAGAGGATGATGCTTCCTACATCCGGGGGGTCTCGTTGAGCAACTGGACCAGTGCTCGTGCCTCGATTGAGCAACGTAAGAATCACTGAGACCACGTAGATCACAAGGGTCACGCCAAAGGCGAGCCACGCGAGCCGCGTTACCGATCGCTCGCTCATGCCAGCGGCTCCAGCGCTCTCACCGGTACGGTGCCCGACACCGTCGTCCCACTACCTGCGCTCGACGTGACACTCAGCGTTCCATCCAAAGCTTCAACGCGGTCGGACATGTTCTGGAGGCCGGAGCCACCGGCGACCTTGTTCGCGTCGAATCCGGAGCCGTCGTCCTCAACGGAGAACACGAGCGCGCCATCGTTTGCGAACAACTCGATCGTGACCTCGCTGGCGTGCGCATGCTTAACAACGTTCTGCAGCGCTTCAAGGCAGCAGAAATAGGCTGCTGCCTCGATCTCTTGCGGATAACGAGCAGTGTTCTCGCCTCGGACTTCCACAGGGACCGAGGCCTTGCGAGCCTGGGCCTCGAGCGCCGCCAAGAGGCCCTGGTCGGCGAGCAACGGAGGATAGATCCCGCGCGCGAGGTCCCGCAGGGCCTCCAGAGCTTCGCCGGCTTCAGCATTGACCTGAATAAGGATCTCTTTAGTTTCGCGGGGATCGCGTCGAGCGGCTTCTCGAGCGAAGGCAAGCCGTTCCTTTAACGCGACCAGTTGCCGCTGCGCGCCGTCGTGGAGATCTCGTTCGAGTCGTCGTCTCGTTTCATCCTGTGCGGCAACCAGTCTCTGTCTCGAGGCCTTGAGCTGGTCGAGGCGCTGGAGCAGCTCCTCGGTCAGCCCAACGTTTCTGAGAACCAAACCTGCCTGTGATGCGAGATCACCTAGAAGCCCTTCTTCGGCTGGGGTCAGTGGCTCTCCAGCAGGTTTAGTCACCGTTAGTGCACCCAGCAGGTCGCCTTGATGGCGTATAGCGATCGCTCTGTCCGCTCCGTCAAACTCGGGAATCTCACCACCGGCTCCCAACCGCAGAGTGGCGTCTTGCCCTGACGTCAAGGGCCATGAACCCACGGATCGGAACTGCCTGCCGGCTCTCAGCCACACCTCGGCGTGCGCGGCACCTGTGCCTTCCGCGACCGTGCGGGCCATGTTCGGAAGAACATCCTCGGTGGCGTCTGTCTCGGCCACCTTGCCTGCGAACTCGGCCAGAACCTCATAAGGCGTTGCCCTCTTCCCATAGACGAGGTGGTTAGCGAAGTGCTGCACTCTCTCTCTAACGGGTTGGAACGCAACCGCCACGATCGCCGTAGCGAGGATGGACAAGGCTAGGTTGGGCCGGCCCCCGGAGCCGATCAGCGTACCGATGCCCACCACGATGGCGACGTAGACGGCGGTGATGAACGCGCCCAGAGCTCCGAAGACCACCGTCTTGTTGATGACGACATCGATGTCGTAGAGACGATGCTTGAGGATCGCGATCCCTATCGCAATGGGAATCAGAACGAAAGGAAGGATCCCGATGTTGGCGACGATGTCGATCCAGTGGGCTGTTGGTTTGTTGGTGAAGAGAGAGGGCAAGTTCAGCATCATCAAGAGCAGGTAAGAGACGGCCAATAAACCTGTGGTGGCGGTGAACCACTTAAGTTGCAAGCGCTCCAGTCCCCGCGAGCTGCGAAAGCGCCGGACCATCGCGACCGCGCATCCGACGATGCAGACAGGGAGTAGTGCGATCACACCGTATGCGGGGCCGATGAACGGCTTCAGTGCTTCTATTCCGAGAGGGTTACGGATGCCGGGAAAGCCCTGATCGGCGAAGGACCCCGGGGAAACAGTGATGATCGCGTATATGAAGACCATCGTCGTTCCGCAGAGCCACGCCCAGGGCTTCCATCTGGGTGATGGTAGGTGGCCGTCAGGAAACAACAGGATCAGAAAGGTGCCGACCAACCCGATGAATGGGAGCCAATCGCCTTCACCGATTGCCAGAGCGAGATCAGGCCGCGGCAATGAGCCGGGATGGATGCGGAGGGAGTACAGGGAATAGAGCCCGACAATGCTCGACAGAGCTTGGCCGAACCCGATCCCGAGCATTATCCATCCGACTGTGTTGGGTTGGCGCGAGACGATCAGGGCTCCCACGATGGGGAAGGCGAGGAGCCCAATCTCGAATGGATCGACTCCTTCCCCATGTGTGATCGAGTAGACCTGCCCCCCCAGCACCAAGAGAACGACGCATCCCGCCGCTACCGACACGAGCCGCCGGCCCACGGCGCTCATGCCGGTTCCAGGGTCTTGGCCGGCAAGCTGCCCAAGACTGCAGTCCCGGCCCCCGGAGACGATCCCACGGTCAGCGTTCCCCCAATAGCTGCGACGCGATCTGCCATGTTCTGGGTGCCGGATCCCTTCACCGTGGACGCTGGATCGAAGCCGATGCCGTCATCCGTCACGGAGAAGATCACTTCTCCATCGCCTTGTTCGAGGCTGATGGTGGCATGGTCTGCGTTCGCGTACTTGGCTACGTTCTGAAGCGCCTCCAGGCAACAGAAGTAAACCGCTGCCTCGATCTCTTGGCCGTAGCGAGCGATGTTCTCTCCCCGAACCTCGACATCGACCGGTGCCTTGCTCGCTTGGGCCTGTAGAGCGGCGACCAGGCCCTCGCCGGCCAGCACCGGCGGATAGATCCCGCGTGCAAGATCTCTGAGGGTGTCGAGCGCTTCCCCTGCGTCCTGCTCCAGAGTGGCGATCATCTTTTCGGCCTTGGTGGGGTCGCGCTCGGCGAGTCGTTGGGCGAGTGCAAGGCGCGTCTTCAATGCCACCAGATGCTGTTGGGCCCCATCGTGGAGATCCCTCTCCAGGCGTCTACGTTCGTGGTCCTGAGCGGCTACCAGCCTCTGTCGCGAGGCTTTGAGCTCGTCCAGACGCTGGAGCAGCTCAGAGGTGAGTCCAACGTTGCGCAAGACCAAGCCGGCCTGCGAGGCAAGATCCGACAGAAGCTTTTCTTCGGCCGGGACCAAGGGCTCGCCCGGAGGCTTGGTCACGGTCAGCGCACCGAGCAGCTCTCCTTGATGGCGCACCGGGATGGCTTTGTCGATCCCACCGAAGGCGGGGAGTTGACCGTCACTCAGAGGAAGTGCGTCGGCGTAGCGCTCTCGCTCGTCAGGCCACGTGGCGGCGCAACGAAGTGCACCTTGCGACCGCAGCCACACTTCGGCATGGGCGGCCCCGGTGCCTTCCGCTACGGTGCGCGCCATCTTCGGAAGGACGTCTTCCGTGGCGTAGGTGTCAGCGACCTTGTCGGAGAATCGGGACAGGACCTCGTAGGGAGTTGCCCTGTCGCCGTACACCAGCCGGTTGGCGAAGTGCTGCACTCGTTCCCTTACCGGTTGGAAGGCGATGGCCACGATGGCCGTCGCAAGGATCGACAATCCAAGGTTTGGTTTGTCGCCCGATCCGATCGCATGGCCGATCCCGACGACGATCGCGACGTAGACCAAAGTGATGAACGCAGCCAGCGCACCGAAGACGACGGTCTTGTTGATGACTACATCGATGTCGTAGATCCGGTGTTTGAGGATCGCGAATCCCGCGCCAACCGGGATCAACGCGAAAGAGAACGGCGACACAGCTCCTAAGACGTTCAGCCAACTCGGCGAGCTCGCCCCGAAGAAGGTTGACGGAACCGAAAGCGCCATCATGACGAAGAAGAATCCAGCTACTCCCGCAGCGGCTGTAGTGAGCCACTTGAGTTGAAGTCGCTCGGCCCCCGCCGAGCGACGGAACCGCAGGACCAGGCTGACCGCGCACCCAAGGATGCAAACGGGGATCACCGCGATCAGGAACACCAGTGGGGTGAGGATCGGGCGAAGGAGCTCGCTGAACAGCGGATTTCTTAGATGGGGAAAGCCGCTGTCGCCCAACAGGCGGGGGCCGAAGATCATGGGGAGCGGTGGAAGTGCCAGCGCCACAACGCACAGCCACGCGAATGGTTTCCACTTGATCGAGGGCAACCGCCCATTCGGGAACAGAAGTAACAGGAACGTCCCGGGGAGGCCGATCCCCGGCACCCACAGCCACGAGGTGAGGGCGGCAGCGACATCGGGGCCAGGCAACGAGCCAGGATGAGTAACAAGCCCAAAGGTGCTGTAGCCGCTCAGAAAGGCAGCGAGTCCCCATACCCCACCGATCAACAGGAAGATCCACCCGATCCTGTTACGGGGATGCCGAGATGAGATGAGTACGCCGACCACCGGAAACGAGAACATGATTGCACTGAACAGGAGCGTTCCGTATTTTCCGCTTTCAGGGCGGCCACCTTGCGCGGCGGCGGGAAGAAGGACCAGCACAAGACCAAGGGCGAGTAGCGCCGTTATGAAAGCGAAGGCGATCCACGCGAGGCGCGCCAGGGTCCGATCAGTCATTGCACCGGCTCTAGCGTTTTGATCGGGATCCGTCCTGAGATCGTTGTGCCGGCCCCCGGTGTTGACGAGATCTCAACCGTGCCCCGCGCCGCAGCGACGCGGTCGGAGATATTCCTGAGCCCGGATCCCCACACTGCCGATCTCGGATCGAATCCAACCCCATCGTCTCGGACGGAAAATGCGATCGTGCCGTCTCCATCGAGAAGACTCACGCGCGCGTGGTCGGCGCGGGCGTATTTCGCGACATTCTGGAGGGCTTCGAGGCAACAGAAGTAAACGATGGCCTCGCTGTCGATGGGATAGCGGACCAAGCCATCCGACTCGATCGCGGTCGGCACTGGGAAGTCATGTATCGCTACCTCGAGGGCTAGCGCTACCCCACCTTCCTCCAGTGCCGCGGGATAGATGCCGGAGGCGAGCTCTCGCAATGCCGTCAGCGTGTCGCTCACCTCACCCCGAAGCTGGCTCAGCATCGCCGTGGCTCTCTCCGGAGCGCGTGTGACCAGCGTCTTGGTGAGCTTGAGTTTGACCGCAAGCGCTACCAGATGCTGTTGGGCGCCATCGTGGATGTTGCGCTCCAGCGCCCTGCGTTCTTCGTCTTGCGCCGCAACGATCCTTTGCCGAGAACGGCGCAGCTCACGCGATTGGACCGCCAACTGTTGTAGCCGGGCGTGGAGGTCAGCAGTAAGACGGGCGTTGCGCACGATCTGGGCCGCCTGTGATGCGAGGTTATCGAGCAGCTCTTGGTCTGCTGGGATCAGTGTGTCTTCGGGCTTGGTGATCGTCAGCGCGCCCAGCAGCTCCCCTCCGTCGAGGATGGGAGCAGATCGCTCGTCGGGAAGGTAAGGAACGTCACCGGAGATGAGCACGCGGTCTCGGAGTGGCGCAGCTTCTTGCGGGGATTGGGCGGCGGGGACGAGGCGACCGTTCACTAAGAGCCACACGCAGGCCGAGGTTGCTCCTGTGGCCTCGCGCAGTGTCTCCGCAGTCCGGGGCAACAACTCTTCAGCTCCATATGAAGCTGCGATCGTTTGCGCGAAACGCGACAACACTTCGTAGGGCGTTGCTCGCTTGCCGTAGACCAGACGGTTGGCGAAGCGCTGTACACGTTGTCGGACAGGCTGGAAGGCCACCGCCACGATGGCTGTGGCTGCGATCGAGAGGGCGAGGTTCGGCTCCCGCCCCTGCCCGATGGCAGACCCGATACCTACAACAACCGCGACGTACACCGCGGTGATGAAAGCTGCTAGCGACCCGAACACCACGGTCTTGTTGATGACTACGTCGATGTCGTAAAGGCGATGCTTCAAGATGGCGATGCCTATGGCCGCCGGGATCAAGGCGAAGGAGAAAAGCGCCGCGTCCTCCGACAGTTGGACCCAGATCGGGGCGATCGCGACGTTGGTGCCACCAAACCCCAGCGATGCAATCATCGCAACGAGATAGATGAGAGCGACCGCCGCCGCCCCGGCGGTGAGCCATTTCAGCTGAAGGCGGTCCCTTCCATGCGACCGACGGAAACGCAATACAGCGGCGACCATGGCAGCCACAATCTCCAGTGGGAAAACAAAGACCAGCCCTTGGAAGGGCCCAAACAGCCACTCGAGGGAGGCGATGTGCCAGGGGTTGGCGAGATGTGGGTAACCACCGTCCGCGAGCGTGGGCGAACTAAAGAGAACCCCTAGGGCCCCCGCCACTATCGTGACTGCCGACAGCCAGGCAAGGATCCTCCAGCGCCGCGACGGCAGATGACCTTCCGGAAACAGAAGGATCAGGTAGATACCCATTAGACCGATCGCAGGTAGCCACAAGCAACCGTCGATCTCCGCCGCATAGGCGGCCCGGGTCGGAGCCGAGGCGAGCACGTTCCCCGCATAGACCGAAAGTGATGCGTCCAGGCCCCACACGAGGCCTATGGCGAGGCAGATCCAGCCGATCGTGTTGCGGGGGTGCCGCGACAGGACGAGGATGCCCACTACCGGAAACGTGAAGGTCGATAGCCCGAAGAGATCCTGTCCGATGACTCCTCCGGACCCCCAGGTACTCGTTTCAGGACCTCGCGAGTGGAAGGAAAGCGCAACCCCCACGACATACAGGGCGGAGATCACGAAGAGACCCGTCCATGCCAGTCGACGGTAGGTGGTGTCGCTCAACCGCCCTGTGCCGACCCTTCGGGGGCTAGCTTGCTCAGCGGTACCGCTGATTCCAGGCATGAGGTCATTGTGAGCCATTGCTCTGCTCGAGAACATGGTGCCGGCCTGTCCAACTGGGGTGGTGCTGTCCCCCTTCAGCCGGGACTTCCCAGAGCGAGCGGATCAGAGCTTCGACGTGGAAGTGCCTCTCAGGAAGGTCAGCACCGCCATGACCCGCCGGTGGACATGGGGCTCCTCCGATAGGTCCAATTTCTGAAAGATCGAGTTGATGTGCTTCTCGACGGCTCGGGGGCTCAGTGAGAGAGCCTCGGCGATGGCGGCGTTGTTCTTGCCCTCCGCGATCTGCTGCAGCACATCACGCTCGCGCTCTGTAAGGCGCTCCAGCGGCGAGTTCTGGCGCTGCGAGCGCCGGCCCACCAGACCCTCCACCACCTTGGGATCGAGGACGGACCCGCCTGCGGCCACCTCCTTGAGGGCGCGCACCAACTCGTCGATCTCGGCAACTCTCTCCTTGAGCAGGTAGCCGAGGCCCGCTGCTCCCTCCTTCAACAGGTCGTAGGCGTAGTCCTCATCGGCGAACTGGGAGAGCACCACGACGCCGATGGAGGGGTGCTCCACGCGGATCTTCTTGGCTGCCTCGATCCCTTCAGTGGTGTTGGTGGGGGGCATACGGATATCGGTTAGGACGACGTCCGGCTTGTGCTCCTCGACCCCGTCCAGCAGCCCTTGAAGGTCTGCGGCCGTACCCACCAGCTCGATCTCCTCGACCTCCCTGAGAAGAGCGCTGGTGCCCTCGCGAACGAGGTAGTTGTCCTCCGCAAAAACCACCCGTAGAGCCATCGGCCCATCGTCTCACCATGCGGGCTGCTGAGGGAGTTTCTCCCTGCTCTCTAGGATCGCGTTCGGCTTAAGAAGAGGGACCAAGCTCCCGTAGGGTCGGGCTTGTCTCCAGCTCGCGCAATCCATTCCACGCGAGATTGACAAGATGAGCTGCGACCACATCCTTCTTCGGCTCTCCTGCGTCCAGCCACCACTGACCGACGAGAGCGACCATCCCTACGAGTGCCTGTGAATATAGAGGTGAAAGCTTGATATCGAAGCCGCGTTGCTCGAACTCGCCGCGCAAGATGTACTCCACCTGGGTGGCGATGTCGCCGATAACGCTCGCCAGCGTTCCAGTTGAGCTCGTAACAGGAGAATCTCGCACCAGGATGCGGAAGCCTTCGGGCTCTTCCTCGATGTAAGTGAGGAAGGCGAGGGCCGCTTGTTCCAGGAGCGCACGGGGGTTGTCTGCAACCAGAGCTTGAGTGATGTGCTGTATCAGCGACTGGACCTCGCGGTCCACGACCACCGCATACAGACCTTCTTTGCCGTTGAAGTGCTCGTAGATGACGGGTTTGGTGATCCGTGCCCGAGCGGCGATCTCTTCCACCGAGGCTGCCTCGAAGCCTCGTTCTGCGAAGACGCTGCGACCAACATCGATCAGTTGCGCCCGGCGCTCTTGCCCGGTCATCCGGACCCGGCGCTTGGAAGTCACCGCTTCAGGCTACTGCCGCCTTCATCTCCGATCAGCGTGGCCTCCACCGGGTCATACGGCTCGCTTGATCTCCAGCTGCTTTTCGGAGACATGCTTCACGTCTTGAACGAGGTGAAGTTTTTGCAGAAGGGTGATGAACCCTGCACTGGCGTCGATCTGGCCCTTGCCCAATCCATGGACTGCAGACGTAGGGAACGCATGGTGATTGTTGTGCCACGACTCCCCGAACGAGACGATCGCCAATGCCCAGTTGTTCGTGCTGAAGTCCGTGGTTTTGTAAGGGCGGGAACCGTAGAAGTGACAGATCGAATTGACGCTCCAGGTGACGTGGTGCAGCAGGAAGATCCGCGCCAGGCTGCCCCACAGAAACGCCATCACCGCACCCTTCAGGGTGCCGGTGACGAGGAATCCGATGATCGGAGGAAGTGCGAAGGAGATCGCGACCCACAGCGGGAACAGGGTGTCGATCTTTCGTAACACTGGGTCCTTCACCAGATCGGGGGCCCACCGGTTGGCCGATGTCTGTTCGTCAGAGAAGAACCACCCCATGTGTGCATGCCACAAGCCTTTCGCGACTCCCATGAAGCCGGGCCCGTCATCGAGATGCGGCGAATGAGGGTCGCCCGGTTGGTCGGAGAACGCGTGGTGACGGCGATGATCGGCGACCCATCGGATGATCGGGCCTTCGACCGACAGCGATCCCATGATGGCGAGCGCATACCGCACCCACGGCTTTGCCTCGAAACTGCGATGGGTGAAGAGACGGTGGAATCCAACGGTCACGCCGAGGCCTGCGATGCAGTACATGGCCAGGAATAGAACGCCGTCGAGCAAGCTGAGCCCAGCACCCCACAGGGTCCACACCGCGGCGACGAAACCTGCGAAAGGCAGGAGGGTGACGATCAGAACGAGGCGACGCTGGAAGCGAGCGGTCCTGGGCTCCAGCAGCTTTACGCCTGGGATCGAAGGCTGGTCGCTCGCGACGTCCCTCTCTTCTAAGACCGTGCTCACTGCGACCTCCCTCGGGGTTTTGGTTACGTAAGCGTAACCTACCGTGCCGTAGCTTGGGTCGTCAACCGGCGTCCGGCGAAGAAGGTCAGCTGATGGCAGGCTGGCCCTGGACCCTGTCCTTGCCGGGTGGCCGGCCCCCTGAAACCTCGGGGCTAGATGGGTTCTGAGGTTTCCTGGTCGCTGTCGGGTGCGCGCAGGCCATCAGGAGGCAGTTCGTCGGGTCCTGGGGAGGGGCCGGACGGTTGTTGCTGAGCTTCAGGGATCCCCGGCACGATGCCGAACATCTTTCCGCAGTTGGGGCATTGGAACAAAACTCCCTTGTCCCCTGCGTGGGCTGGCTCGGCGGTGACCTGCGCGCCGCATTGAGGACAGCTAACGGAGCTGCGGGCCGTCCCGCTCACAGAGTTATCCGTCGGTTGTGCCATGTGCCCTTCCCGGTGATAGCGGAACGGCGGCTGGCTGTTCAACCGAGGTGGGGGAAATGTACTCCTCCGGGGGTGATCCTGCTTCGTCGGTGCTAGGGGACCGGGTGGTCGCGATCGTAGCGAGCGAACATCGGCATCCTCCACGCCATCACGCCTACTCCGAGCATGCAGGCGACGCCGCCGAAGACGATGGAAAAGGGAACATTCGTCAACGAGGCAAGGGCGCCTGCTTCCACGTCGCCCAGACTCGGTCCAGTCGCAACAACGGTTAACTCCAAGCCGTGCAGGCGCCCCATCATGTTGGGCGGCGTGGCAGTTTGGAGGATCGCGGTTCGATAGATCCCACTAACCGTGTCTGCCGCGCCCGCCAGGCACAGAGCCACAAGCGACAACCACAAGGTGCTCGCAAACCCGAACAACACTAGGGAGGCTCCCCACGCCATCACTCCTGCATAGACCGCTAGTCCCTGGCGCCGTATGCGACCAGTCCATCCACTGGTCAGGGAGGTGAGCAAGGATCCAACCGACGGCGCTGCATAGAGAAGCCCTACAACGCTTGCTCCGCCACCTAGTCGCTGGGCCACCGCAGGAAAGAGTGCATTCGGCATACCGAAGATCGTGGCGTTGAGATCCACAACGAAAGATCCTTGCAAAACTTGCTTGCCTCTGAGGAAACGGAATCCGTCGAGGACTGCGCCAACGCTCACCCTTTCTTGGTTGGGGTCGGGAGGTATCGGCCGCAACAACAGCGCAGTTATGAGTGAGACAACGAAGGTTGTGACGTCGACGCCGTAAGTGGCTGGGAGACCTACTGCTGCGATCAGCAGTCCCGCTCCCGCGGGTCCAGAGATCGCCCCAACGTTGTGAGTGACGAACTCGAGTGCTGCGGCGGCGGCCAGTTTGTCCTTCGGTACTAGACGGGGAACTGATGAACGGAACCCCGGCGACCCGAGTGCATAGGCTGTGGCGGAGAGGACCGAAAAGGCATACAAGGGCCACAGGAGGGGGGACGCGAGCAGCGCGTTGAGGCACAATGCGACCGGGCTGACGAGTCCCACTGCTTCTGTCGAAAGCAACAGCGACCTTCGGTCCACAGTGTCGGCGATGGCTCCGCCGAGCAACGAGAGTGTTAGCAGAGGAACTAGATAGCAGAGGCCGAGTAGCCCCACGGCGAATGTGGAATGGGTGAGCTGGAACACTTGAAAGGCGACCGCTACCTGAGTGACCTCATTACCGAAGGAGCTAATGAGATTGCCCAGATAGAGGAAACGGAGTTCGCGTGAGTCACGTAGAGGAGTGACGTCGAGAGTCATGCCCCGCAGCCGTTGTCGCCAGGTCGGGGATTGCAATCCGGGCCGGGGTTCGGGTGGTTGCAAGTCCATCGCGGGTAGAGGCTAATGGACGTCTACCCTGTTACTCAGAGGTGCAGATCCTCGGTTGCCCGAACACTAGGCTGCGCGCATCACCGAAAATACATCGCGGGAAGGCCGCGATCGATCCAGCGATGATCCAGGAGGAAACCATGCCTACTCAAGCCAGGTTTGTTACCAGCGAAGGCACTTTCACGACGCGCCTCATGCCCGACCATGCTCCAACCACCGTCGCCAACTTTGTCGACCTCGCCACAGGTAAGCGCGAGTGGAAGGACCCTCGCGATGGTCAACGCAAGTCAGAGCCGCTTTACGACGGGACGATCTTTCATCGCGTGATCCCGGGCTTCATGATCCAGGGGGGAGATCCGCAGGGTACCGGCATGGGTGGGCCGGGCTACAGGTTCGAAGACGAATGTCCTCCCGGTGGACCGAAGTTCGAGAGGGCAGGTCTTTTGGCTATGGCGAACGCAGGTCCGAACACGAACGGCTCGCAGTTCTTCGTCACTCTTGGCCCGACGCCACATCTGAACGGCAAGCACACCATCTTCGGCGAGGTGACCGACGGCTTGGACGTCGTGGAGGCGATCGGCGGCACCGACACGGGGGCCCAGGACCGACCGAAGAAAGATGTGGTGCTGCAGCGAGTGGAGATAGAAGAGGTCTAGAGCTCCGGCTGGCACGCGGGACACCAGTATGTAACTCGCTCGGTTCCGTCGCGCTCCATGGCTATGCGCGTACCGCACCTTAGACACGGTGAACCAGCTCGCCCATAGACCCAGCGCTGCCGCCCGCGCCGGGTATCTCCGGTCGTGATCTGAGATCCGGTCGAGCGATTCGCTCTGATCATTCGTCTAGCCAGCTGCAGGACATCCGCCACATCAGGCACGCGTTTCACTACCGTTCGAGGGTCGAGGCCTGCGAGAAAGGCGACTTCGGACTTGTAGACGTTGCCGAGCCCCGCCACGACCGTCTGATCGAGAAGGCAATCACCCAACGATCTGTCAGGATCAAGAGTCATGCGCCGGACCGCTTCGCCCAGATCGAAGTCCTGAGCCAGGAGGTCCGGGCCCAGATGTGCAACGACAGCCTGCGGGTCGGTGACTAGCTCGATCACAGGGAGATCGAACCCGACCGCATCCCACGGTTGCGTTTTGAGGATCACCCTTGCCTGATACGCAGGTTTCCTCCAGCGCTCGCCACGTCTATAGAGGTGCCACGACCCCTGCATCTTGAAGTGCGTATGAAGGCTGACATCACCCAGATCGAAAAAGAGGTGCTTACCCGCCGGCCTCACCTCGCGGATGACCTTGCCAGACAGATTGACGGTGGCATAGCGGGGGATGCGGAAGTCCGAACCGACGATCGTTTGGCCGCGTAAGGCGGTGTTCAATCTTTGCGCGGCTAGATAGACGGTGTCGCCTTCAGGCACCGAAGCGGAGTCCCTTGGGCGACTCGGTGAAGCCGGCGCGGATCAACACTGGGGCGATCGCGCTGTCGAACACGGACCGTCCGTCGACTTTCTCCAATGTGAGCCGGTCGTTTATCCCATCTTTGACCCCGAGCGCGAGTGTTTCGACCGCAACCCCGAGCTCTCCGACGTCTTCGGAGAACACGAGCATGCTTCGACCGCCGCGTTCGAGAAAGAGCACGAGGTTTCCGTCGACGAGCACGACGGATGCTCCTGCCTTGCGACCCGGCCCCCCCGCGTCGGAATCTGTCTCGGGCCAGGAGAGAGCCGCACCGTAGGGATTCGCTGGATCCGTGCTCGCCAACAGAAGAGCGTGCCGCTCGGCTCCGAGCGCTGGTGTTGCAAGGCTTCGCATCCGGTCGACGGCCCCCGGTACCGCAAACTGCGCTCCGCCCAAGCCCTCCAGGAAGTAACCCCGGCGGCAGTGACCGGACTCTTCCATCGCCTTCAAGACGGTGTAAACGGCTGCGAAACCGCCGGGAACGGTTTCGGCGCCCACGGAGCCGCGCGTCACTATCCCGTGTCTGATCAAGAGCTGGTTCGCTACCGCATGTGATCGGCGAGTTGCATTGATCTCGAGAGCCGGCAACAGACTCCACCGCCCTGTAGCGGAGGGTGGGCCCGAACGGGTCGGTAGGCGGGGCGCCCTGCCGCGCCGGCGCCCATGCCTTCGCGCGGTGCGCGCGGCTCCCCCGGTCAGGATCCGGACAGGAGCGAGCGTGTCGTTGGTGGCGTGGCCTTCCCATACCAACTCCCACAGAGCGAGCAACAGCTCGGTATCGTTGTCGGAGCCCACTTCATCGGCTATCTGGCGAAAGAACAACGCCCCGCGCTCGCTCAGAGCCGCGCACACACGTTGCGCATCGCCCGATAGCTCTTCTCCGGATGGACCCGGCAACAGCTCGGCGACGCGATCGGCGAGTGCAAGCACGACCCATCCATCCCGAACCCCCAATGCGCCTCCACCGGCCCACACAACTTCACCAGCCGCGCACAGCTGGTCGAGCAGCGAAGATGTATAGCCGGGAAGCCGGGCAGGGAGCACTTGTCGTTCCAGAACAGACGCCGGGATGCGCGCCCCTTGCAGCATCTCGATCGCATCGAGCAACGCATCGACGTCCGCGGTGCGACTTTGGCGTCCGCCGATGTTGTGCCATGCCGGTAAGAACCTTCCGAGCGCCTCGGGGGGCGCGGGCTCGACTTCCTTTCGAAAGGCTGCGAGCGATCTGCGGCGAAGCCGCCGGAGGACTTCGATCTCGATCCATTCTGGTTCGGCTCCCTGCGGACGGAACTCGCCGAGAATGACGCGCCCGCGGGCGGCGAGATCCTTCAGGCCCTTGTCGACCACTGCGGACCCGAGACCGAAACGCGCTGCCACCTCTCGAGAAGTGATCGGACCATGACAGGACATGAACCGGGAGAGCAGCTCGCCGAGGGGATCGGCAACGGGCTCGAGGAAACTAGCGGGAACCCCCGGTGGAAGGGAAACGCCAAGCGCATCTCGGAACCGGGCTGCGTCCTCGATCGAAATCCAGCGTTCTTCACCTGCGAGCTTCACCGGGAGGGCGCGCCGATCGGACGCGATCTGCTCGAGCCACCCGGGGGCCGCTGCAGCGTCCATGCAGCGAGCAACGATCTCGTCGCGGGACAGGTCGCCCAGCAGTCTCAACGCATCATGCAATTGGTCCGGGTCTCGGGCTTTCCTATCATCGGCGAGAAGCTGCAACTCCAATTCCAGGGCGAGAAGGGCATCATCATCGATGAGCTCTCGCAGCTCTTCCCGGCCGAGGATCTCGGCAAGGAGCGAACGGTCCAGTGATAGCGCCTGGGCCCGTCGCTCGGCTAGAGGTGAGTCACCTTCGTAAAGAAAGGCTCCCACGAACCCGAACTGAAGGTTGCCGGCGAACGGTGACGGCAACGGCGTTTCCACCTCGACGATGCGCAGGCGTCGGCTTCGTATATCGGTCATCAACTCGCGCAAAGCCTTCAGATCGAACACATCCTGCAGGCATTCACGGAAGGTCTCGAGCACGATCGGGAACGAGTCGAAGTTACGGGCGACTTGCAAGAGCAGCGCACTCTTCTGGCGCTGCTGCCACAAGGGGGTTCTCGATCCGGGTCGCCGTCGAGGCAAGAGCAATGAACGCACCGAGCACTCCCGGAAACGGCTGGCAAACATCGCCGAGTTACCGACGTTATCGATTACCAGATCCTCGATCTCTTCCGGTTCGAACACAACGAGTTCGGCAGTCGGTGCTTCGTCGGTCTCGGGAAGGCGGATGACGATGCCGTCGTCGGTGTAGATGCTTTGCGCCTCCACGCCGGTTTGCTCACGGATGCGCGCTTCGATCGCTTGCGCCCAGGGAGCGTGAATGCGAGCGCCGAAAGGCGTAAGGACGCACAGTCGCCAATCGCCCAGCTCATCTTTGAAGCGTTCGACCACGATGGTCCTGTCATCCGGTACCACGCGGGTAGCGTCTCGCTGCTCGTCCAGATATTCGAGGAGGTTGCGAGCGGCAAGCTCGTCGAGACCGATCGTTTGTAGCCGCTGTGAGCGGTGGCCCTCTTCCAACTCGGAGAGCTCCCTGACAAAAGCACCAATGGCCTTACCCAGCTCGACCGCGCGTCCCGGCGCATCACCGTGCCAGAACGGCATCTTTCCAGCCTGCCCGGGGGCCGGAGATACCAAGACGCGATCCGGAGTGATGTCTTCGATGAGCCAGCTCGAAGCTCCGAGCACGAAGACCTCTCCTGGGCGGCTCTCGTACACCATCTCTTCGTCCAGCTCGCCGACGCGTGCTCGCTGCTCGCCTGCGATGAACACGCCAAACAGCCCACGGTCGGGGATCGTTCCCCCCGAAGTCACCGCGAGCCGTTGTGCATTGGAGCGGGGTGTCAGCAGGTTGGTCAGGCGGTCCCAGTTGATACGCGGGCGAAGTTGGGCGAACTCTGTCGATGGGTAACGACCTGACAGCATGTCCAAGGTCGCTTCGAGCGCCGAGCGCGGCAGCTGAGCGAAGGGCGCAGCCTGTTTGACCAAACGTTCGAGCTCGTCGACCTCCCATGGATCCATCGCCACCATTGCCACGATCTGTTGGGCGAGGACGTCCAGGGGATTGCGAGGATAGACGAGCTCTTCGATTTCCCGCTTATTCATGCGGTCGAGCACCACTGCGCACTGGAGAAGGTCTCCGCGATACTTCGGGAAGATGACGCCTTTGCTCACGTCGCCCACGTGATGACCTGCCCGACCGATGCGCTGCAGTCCGGAAGCAACCGAATCCGGTGACTCAACCTGGATCACCAGGTCGACTGCGGCCATGTCGATGCCCAGCTCGAGCGAGCTAGTTGCAACCACAGCCGGGAGGTTGCCCATCTTGAGATCGTCCTCGATGATCCGGCGCTGCTCCTTACTAACGGAGCCGTGGTGCGCGCGTGCCACCTCTTCTTCTGCAAGCTCGTTGAGCCGTCCACATAGCCGCTCGGCCAACCGGCGTGAGTTGACGAAGACGATCGTGCTCTGGTGCGCGCGGATGAGCTCTAACAGTCGCTCCTCCACGTGGGGCCAGATGCTCGTTCGGGCTTCCGCACCGGCAGCCGATCCGCTCGCGACTTCACCGGTTGACTGCCCGGGCTCGGACATGTCTTCGATGGGAACGACCAAGGAGACGTCGATCGTCTTGTCACTGGGAGGCGCCACTACCTCCACGGGACGGTTGCCTCCGAGGAAGGCAGCGACTTCGCTCGGAGGCCGAACAGTTGCAGAGAGACCCAATCGTTGTGCAGGTTTGCCGACGAGTTGATCGAGTCGCTCGAGGCTGACGGCGAGATGCGCTCCTCGCTTCGTTCCCACGACCGCGTGGATCTCATCAACGATGACCGTCTCAACGAAACGCAGAGCTTCTCGAGCTTGTGACGTGAGTAGCAGAAAGAGAGATTCGGGCGTCGTGATCAAGATGTCGGGGGGCGCGGCCGGGAACCGCCGCCGTTCGTCCGCCGGGGTATCGCCGGTGCGCACGCCAACACGCAGGTCGGGTGGCTCGATCCCAAGACGAGACGACGCTGCACGTATCCCCATCAGCGGAGAGCGAAGGTTGCGTTCAATGTCGACAGCGAGCGCCTTGAGTGGCGAGACGTAGAGCACCCTCATGCGCTCCTTCTCCGGAGCGGGGGCCGCGGTCGCAAGGCGATCGATGGCCCAGAGGAATCCCGCCAGGGTCTTGCCGGAACCGGTAGGCCCGATCACGAGCACGTTGTGGCCCGCGGCTACCTTCTCCCAAGCCTCCTTCTGGACGGGCGTCGGCGCCTCGAAACTCGAGTCGAACCACGCCTGCGTGGCGCTGGAGAACGCGGTGGAAACGCTCATGACATCGAGCTTAATTGCGCCTTCTCCCTGAGGTAGCAAGAAAACTCATGAGGGTGCTAATCACGATTGCTTGTGGTGGGCAACGGTCCCGACAACGCTATGGGGGACGTCCCGGAAGGGACAGAACCTTGACTCCAGCGAGCGGCAAGGGCACTAGCCGGCCACGTAAGGTAGGGCCATGTCGACCGACGGAACCGAACAAGCGACGGTAGTCCCGCATGACGAACCCGCCCAGAACCCCGAGGCGCTCGAACATCCAGCAAAGGTGATGCGGATAGGGGCGATGGTGCGGAATCTCCTGGAGGAGGTCCGTCAGTCACCCCTCGACGAGGCCAGCCGCGAGCGACTGAGGGATATCTACGAAACCTCGGTAAAGGAGCTCGGCGAGGTGCTCTCTCCCGAGCTACGCAGCGAGCTTGGCCGCCTCAGCCTGCCCTTCGACGAGGGAAGCACGCCTTCGCAATCGGAGCTGCGTGTGGCACACGCCCAGCTGGTGGGATGGCTCGAGGGTCTCTTCCACGGGATCCAGGCGATGCTGTTTGCTCAGCAGCAAGAGAATCTGGCTCGTCTCGAGGAGCTGCGGCGACGCGGCCTGCCCAGCGGTGAAAGTACGCACGAGCATGGTCCGGGGACCTACCTCTAGAATGCGCCGCGGAGGCGTGCCCGAGCGGCCGAAGGGAGCGCACTGCTAATGCGTTAAGGGGTGTAAAGCCCCTTCCAGGGTTCAAATCCCTGCGCCTCCGCCCCGGCCCCCAACAGCAAGCCGTTACTCTTGCCCCGTTGCGCCCGTAGCTCAGTGGATTAGAGCGTCCGGCTACGGACCGGAAGGTCGGGGGTTCGAATCCCTCCGGGCGTACTTGGTCCTTTGTGAGCTCAGCCACGCAAACCGTGGCTCTGCGACCACAGAACCGCCCCCTCCATTTCTTCGTAAGCTCGGTTACCTCCGGGGAAACCCTTCGACCACAGAATCGGTGCGCAGCAGGAGCTCGCTGTGGTGGTGAACGACGAGGGATTCATGCGGCAGGCCCTCGCCGAAGCTGTCGCCGCCGGAGAGCATGGAGATGTTCCGATCGGCGCGGTCCTGGTCAAGGAGGCAGCCGTGCTGGGCAGCGCGGGCAACGAACGCCACCTGCGCCAAGACCCGACCGCGCATGCCGAGATCCTGGCGCTCCGAACGGGGGCCGAGAAGTTGGGAACCTGGCGCCTGAACGGCACCACTCTGTATGTGACCCTGGAACCATGCCCTATGTGCGCGGGGGCCCTCGTGCTCGCGAGGGTAGACAGGGTTGTGTACGGCCCCCAAGATCCGAGAGCGGGAGCCGCTCTGTCTCTTTACAACATCCTCCAGGATCCACGCTTGAACCACGAGGTAGAGATCACGTCCGATGTTCTCGCGGAGGAGAGCAGTGCCATGCTGCGCCGGTTCTTCGAGGGGAAGCGCGCCCGGCCCACCTTATGATTGCGCTCGGGTGGGGTACCGAAGCGGCCGAACGGGCTCGCCTCGAAAGCGAGTGAGGGTTCACGCCCTCCGTGGGTTCAAATCCCACCCCCACCGCTATCTGATGTCGCGGCCCATCGTGGACGGGTGCCTTGCAGGTGTGGCCACCGAGGCTGCTTGTCAGAGTCGGCGACCGGCTGCCGTTCAGGCGGCCCGCGGTGCGTTGCTCCACCTAGCTCTCGATGATTTCCTGCGACCCGCTCACGCCTGATCTCCCTTCGGTCGGCGATCGCGGCGAGCGTTAGCCGCGAACCCGGATTGGAGGGGGAGGGATAGGGGGCCCGCCCTCACCTAGGATTCAGGCGGGGAGACGTGCGGGAGCGGCCTAACCGGCACGCCTGGAAAGCGTGTGATCCTGCAAGGGGTCCGAGGGTTCAAATCCCTCCGTCTCCGCGACAAGTCGCGATGAGGTAACGGCCGGGTTCCTTGAGCATCGAGGGTGGTGAGCTCTTCGAGGACGGCTATCCTCGGAGCGGGCCGCGCTAGGCGGGGGGCTCGGGGTCCCCTGTACCGGAAACCCTCGATACGCCGGGCTGATGCTCCATCTGCGGCTTGTGGATGACCGGGCAGCCCCCGGAGAGCAGTGTTGATGGTCGGGTCCCGCGCGACTCGGAGCCGTGAACCCGGTCAGGGCCGGAAGGCAGCAGCCGTAAGCGGTGTACCAGGTGCGCCGCGGGAGTGCCCG
>JAXDJR010000065.1:0-37304 GCA_034667545.1 Actinomycetota bacterium
GGAAACATCGAACCGCCCCTGCGCGGGACCGAGATGTGCACCTGGCTCTTCGGCGCGCTCAAGGATATGGACAACACGACGTCGAAGAACGGTTCCACACTGATCGCCGAAGGAAACTCCCTGGAACTGTTCGTGACACTGACGGATTTCTATGGCTACCGCCGCGCCATCCCCATCCAGAACAACCTGATAACCGATGCGCGACACCGTCACGTGATGGCCTTCACATACGATCCGGAGAGCGACCAGGATCAGTTCCAAACCGAGTACAACCAGCTGCTCGCGTTCGCAGCACGAGGAACCTCTTGCTTTCCCGGAGCTTTCCCGCCGGTCAACCTCGAGGGCTTCGAGACTTCCGCCGGGCTGCCTACGATCGACGAGAAGTTGGTCTCAGAATTCTTCCGGATCTACGAGCTGTCCGAAGAAAGGCCGGCCGGGACATATTTCATCGATGGAGGGGTGCTCGACAACTTTCCCTTCAGCCACGCTATCGACGCGATCATCCAGAAACCCGCCTCCACCGAAGTCGTTCGTCGCCTCGTTTACATCGAACCCGACCCCGGCGCGCTTCATCTCGGCCCGCCCAAGCCTCAGGATCAGCCGCGGTGGCCCCAAACCCTGATGGGCGCCATGAGCGGGATCCGAGGCGACGAACCCATCCTCGACGATCTCTTGAGGGTTCGAGAGTTCAACGACCGTGTGCACGCGATCAACTCAACGGTCGGCGAACGTTTTCCCGAGATCCGCGACCGGATCGATGGTCTGACTGGAGCTGCCGGCATACCCGACACGCCTTCGGTGGATCAGGTTCGCAACTGGAGTGACAAACTTCACGCAGAAGCCCTCACTACGCTGGGGGCGTCGTACGAGGGGTATCAGCGGCTCAAGGTGACGGCCGTGGTAGCAGGCTTCGCAGGAATGATCGATTGCGTATGCAACTTCCCGAAAGACTCGAATGAGGCCGAGTTCGTGAACGAAGTGCTTCTGTTATGGGCGATCAGGGAGGAGATCCTCTCTGCACCCACCGACGAGAGCCGAGCGGTTGACAGGCGCGGCTCCTTTCTGCGCAGCTTCGACCTTCCTTACGCTCAACGCCGGCTTCGTTTCGTCATCCAGGGAATCAACCAGTTGTACGGAGTTGTGGGAAGCGATCACAAGCGGCGTGACGTTCTGGACCGAGCAAAGCAGACGTTATACGAACGCCGGTCCGTCATCTCAGCCCTGCTGGCGGGCCGGGACCTAGGGAATGACCTCGTAGAAGCCACAACGTCACTATTCGGTGAGCACTCGATCCGCGCGCACGCCCGCAGAGTCGACGGTGCCGCGGACTTCCTGGGTCGGCACCGCACGAAGCTGGACGCTCTGTTGGAAAAGTTCAAGAAGCTGCTCGACGAACGTCTCGAGGGCTTCGGTGCCGATATCTACAATCGCTTCATCGATGTGACCAAGGATCTAAGCTCCGAGGATCGGCGCACTCTGCTGGTGAGATATCTCGGCTTTCCGATCTGGGATGCGCTGATCTTTCCCTTACGAGCCATGAGTGAAGTAGGCGAGCTGGATCCCATCAGGGTGGTGCGCTTCAGCCCTAACGATGCGAAACTGCTCGAGTCTGGCGGCTCCCAAGCAAAGCTGAAGGGAGTCTCCCTTCACCACTTCGGCGCGTTCTTCAGTCGTGACAGCCGGGAAAGCGACTATGTGTGGGGCCGGCTCGACGGAGTCGAGAGTCTGATCGCGCTGGTCACAGAAGCGGGACAGGGGGCGGCGAAGAGCTCCTTCTACCGCAGGGCCTTCGAGGCCGTCTTCAGTGAGGAGAAGGATCTTGCGGCAACCCAAGCGGTGCGGGACAGGGTAAAAGCCAAGCTCGAGGAGTTGCCCGGATAACTCTGGCATCCCTCACCTGCCCGTTACTCATCCAGTGCCCAGCCCCTTTGCCTTACATGGATCGCATCAGCGGGCAGAGATCACTGCCCACAAGAAGCGGTGGTCGGAGTAGAACTGCGAGGGCGATTGCGGATCGTAGGAACGGTCGTCCCGTGCGTTCGTCGGGTTGCCCTTGGTAAAGATGAAATCCACACCACCAAGGCCAAGGTGCTTTTTGCCGTCTCGCCACACCTTGTAGATCGAGTCTCGGTAATTTGAGCGATTGACGAAGACTCTCCAGAATGGGTTTTTCTTGCACGTCAGCGGGCTGCCCGGATGGATGCAGCGCGTTCGGTTGAAGTCACCGCCGACGGTGTGTTGGGTCCCGGGATATTTCGAGGTGAGTTTAGCGGCCACCTTCTTCGCCCACTTCTTCTGATAGAAGCGCCACAACGCGTGATTCTTCAGCCTCTTGTATTGAAAGTGCACACTCGCCACGCCGAGCTCGAGGCCGCCGGACTTCTCGCCGACGGATAGGCGGGCATGTTGGTTTATCTCGACGCGATCGGTGGGATCGGCCGCGTCTGATCGTTTGTAGGTCAACGAGATATAGCCACCCCGATCGAGTTTCTTGGTAGTGGTCGCGTTGATCACGATGCCGGAATCGGTCTCGGTCCGGATCCTGGGCGTCTGGTGCCACGGGATCCTCGGGGGCCGGACCGCGACGACGTACCGGTCTCCGGTCTTCCTCGACAGCAGGTACGCGACACGGTCGGCACTGCTGCGTTTGACCTCCTGAAGCAGCAACACATCAGGAAAGTACGGAGTCTGATTCAAGAGCCGATCCACGTAAAGCGCCATCCTCGGGCGCATGGGCGGTTGATTACCCAAGCCCGCCATCAGATTGGTGCTGACCACGACCATCTTGCCCGGCGGGGAACTAGCCGATGCAGCCGACAGGGAGAACGAAAGGGGAGGGGATGCTGGCGGCCGCACGGAGCCCATCGCGAGAGATAACAAGAGCGAGACCGCCGCGACGGCGGCGCAGGCGAGGAGCAACGATCGTCTGCGCGTAGAGGCAGCGGGCATCGACGGTTCCTTTCACTGGATGATTCGGCCAAGCCAAACAAACCTTGCGACTTTTAGCCGGGAGTCATACTTCATCTCGGACGTTTCGCGCCATTACTTGAGCGGCGACCGCATGGCCGACGGTCCCATGCAGGCGAACAGCGACTGCAGCTGGTCCTCTGGATGCGTCCCGTTCACGAGTGGAATTAAGGTGTCCTGGATGGAGCCCTCGCTTGTACCTATCTGCGATGCTTTTTCGCGGCCTTTCAACGTCCGGGAAGAATAGGAAATCTCAGACCCTGAGCTCTGATAGCCGAAAGGAATCCAGGTGCCACTGTCCGAAACTGAGATAGATCCCCAACAGATCAGAAAAGCCTTTCCTGCTCTCGGGCGAACATGCAACCGGATGCCATGCGTCTTTGCGGACGCGCCCGGCGGCACCCAGGTTCCGGACTCCGTGATCGAGGCGATGTCTTCTTATTTCAGGAATTCCAACGCCAACCGGGGAGGCGCCTTCGTCACCAGTGCGGAAACCGACGCCCTCGTTGCCACCGCGCGGGAGGCGGGAGCCGCCTTCCTTGGTGCCTCTGCGGACGAGATCGTGTTTGGTCCGAATATGACGACCGCCGCCTTTAGCCTGGCTCGCTCGTTGGGACATCTGGTCGACGAGGGCGACGACGTGGTCGTGACTGCGTTGGACCACGATGCGAACGTTGCGCCATGGATGACCCTTGCCAAAGAACGTCGGGCTAATCTGCGTTGGGTAGAGGTGAAGCTCGAGGACACGACCCTCGATCTCGAGAGCCTTAGCGCTGTGCTGTCGGATCGCACACGCATCGTCGCTTTCACCCTCGCATCGAACGCGACCGGCACCGTAGTTCCGGCCGCAGACATCGTTGCGGCCGCGCGTGCCACCGATGCGATAGTTATCGCCGATGGCGTACACGCTGCCCAGCACCGGTCCTTGGATGCCCACGCCCTTGGTGTCGACGTGCTGTTCACATCCCCCTATAAGTATTTCGGACCTCATCTCGGAATGGCTTACCTCCGCAAACCCCTCATCGACGAATGGACGCCCTACAAGGTGCGACCATCCAGCAACGAGAGCCCCGATCGCTGGGAGACCGGCACCCAGAACCACGAAGCTCTCGCCGGGGTCACCGCTGCGGTTGAGTACATCGCCGCCATCGGACGGGGTGACGCGTCGCCGGGAGCGGCCGACAAGAGGGCCGAAGTCGTTCGGGGGATGCATGCCGTCGAGGCATACGAGGCGCAGTTGAGCCACCGCTTCCTCGCCGGCTTTGGGTCTCTAGACGGCGTGAAGCTGTTCGGTAAAGGAGAGAAGGCGCGCGTTAATGAGCGCACGCCTACCTTCGCGATCCGGGTGGAAGGTGAATCTCCCCGTGACACCGCCGAGCGTCTCGGTAGGGCGGGCATCTTCGTATGGGACGGGGACTATTACGCGCAGACCATCATGGAACGGCTTGGACTTGCTGATTCTGGCGGAGCGGTCCGCATCGGGTTCTGCCACTACAACACGTTCGATGAGGTTGACCGGGTGCTCGAGGAGCTGCCCAGGTCTGAAGGTTCTCCGAGATAGATGCCGGAGCCACCCTCACGACAGAGGTTTGAGCCATCCACGTCCGGACGGCTGGCAGGAAAGGTCGCCCTGATCACCGGTGGGACCTCTGGCATCGGTTCTGCGACCGTGAACCTGTTTGCACGAGAGGGGGCGCGGGTCTTGTTCACCGGACGCAACCGACAGAAGGCCGAGAACGTCATCGCTGCAAGCGGAGACAAAGTGACGTTCATCGAAGCGGACGTGCGACAAGACGATGATTGCCGAGCCGCAGTGCAAGCCACTCTCGAACGGCACGGCAAGCTGGACATCCTTTTCAACAACGCGGGCGTCGTGATCCTTGGTGGTATCGAAGCTACCTCGGACAAGGATTGGGCCACGGTGCTGGGCACGAACGTCACTGGAGTGTTCCAGATGTGCAGGGCTGCGATCGGGGCACTGCGCGACGGTGGCGGAACCATCGTTAACAACGCGTCGGACTGGGGATTGGTGGGCGGGCAGGAAGCCCTCGCCTACGCCGCGTCGAAGGGGGCGGTGGTGCAACTTACGCGATCGCTTGCCCTGGATCTTGCGCGCGACGGCGTAAGGGTGAATGCGGTCTGCCCCGGTGACACCTACGTCGAACGCTGGCGGGAGCAGTCCCCAGCAGATGTCGATGAAGAGGTACGAGACATGGCCGCCGCGATCCCCATGGGCAGAGTCGCGGAGGTTGCCGAGATCGCGGAGGCGGTTCTCTTCTTAGCCTCGGATGCTTCCTCTTACGTGACGGGACAATGCCTCGTGGTCGATGGGGGCAACACCGCCGGGGGTGCGAGCGCAACTTTCACGGGTCGCTGAACGCCCGGCCGCGCGGAACCCCCGCCTCAACTCCACGACCACCAGGAGAGCTTGGTTGGAGTTATACGGATCAGTGCATCGTGAACCTCATCCTTGGCGTACTGGGGATAGCGGGAATTGATAGCCGCCATCAGCTCGAGCGGCGGAGCGGCATCGACAGTTGCATGCCCCCGAACCATGCACCATGCCAGCTTGGTCCAGTCTTCGTCCCACAGGTCGAGCAACAGCGTCACTCGGTCATCCCGCCCCAGATTCTTCACGCGCGCGAGTGTCTGACCGGTCTTTGGCTTGTGATCGATGGGCGAGACGATCTCGTCGCCCGTCACGGCGAAGACGACCGGCACCGCATGCGGGCCACCAACATCGTTCACCGTCGTCATCACCGCGCGGCGAACGCTCGCAAACAGATCCCGGATAGGGCCAGGCAGCTCCTCGATCCCGTCGGTGCGACCGGAAGGCAACGAGCTAATTAAGGCACGAGGCCGAAGATGGTCGCAGGAGAGCCCGAACCGTGAATGTTGCGAGGGCCGCCCACCACTACCCACGCGCCTTTCGCCGGCAGGCGGCCCAGATGAGCCATATTCTCCAGATCGATCCGGTGCCGGTGGAACACCAAAGAGCTCTCACGGAAGTTCTCGTCAGTCCCCGGGTCGGGGCCAAACGTATCGGTCCCAAGCGCTCCATGATTCGCGAGCACGTGGTGGCTGATCAGCCACCGTACCGCCCGTAGGGAGAATCCTGGCTGGTGCAGCCCGCGGCGCCGGGAACCACAGTTGTAATAAGTCCTGCCGCGGGGGGCCGTGCTCGGCCCCCAGTACTTGGAACATCCGGTTCGGGCGATCACCGCAGCGCCGTGTGGCAGCGGCCCGTGGCGCTGTATCCACGACTTGAGGTCGGAGATCTTCAGTCGGTAATCAACATCGCCACGCACTTTGGATCGGATATCGATGACGGCGGCCGGAAGGACGAGGCTCGACGCGCCCAGCGCGCCCGCGCAGTGAGCATGAACGTGGAAGTGGCACGGTGCCCCCCAATGGGTGCCGGTGTGCTCGCCCTCCCGTACGAATTGGAGGTAGTAGCCGTCCTGGGGGACCGTGAACGCGGTCGACAGCCGGAATCGAGGATCGCCGGGAAACCCCGGCGTGGCATGGGGATTGTTCAGGTGGCCGAGATATACGACGTGGTCGAAGTGAGCCACGGGACCCCCGGTACGCGCGTCGTGTTTCCTCACGTCGGCACGGCCTGCTAGGCCCAAGCTGACGATCGCGCCGGCAACGAAAGCAGCCAATCCGACGGCTATCGTTCGAGCCGCGGCCGAAGACCGAATCATGTGCACGCTGCCCCACTAGGCGAGCCGACAGGCGGTGAGGCAGGAGCCAACTCTTTAGGCAAACCAGGGATCCGAGAGATCGATGAAGTTGATGTCTCCCATGAGTTCGGCGAACTCGGGTGGGGGTCCCTCGTTGCTCGTGTTCGACTCCGCCTCCCGAGCGGAGGCCTCGGACTCGAAGTACATGATCTGTGTGTAGCCGCCGCCATCACCGTGCCACGCCACGATACCTCCGATGATGTCGGGGCGCATCTTCTTCATCTCGGGCTCCATCTCTCTGCCCACGGACCGCAGTTTCTCCACATCCGTGGCCCGGCCCTCCATCACCTGGACGAAACCTGCGTCGTTGGAGCCGCCGTCCAGAATGGCATCAACCTCGGAGCAGTCCTTGAAGCTGACGTCGCTCAGATATTGCTCGGTCTCGCTCCACCACGTGCCCTGTTCGGGCCGGTCACTCGAACGGCGAGCTGCATCCTCCGATTCGAAGCGGGCCACGGTAAACCACGTTCCATCCTTCGATGCCCCGGTCGTGGCCCCCAGGAAACCCACCGCACCCGGCTTGACCTCCTCAACCCACCTGTCGAATTGCTTGCGCAATCCCGCCTCGTCCTTGACCTTGCCTTTGATGACCTGGGCGAACATCAGGTGCACCTCCTGATTTGTCGGAGTGACATCCCCGACATACCACCAGAGCGGACCGAACACAAGCGGCCCGCGGGAGGCGTCTCCCCTAGTTGGCGTGATCCTTGACCCCCAGGGCTCAACTTAGATGTGTCTCACCCCCTCGGTACGTTGTCTATATACAAGGAGGGGATGCCCCATGAAAGCCACCGTTCGTCTCGATCACGAACTGCTCGCCGTCGAAGGTGAGCACACCGTTCACGCAATGCTGGAGCTCGTAGCTCCGGCCCCCGAGCAGACTTCGCAGCGTCCGCCGCTGCACCTCGCCCTGGTGATCGACCGCTCAGGTTCGATGGCGGGTCCCAAGCTCGAGCACACCAAGGCAGCCGCCGGATACCTGGTGCGCCGCTTAGCAAAAGGCGATCAGTTTGCACTGATCACCTACGACGACGAAGTCCAACTGCGTGCGTCGATGGGGGCGGTGGACGTCTCAGGGCTGTTGGCAGAGATCGCCGCCATATCACCTGGGGGGATGACGAATCTCTCCGGAGGGTGGTTGAAGGGAGCCGAAGAAGCAGCGCGAGCGCCCGGCGATGCCACCCGTAAGGTCCTGCTCCTCACAGACGGCCTGGCGAATCACGGAGTCGTCGACCCGCCAACCTTGGTGGGGATGACAGCCAAGCTGGGCACCACAGGCGTTGGCACCACGACGATCGGTTACGGCGACGGCTTCAACGAAGAGCTGCTCTCTGCCATGGCCGACGCAGGCGGCGGCAACGCGTACTTCGCCGAATCTCCGGAAGATGCTCCTGGGATCTTTGCCCAAGAGTTCACCGACCTCGCCGCTTTGGTGGCTCAGAACTTAAGCGTCGAGATCAGGCCGACTGACGACGTCAAGCTGCTCGGGGTGCTGAACGAATACCCCGCGACCGCGGTCGCTGGTGGACTACAGCTCGCACTTGGCGATGTGTACGCGGAGGAGAACCGCAGGATTGTGTTCGAGCTCCATATCCCTGAACTCGCAAAGCTCGGCGTCTGCCAGGTCGCGGAGGTAGTCATCCGCTACGTCGCGGTGGGAGAGACGGTTGCGGCTCACGAGCTCAAACTGCCTCTCGTTGTCAACATGGTGTCTGCCGACGAGGCAAGCGCTGCAATGCCAGACCAAGCCATCGTCGAGGAGGTCCTGATCCTCAAGGCGGCCCAAGCACAGAAGGAAGCGCGCACCCGCGCCGACATGGGTGACTTCTCTACGGCCCAGATCCTCTTAGAGCGATCGGCAACAGAGCTTCGGAGCTTTGCGCCTCGCTCCGCACGGGCAGCCGAGCTTCTCTCGGAGGCCAACTTCATGGAGGACCATGCGGCACGCGCCAGCGCCGCGACCTGGGACTCGACGCACTCCAAGCGGGTTCACTACAACGCCCGGCGCGTCAATCGCTCGAGACGACGTCCGAACGAGCCTGATGAAAGCTAGGTGGCCACGTCTCTGATGGATAGGACCGCAGTGATTCTGCGGCCTTGTCATTAGCCCACTGCTACGCAGAGACGCCCGGACACCTCTAAGCTCGGCGGGATGCCAGATGCCAAAAGCAAGCATGTCATCAACGTGCACATCCGCGCCGGCCGCGCAGAAGAAGCAGACGTTCTTCGAGAGATTGCAATAGCTGCCAAGAGTCATTGGGGCTACGACCGAACTTGGGTCCGGCAGTGGGTAGAGGGTGGCGGATTCTCGGACGAAGCGCTACGAGGGCGCGAGATCTACGTCGCTGAGATTGACGAAAGACCCGTCGGTTGGGCCGCGTCGGTGTCGAAGGGTGACGTCTGCTGGCTCGACGATCTCTGGATCGATCCATCGTGGATCGGCAAGGGCATCGGCTCTCGACTCTGGCAACATGTTGCCGAGCGCGCTGTCGACATTGGGGCGCTTCGGCTGGAATGGGAAGCCGAGCCAAACGCCATCGGCTTCTACGAGAAGATGGGCGGCAGATACCTACGCGACAGCGACTCGAGCGAATGGGGCCGCGCCTTACCCGTCATGGGAGTCACACTCCAGGAACACTGAAAGGCGCGGCATTTTCCCCCCAGAGTGTCGTAGCAACGTTCCTGACACGCGGCCCCGAAAGAGACCTTCAAGGGCCAGTGCCTTCCGCATCTCCCTGTCGAGCGAGTCGGAGTAACCCGTACAACAAGAATGGGAGGGCCCGATGGCCCTCCCATTTGTTGCCCTTTCAGAGCTTGCTAATGCCTCTTATGGGGCAGGTCTTGCGCCGCCGTGAATACGTCTTCGTCGTGGGTCACGAAGTTGAAGCCCGGGTTCGGCACCGCGTTGCGCGTGTCGGACCAGATCGGATGTGCATCTCCATCGGGGGTGATGGTCAGACCGCTGTAGTCACCATTGAATCCCCCCTGTATCCCATCGGGGGCCGGGAACTTCGGTGACAACACATGGTAGGCGAACGGAGTGCCCAGCTCGCGCCCGCCCGACAACACGTAATCGGACATCCGCTGGCCCACACCTGGGTCGCCGATATTGAAGCCATTGGGTGGCGACTGGCTCTCGTTCGGCACCCGGCCGGTGCGGTAGTAGCTGATGCCCACCTTGGAATGGCCGTGATGCTCGCTGATATCGATCGCCGCAGAGTAGTGGTCGGTCCCGCTGTCGGGGTTCACCTTCCGCGGCGTACTCCACGTCGATCCCCCATCTGTGGAGCGTGACAGGAAGATGTCGAACTCTCCGTACCGGTAGTCGTACCAGGTGTCATAGAGGTCACCGTTGTGCTGGTTCACCGCGATCCGCTGTGAAGTCTCCTCAGGAGTGCGGATGAACGCGCCCGGCGAGCACACGCCGACGCCGGCGCAAGTGGGAGCGTTCTTGAAGATTTGCTTGGCAACCCTGGACGGCGTCCCGCAGTTGAGGTGAGCCGTGCCCGCGGGGGAGCTTCCTGACGGTGAGCATTTCAGCGACAGGATCTGCTGGTTGACACTGGGGGTGTTCCCGTTCTGGAAAGTGATCGCCAGATGCCCGTTAGGCAGGACCGCGATGTCCGAGTGCCCGTTGAAGTCGCAGGCGCCCGCGTCCAGCGACGGATCAAAGACGTTACCCAACACACAAAGGTTGGGATTAGTGCCGCTGATCTTCTCAGGAGTGGACCATGTGAACCCGTGGTCCGTGGACATCGAACCGTATATCGGCGACTGGCAGTACTGGTCATGTGTGCTTCCGCACGTGAAGCTGAAGCTCGTCCACGTCTCATAGACGTTGTCCCGGTTGGGACTGTTCCGGTAAGCGTCGGCCGCAATCTTGGGACCGTCCGAAGACGCGCCTGCACTGTTTTCCTCATCGACGATGTGCTCACGACCAGTCTGCGGGGCTGTAAGCCCAAACGGCGCCGGTACCTGGTCGAAGTACGAACCCTTGGCGCCGACGGGCGACGGCACTGCAAAGACAAGGCTGGCGTTGTCGGCGATGTTGAAGGCGACGCAGGTATAGAAAGCGCGGCCGGCAGAATCGAACGCAAGGTACGGGTCACTACACGCGTCGTAGGAATGCAGGTTTCCCGGCGTTCCGAGGATCGTGTGTTGGTTGGGATCTCCTGCGGTGGGAAGCAGATCATCCGGAGCGTTGAGGCGGTAACGGAAGGGCGCTGTGCTGATCGCCCCCCAATGCCTTCCTGCATCGATGGAGAAGTCGAGGCTCGTCTGGTTCCATCCGACGATGCTGTCGTTCATCCCTCCGACGAGATTGGACGGGTCACGCGGGTTGTAAGCGATGTCCTCTTCCGCTTGACGCCGATAGGTGCAGTCTTGGTTCACGCGCACGTTGCGGTCGTGGTTACGCTCGCGACAGCCAAGGGAGCCAACTGAGATTCCGGGGCTGGTGCTGGCGGAGGAACGCATCGATCGTGCCGCCCCACTGATTGCCTGGCCTGAGGCAAAAGTGCCGTGGGTTAGAAATGGCAGCGTCTTCGTCTGTCCATTCACGCGCATGGTGGCAGCATGCAGCTGACCACTGGTGATCCGTTGCAACACACTGGGGGCCGCGCTGGATACAGCGCCTTGTAGAGCGAGCGCTCCCACAGTAAGACCCAATACCAAGATCGTGCTGAAACCACGACGCGTCCTCAATCTCTTCAATCCCTACTCCTCTCCGTACGAACGATATGACCGGATGGTGCCGAGTTGACCAAGGAGGGACCGTCGCGAGACGCGAAACGATCGGTGTAGGTAGTGCCGAACGGTGGAGATAGCTCTTCCACTTCCCCCCTCAAGGGATCCTTCAAGGATCGGTCGCGGAACCCTAGCAAGCACCGGAGGCATACTGGACCACTCACGGCGAAGGGAGAGCGAACACTCGCAGCCGCCCACGCCCTTTAGCGGTGCTACGCGGCATTTGTTCCTCGGATCTTGCTGGGGGATGCAACAACTGCCTGGATCCTTCGTTCATGTCCTCCCGGGGTCGATAGATCGATAGATATAGTCCTTCCGGAGCGCTCGACAGGGGTGTGACGTGGGCCCATCCATCAGCAACGGACAGCGACGGACAGAGCTGATCCCCCTGATGAGGGGGATGTTGTGGCTGGGTGCGTTGCTGGTCACTCTTGCCGGGATCCAGCTCTACTTCTTCAGCGCTCGAACCGACCATCTGTTCGCGTGGACCATCGACGTCCCGCTCACCGCAGCCTTCCTGGGCGCTTTCTACTGGACGAGCCTGTTCCTGGCGGTGCAGTCGGCGATCCAAGAGCGGTGGGCAATGGCTCGTGTTGGTCTCGTGGGCGTCCAAGTGTTTCTGTGGCTCACGCTTTTTGCGACTCTGCTGCACTTGGACAAATTCCACCTGAGCGCCGGCAACCACTTCGCCAGGGGGGCCGCGTGGCTATGGCTATTCATCTACATCGTCGACCCACCTCTTCTGACATACGCCTACGTTCGCCAGATCCGCAGCGATCTCCCGGATCCTCCTCGCCAGCACGCGACCCCGAGGTGGTTTCGAGTTTGTTTGTCCCTGCAAGCCGTCGTCACCATCGGCGTGGGAGCGGCCCTCTTCATTGCCCCCGCTCACACTTCGTCCGTGTGGCCCTGGGTGCTAACACCGCTGACCGCCAGAGCCGTGGCTTCGTGGCTCCTCGGCCTGGGCTTCGTTCTCGTGTGGGCGGTTCGTGAGCATGACTGGATCCGATTACGGCCGGCAACCATCAGCTACATCGTTCTCTGCATCCTCGAACTCATCGCGCTCGCCCGTTATCGATCGTCGTTGGAATCAGGGCCCGGCACATGGATCTACATAGCATTCGTGATCAGCGTTGGCCTGCTGGGACTCTACGGAGTCGTGGCCGCCGGCCGTAAGAAGATGTCCCCGGAACCTTAAGCATGCTGTGCGACAGCTTCTCCAAGGCGGCCCACACATCAGCGGTTGACACCGTTCACGAGTCTCCGACAGATTAGAGCGGACATGAAAGAGCCCCTCGCGTCGGGTGACCGAACGCCCCGGTCGGAGCCGGCAAGCCACGGCGCTGGATTCGGTATACCGCGTGCAGAGACCGGCAGCTTTCTCCTCAACCGGCTCAACTCAGTGCTCCTATCCGTACTGCATCTAGACCGCCGGCTGGATCCTTTCTATCGCCCCATGTTCGATAGATTCTTCCGTGGTCCGCTTTCAGCGTTCGTTACTCACCTCATAAACCGTCGGAGAAAACCTGACGGGCTGAAGATCGCCGAAGAGAAACCCCAGCCGGGCGAAGACGCTCACTTGGATGACATCATCACAACCTTCAAAGCGCAGCTGCGCGGGCTCTGGCAGCCGGGCTACTTCGAGCGCGGCGGAAACACCAAGACTCACGGCGTTCTACGGGCTGAGTTCATAGTCCGAGAGGATCTACCCGACAGCCTTCGCCGGGGGATCTTTGCTTCGCCGGTGACATTCCAAGCGTGGGTGCGTGTGGCGGGCCCGGGGCCTTATTCACCACCGGACATCGACGACGTCGGTTTCCTGAGCATGAGCGTCAAGTTGATGGGGGTTCCCGGACCAAAGCTCCTGGAGGACGAGAGACTTACTCAAGACCTCATATGTGTGACTACACCAAGCTTCGTGACTCCGGATACGAGGGCGAATGCACAGCTGCAACATTGGAGTCTGAGGAACGCTCAGATCTTTTACTTCTTCAATCTTCGGAATCCACATGTCTTGGATTCGATCATGCAGGGTCTTTGGACGGAGACGCAGACAAGCCCGCTAGAGGCCGAATATTTCAGCTGCGTGCCCTATCTGCTCGGGGAAGAACAGGCGATGCAGTATTCGTTCCGTCCCCGTTCGACGACAAGAACACGCATCCCCCGGCTCCCCTTTCGGCCCCCCGACAATTACCTCCGGGATGCGATGGTCGCAGCGCTTGCTGAAGGAGATGTGGAGTTCGATGTGCTCCTGCAGTTGCAGACCGATCCGTTCCGCATGCCTATCGAGAACAACGCAGTCCTATGGCCGACGAAGCTATCGCCACGAGTACCTGCGGCAGTTCTCAGGATCCCAAAACAGCGCTTCGACTCCCGCGAGCAACTCGATTTCGCCAATGTGCTGTCCTACAACCCGTGGCATTGCATCCCGGAACATCGTCCGCTCGGGAACCAGAACCGAGCTAGGAAACGGATGTATTCGGAACTATCGCATCTGCGGCAGCGCATGAACGGCGTCGACCATTACGAGCCGACGGGGGACGAGGTCTTCCCGCCTAGCGAGTCCGTACCGGATTAGAGCCTGTCAACTTCGGACCAATTTGCGGCCACCGACAAGGCGAGGTTGATGGCCGAGATCACAGTGGCGGTTCGGGCTGCCCGCCGTGGCAGAGCTCCGGATCTACCCGCTACCACCGCCGAGATCGTGTCCGAGGCGTGGACGACCAGAGCCGCGCGCAGGGCGTGACGGCGAACCGCAGGGTCGCGCGCGAGCAGATCACTCCCGATCAGGATCGTGCGGATCCCAAACATGCGAAACGGGTAGGCCATGGGACCTGCTGCCTCTTCAACCCCGAGCCGCCTGGCTAAGAAACTGGGGGCCAGTAATCCGGCAGCGCCATTGAAGATCCGCACGGCTGCCAGCGCGCGGCGGGCGAGGTCCTCACCAGAGACGGCCTCCATCTGTGTCACGTCAACGTCCTCCGACCCGGGTCCACGGGGCAAATGGATTGTCCACTCCCCTCAAAGCAGGTTCGAGATCTGGGAAATGCCGCAGCAGGACAGTCCTCATCGAGTTCGATTCGACCCAATCCAGCCCCTCTTGCGAGTAGACCTCGGGCCGGTAATCACGGGTAAAGAAGCGATCGCTCTTGAGACGGCGAGAAGCCATCAGGATGAATACCCGAAAGGCTGTGTCGCTGAAGCCGAACCCCTGGGGCTTCCGCTCCGCGTACATCCCGATCATCAGATCGACCCGCTCAACGTCGCGGTAGATCCTTCGCAGCTCCTGGGCCCACTCCGGTTTATCGGTTATCTCCTCGAACGTCGAGACCGGCTTGAGGTGGAACAGGCGGCGGAACTGGTTGTAGCGGGGAACCCCCCGTTCGCGGGTGCGGAGGATATCGATCGAGGCCAGATCGATCAGCGACCCGTCGGGCCGGTCGAAGTGCTGCAAGAACTTGGGGTAATTGTGGAGGGTGATCGCCCCAGGGTTCATCCTGCCAAAGGAATAGAAGAGATCGGCCATCGACAGCTCTGTCAGCCGCTCACGGACCCGAAGCGCACCTACGTCAGGCAGTGTGTAAGTGGCGAGCTCCCGGTCATCCCCGACCGAACGGAAGCTGAACTCGTCGGGTATGAGCGGGTGCATCCGGTAAACGGCAACGAATTCCTCGGTCAAGGAATAGGGCACACCATGGTGATCGGTGGGCGATCCGGGGATCCCCCGCAGAACCTCACTTGAGCTGAATCGTCCGAAACGCTTATCCAGCTCCTCGCCCTCGAGCCCCCACCAGTTTGTGCGCAGAGCCAGCACCGAAGTCGGATGGGCAATGATTGCCGGTGTCCAATCCACCGTGTGGATCTTTGCCATCAGCGCGGAATTGACGAGCCGAGCCTTCTCGTACAGCTGCTGGTCGTCCAGGGCCGGATAGCTCGAATGGAGATGATCACAGATCGCGTTGTGCTCGCGCATGAAGAGCGAATGCAACAAGGCCAGCCCGACCCAGAAGTTGCCTGCTACACCTGCCAGATCGATGTGTGCTTCCAGGTCGGCCGGCGGCAAGCCCAGATCATCGATGCGCAGCTTTCCGAACTCACCCGAGCGCACGCCTTGTGCGAAAGCGATGTCTCGCCCGTAGATCTGAGAGCCATCCCACCAATGCGTGTCGTCGGTGACGAAGGTAGCGGGCCCATTGGGATCGGAGCTTGGGTCGCGGCGGGTTCGACCGATCGTCATGGGGTGGTCGGGCCACGGGTCGTTCTCTGCGACCGGGATCTGCCACGGGTTGTCGGGCTCATTCTTGCCATGGCTGAACCAGTCGTGCACCTCGAATTGGATCCATGCTGCGGCTAGCAGGTTCAGGCTGGTAGCGGGCTGAAATTCATCCCGGGTCAAGAGCTCGCGGCTGATCTGCCGAGGGTTCGGGTCAAGGAGCGCGTCGGACGGCTCCGTATGCGTGTAGCCGAGGGGCACGTTTCTGCCGAATCGGCTCCCGAGGCTTCCCATCAGCGGGTCGTTGAGATCGTTGAACGAGCCGTCAAGCGTGCGGGACGTCAAGTAATCTGTGTGCGAGGAGATGTCGGGCCGATCGAGCGCTCCCCGACCTGTGTCGTAGAGATTCCGTTCGCGCAAGCGGCTGCGCAGTCCGATGAGTGTCAGAAGCGCCAGCGGCAGCGGCTGACGCGCCCAGTTGATCCGCTTGTCGAGCCACTCCGCCAGGTCGTCGTAGAGCGTCGATAACGGTGATCCGGCCATTCAACCGCTCCTTCCCGGAGGATCGACGGCAGCGGTACACGAGCGGCACCGCGGCTCTCATTCTTCATGAACCGCGCCGATGGTAACCACGGGCCAGGAAGCGAGTCAACGGGGTCACATCTCTGGCATTGCCGGCCATAGAGCAGGGTGATAGCTTTCGCGCGAAACCGCCCACCCGCTCGGTTGAAGGGGTGTCTTTCCGTGGAAGTGAAACAACTTCTGGAGATGTCAGAAAGTGAGCTGGACGCCCTGTACCGCGCGAGCAATGCCGGACCGATCCCCAGAGGTGAAGCTCGCGGCACCGTCCTCGTCGAATCCGGTACTGAGCTTTCTGGTCCGGCCGCAAAGCTTGTCCACCTGCTCGCATGGCAGGGAAAGGTATTCGACCCCGACAAGCACGAGCTTCGCAACGAGATCCTTCCCTTTGGGATCAAAGCCGTGCGCGCCGCGGTCTACAAAGACGCAAGCTGGCTGGATAACAACGAAACCATCGTGCTCGACTATTCGAAGACATCGCTCATCGCGCATTGGATCAGAGACGAGATACGTGAAGTAGGGCCCGGCATCTACCTCGGTCTCGTATATTGGGAGCGCGACAGGGTGCTCCACTTTGCGCTGGAGTTTCCGGCGTAGATCTGGCCGATGCCTCACCAGACCGCCCTGACCCTCGCGGCGCACGTCAGGCCGCAAGATGTCGAGCATCTCGAAGAGATGTTGCGATCGATGGGAAACGGTGTAGCTAACGGGTCTGTCATCGACCTTGGATCGCTCGAAGGCGTTCACTTCGCTCGCTTCGTCCTGCTTCCCGCGACGGCCGACCTTCAAGGTCAACCTCTGGACCCGCTTCTCATCTACATGAGCGATCTGGACGTTCCCGTGGAGCGGCACCTCGCCGAACTGGTCGATGGCGCCGGCGCTGGCGTCGACCAGCTGTTCGGGATGTGCGACGACTACCCGCACGGGGCGGAAAGAAGCCGCGAGGACCGCCTTGCCTTCCTCCGCAAGCAACGGGTCAAGGAGCGAGCTTTTTACGTAAATACCGTGGGTCGAACGTGCAAGCAGATCCGTCAGGAAGCGGAGCTCCGCGAGGATATCGAGACCTTCCTGGATGGCGAGCTTGGAAACAAAGATCCGTCCGCGGTCGCCAGCGCGCTGCGTACGCACGTCGCCGGAGACAATTCACTCGCATGGGCCCTCAAGCCGGCGGCGGGCCTTAGTCTTTCGTTTCGGATTCGAGAGTTTGTGCACATGGTGGGAGTTCCCCTCCTCTTATTGCTCGTGTCCCCTTTCTTGCTGGTGGCGGCACCGTTCTTTCTGGTCGCGCTCCGCTTACACGAGCTGCGCGATCGTGCGCCGCACGAAAAGCCACCGGCGCAGCTTGTACAGGAGCTGTCGGCGCTCGAAGATCACCTCGTACAAAATCCGTTCACAGCGATCGGTTTCGTGAAACCTGGCGTCTTTCGACGCATGACACTTACCGGCGTGCTGTTCGCTATCGACTACGCGACGCGGCACATCTTCAATCGCGGCGATCTGGCGGGCGTCAAGACGATCCACTTTGCCCGATGGGTATCTCTTGATAACAACCGGCGCGTCATCTTTGCCAGCAATTACGACGGCAGCCTCGAGAGTTATATGGACGACTTCATCGACAAGATTGCCTTTGGCTTGAACGTAGTATTCAGCAACGGCTTCGGCTATCCCCGGACGCGCTGGCTAGTAGCCGATGGCGCCCACGATGAGCTTGCCTTTAAGGATTACCTGCGATTGCATCAGGTACCGACACGGGTGTGGTTCTCGGCATATGGTCGGTTGACCAATCTCAATATCGCAACCAACGAGCGGATCCGCGGCGGCTTCACTGGTCACGCCTCATCGGCTCCAGACGATTGGTTGCAGGCGCTGTGAACGACTCCACTCCCCTTCACGATGTGCAGGGATTGCTTGCCCGAGGCTATGGAAGCCTTCCCGCAGCCCTATTTCTGATACTGGGATTCGATCGCATCGAGCCGACGCGTGCCTGGCTCCGGAGGGTCGTCTCCGAGATCACACCTTCCGATCGGCGTCCCGAGCGACGAGCCGTCCATATCGCATTCACAGCGAGCGGTCTAGGGAAGCTCGGTGTTCAAAGCGCGGCGATGGCATCGTTCTCCAACGAATTCGCGGACGGGATGACTACGAAACACAGGAGCAGGATCCTCGGCGACACCGGCGCGAGTGCTCCGGAGGCTTGGAATTGGGGGGGACCAACGACGCCCGAGGTCGACGGGGTTCTTCTTCTGTACGCCTGTGACGATCATGAACTCGCACACCTCGAGCGTGACGTCGCGGCGGTCGAAGGCATGTCGGTTATCGCGCGCCTCGAAACTTCGGATCTTCAAGGGCGGGAGCCCTTTGGCTTCCACGATGGCATCTCCCAACCCATCATCGAAGGTTTGTCCAAGAGGGCTGCTCCGGAAACCACGCTTCGTTTCGGTGAATTCGTCCTTGGCTATCCGAACGAATACGGGCGCTATACCGATCGTCCGCTCCTCGACCACACAGCCGATCCGGCACGAACGCTTCCAAGGGAACCGGCGACGGGGCGTCCCGATCTGGGTCGCAACGGAAGCTATCTGGTGTTTCGCCAGTTGGACCAGGACGTATTCGGGTTCTGGCGCTTCCTCGATGCCGTCAGCCGAGCACCGGACGGCACCCCGCAGCCAGATCTCCGCTTGAAACTGGCCGCCAAGATGGTGGGACGGTGGCCGAGTGGTGCTCCATTGACTCTAGCGCCGGAAGCCGACGATGGATCGCTGAAGGACGCCAACGACTTCGGCTATCACCAGCTGGACAGTCCCGGGCAGGGCTGCCCCATAGGCGCGCATATCCGCCGCTCGAACCCACGAGACTCGTTGGATCCAGATCCCGGGACCGCCAAGTCCTACGCGATCAACCGACGTCACCGCATCCTGCGCCGGGGCCGCGAATACGGCACTCCCTTGACCGTTGACCAGGCTCTGCAAAACGATCACGACCCCGCCGGGACCGAGCGAGGGCTGCACTTCATCTGTCTGAACGCGAACATCGCGCGGCAGTTCGAGTTTGTCAGCGGCACCTGGCTGAACGATCCGAAGTTTGCAGGTCTATACGACGATGCAGATCCGCTCGTCGGCCCGTCCGAGCCGTACGGCGGCACTTTTACGATTCCGTCTGACCCCGTCCGCGAGCGCGTAACCAAAGTCCCTCGATTCGTGTCGGTAAAAGGAGGTGCTTACTTCTTCATGCCCGGGATCGAGGCGACGCGCTATCTCGCCAGCACAGACACCCGGTAGGCCCTCCTGAAGCTACGCCGTCGGTAGCCCCTGGTCTCGAAGGCTAGTTCGACCCCTGTCCAGCAGGCGGGACGGCTTCCTCGCTCGCCACGGATGTAACCGGCGCGGTCGCGGAAGCTGTTGCTGTCGCTCGCGTCACCGGGGATGCCTGCGTCGGCAGCGCAGTGGCCAGGGTGTCCTGGGCCCAGCGCTCGCTGAAGCCGGCCAGAAATGCGACGACCATCAAGGCGAGTCGCCCTTGTGTCTCGGAGGCGTTGTTCGGAAGGGGCAAGTGGAGCATGCCACTCGTGAACAGGAAAGAGATCGTCACTGCAAAGGCTGCGCCTATCAGCGGTCTTAGCCCTCCGAGGAAAAAGGCGTAGGGACGACCGACGTCGTAGCTGAGGTCGAAGTTTCCCGCGTTGATGCGTTGGACGACGCTCACCACGGCACCGATGGAGCCGGCGATCACCGCCGCTATCGGGCTGACCCAGTCGGAGGACAGCAGGTATCCCGCGATGGCAGCCACCAGGGTGGCGATGACCACCATTCCGGCGAAATAGACGATCTGAGCCTGGCCGTTGGCGGCCTCGCGGTAGTACGCGTCCGTCTTGGCCAAAAGAGCGCGCTCCTGATCGAGGCTGGCCGCGGTCCTCGCATCTTCCATCCGAGCCACGCGAGCGTCGGCCAGGCTAAGTAGGTGTGAGGCCGAAGTCATCACGAGCTGCAAGCAGATCCTCTGTCGCACTCCCCTGAGGATCGTCTTCGCTCGGATAGCAACCTCGTCGCAGCGATGGAGTTCGGCAGCGATGTCCGGATAGTTCTTGGTCGCCCAGTCCGTCGCCCTGTGGAACTTGATGTCACGCGTCCACGGAGCCCTGCCCTTCTTCTGGGTGAGCACGACGCCGCTCTCGACATGCGAACACCAGTAGGAGTCAACGATCGCGCCGTGATGTCGCTCGAACCGGTCGAGCACGTGGTGGTATGTCTTGTTTACATCTCCGTCGGCACTCTGCCGTCGGATCCCCTTCCACCAGATGAAATGGGCATAGACGAGCTCGGGGAAGGATGGTGGCCGCGCCCTCCCTTCGAAGAGCGCAATCATCTCTTCCGGCGACCGCAGGTCCACGGATGCGGGGTCCGATTCCCGAAGATCGGTCACGGCAGGCAGGACCTCCGACATATTGGACGGTATCGGTCCAAACTATGACGCGCCGCGGTCCGACGCGCAAGCCCGCCCTAATTCCGGCGATCCGCCTCCTTGGCCCCCAACGGCTCGGAGATATCTTCGAGCGTCTCCTGCTCTGCGCGAACGCCCATGAATATCTCCATCACTCCCCCCATGATCATGAGGGCAGCTGCGATCAGGTAGCCCACAAGGACTTGGGACGGCTTCTTGCTCCCCACCTCCGAAGCGAAGATGATCGGGCCCGCTATACCGCCTATGGCGCTGCCGATCGCATAGAAGAAGGCGATGGCGACGGCTCGGATCTCAAGCGGGAAGATCTCGCTCACGGTCAAGTAGGCCGCGCTGGCGCCGGCCGAAGCAAAGAAGAAGGAGGCCGACCACCAGACGGTGATGCTGATATCGCTGAGAGATCCTTGTTTGAACAGGAACCCGGTTATCGCCAGGAGAACCCCCGATGCGATATACGTACCGGCGATCATCGGCTTGCGCCCCACAACATCGAACAGCCTTCCGAGAGTCAGGGGGCCCAGAAAGTTGCCTACCGCGAACGCGAAGATGTAGTAGCCGATATCCCCTGCCGGAACCTTGAAGAACGTGGACAACGTCAGCGCGAAGGTGAAGAACACGGCGTTGTAGAAGAACGTTTGCCCGATCATGAGGCCAATGCCAAGAATGGTCCGGCTGGTGTTGTCCTTGAACATAGCGCCGACGATCTCCCCGAGAGGCGTGCGCTCTTTTTGAGTGATCTCGATCGTGCCTTCGTAGTCGGGAAGGTCCTGCTGGCCCGTGTAATGCCGTACCTGGTCCTCGATCTCGGACACGATCTTCTCGGCCTCGTCGACACGTCCGTGACTCATGAGCCAGCGCGGGCTCTCCGGTAGCAACCGGCGGATCAACAGCACGCACACCGCCAGGACCGCTCCGAACGCGAAGGCAAGACGCCACCCGAGGGTGACCGCGACGATCTTCGGATTCAGGAGTATCAGGCTCGAAACGGCTCCGACGGCTGTGCCGAGCCACCAGCTGCCGTTGATGGCAAGCTCGACCATCCCGCGAACGCGAGCGGGGTTCAGCTCCTCTGTGGCCGAGTTGATAGCGGTGTACTCACCGCCGATGCCCATGCCGGTGACGAATCTGAAGACAAGGAAACTCAGGGCGTTCCAGGAGAACGCGGTTGCAACCGTTGCGGCCAGGTAGAGCACCAAGGTCCACATAAACAAACGCTTGCGGCCGAGCCGGTCGGTCATGTACCCGAACCCAACGGCGCCCACAACGTTTCCGGCCACGTAGATCGAGCCGGCCAGGCCGATCTCTCCTGCGGAAAGGCCGAGGGTCTGCGGCTTGGTCAACACGGCGGCGATCGCTCCGACGATCGTGACCTCGAGGCCGTCCAGCAGCCACGTGATACCGAGTGCGAATACGACCATCCAGTGCCAGCGGCTCCAGGGGAGCCGGTCCATCCTGGCGGGGATATCGGTCTCGACGGTGCCCAGCTGCTGACTCACGGTTTCACCCCGGCTCGAGAAACGAAGCAACCCGAAACGGAAGGCAAGATGGCGCGCGACGGCCTCTCCCGCGTGCTGTCGCTAGGGTCCCCGGAGGGCTGTGTCAGCAGGCCCGGCGCGGGGCCCACCAGCGCGCCGGGCTTCCATGCGTGTAACTTGCCGGATGAAGGTGACGGGAATCGTCTCGGTCGATCAGGAGGTTCGCATGTTCATCCAAGTCTTGCGAGGGCGGGCGATCAACTCCAAGGGCCTCAGAGGCCAGCTCGACACTTGGCTCGCGGACCTGAGCTCGGGGGCCGAGGGGTGGCTGGGCAGCACCGCTGGAATCACCGACGACGATCGCTTCATCGGCTCGTTCCGCTTCGAGTCCGCGGAGGCTGCACAACGCAACAGCGACCGGCCGGAACAGACCAGCTGGTGGAACCAGACCTCGAAGTACATGGACACCGCGCGCTTCTGGAACTGCGACGAGGTCGACGAATACAGAGGTGGGGGCTCGGACCAGGCCGGGTTCGTGCAGGTCATTCAGGGCCGTGTTGTCGATCGAGAAGCCTTCCGTGAGACTGCACGCGGTCTCGGCGACTCCGGGCGCCAAGACGTGATCGGCGGAGTCGACGCGTGGGACAGCAGCCGCTTCACAGAGTTCGTGTATTTCACGTCCGAAGCTGACGCGAGGAAGGGTGAACAGTCCCCACCTCACACCGCGGCGCTGGAGAAGATCTGGCCGCTAACCCAGGACCTCGAATATTTCGACCTCTCGGAGCCCTGGTTCGCCAGCCCCCAGGGCAGCTAATCCAAAGCCGCGTGGGCCAAGGACCGCCCGGCTCGGGACCGCTCAGGAGATCTGGGTAGGGGGCATGCCTCCGAGCCCTTCCTTCGCCTCTTTCAGCCTGAAATACAACAGAGTCGTTATCAGAGCCGAGAACGGACCCGTCAGAGAACCACTGACGATGTTGGAGACAAACGATTGGACTCCGCTCGGAAGAGCAGCAAGGATCAGACTGAGAACGATCCCCACTAGGAAGAGCACCAGCAATTCGAGCACGATAACCAGGAACACCTGGAAATCGTGGCCGCGAACGAGATTGCGGCTCCGCGAGAAGGATGCCAGCACGCCGACTCCTTCCAGAACGATCACCGGCACGATCACCGACCACCAAGTCAAAAGGATCAATCCGGGGATGATCAGGAGGACCAAGCCGATCGCGATCCCGATGCCCGCCAAGATGCCGGCTCCCGCAACGGGTCCGAGTCGCGACGCTCCTCTGCTGAATGTTTCGCCCAATGTCATGTCCACGCGCCCGTCGCGGATATCGCTAACCGCCTCAACCAGCGCCGCCTGAACGAGGAAGAGCCCGATGATGGACAGGATCGATGCCACGAACAACGCCGCGCCCCCTCCGATTGCGGTGGCGATGGCGGTCAGGATCGCGATCCCTGCGTAGATCACAAAAGCAACCAGGAACAGGTGCGCAAAGTGCTTCTTGTAGAGGTCGAAAGATTCCTGGATAACGCCAACTGTTGGATTCATGCTTGCATTACGCCTCGAATAAGTAAGGGAATCAAGGACTCACCCCCAAAAAGGCTCCATCAGGCTTGGATAAGACTTCCAGGTCGGCGCCGGGCTGAGAGCAACAAGCGGGAATGACGCAGACCAGGGTGGGGTTCCGAACCTCGTCGACTACATTCAGTCGATCCGGTACTTAGAGGAGGCCCGAGGTAATGCTGGAGCGGATCGCACGATGGAGCTACAACCACCGCTGGCGCATGGTCATCATCTGGATCACGGCGCTCATCGGCATCAACGTGATCGCCGGAGTCGCCGGGGCGCCCTACTCCAACAACTTCACATTGCCTGGGACCGATTCCCAAAGGGCGTACGACCTTCTCAAGAATCGCTTTCCACAAGCGTCTGGTGACACCGCCGACATCGCATTCAAGGCCACCGCAGGCGTTACCGACCCGGGGGTCCAGCAGAGGATGGAGCGATTCTTTGCGGCGATAGCAAGATTCGATCATGTCGAGGGGGTCGCATCTCCGTACGCAAAGGGTGCGCAGCAACAGATCTCTCCCAATGGACAGATCGGCCTCGCCCACATCCAATTCAATGTCACCGGGGACAAGGTTCCCGTGCCCGAGATCAAGAGCATGGAAGCACTCGCCGCCAAGAGCGCGGGCCAGGGTTTGACCATCGACCTCGGGGGCAACGTTGTGACCTTTGCCGAGTTCCAGACACCTGGGGGGGCCGAAGCCGTTGCCTTGCTCGCCGCAACTTTCATCTTGTTGCTGACTTTCGGGTCACTGCTCGCGATGGGGCTGCCCTTGATGACCGCTCTCTTCGGGATCGGTATCGGTCTCGCCATCGTGACGGTATCGGCGCACTTCCTTACGGTCCCTAACTTCACACCGCAACTTGCCTCCATGATCGGTATCGGCGTGGGGATCGACTACGCCCTCTTCATCGTGACTCGATACCGACAGCAGCTTGCGGACGGGATGACGCCCGAGCAAGCCACCGTTGTCGCGATCACCACCGCGGGGCGGGCGGTCCTGTTCGCGGGGACCGTCGTCGTGATCTCGTTCCTCGGCATCCTGCTCATGGGATTCGCCTTCGTGCAAGGGATCGCGGTGGGTGGGGCGGCGGCCGTGTTGGTCACGATGCTTGCGTCAATCACCCTCTTGCCTGCGGTGCTGGGTTTCGTCGGCAACAGCATCGATCGATTCCATCTGCCCCAGCTCCTTCACCGGGACGACACTTCCCCGCGACAATCGATCTGGTTCCGCTGGAGCCGCGTGATCCAGCGTCGTCCGTGGCCCGTTGCGATCCTGTCCCTCTTGGTGCTGGTCGCGCTCACGATCCCGCTGTTCTCCTTGCGACTCGGCTCGGCCGACGCCGGCACGGGCGCCAAGTCGCGATCGAGCCGGCGGGCCTACGACCTTCTGTCGCAAGGTTTCGGACCGGGATTCAACGGCCCGCTGCTGCTCGCTGCGGGGATCAACTCTCCGAAGGATGTGGCGACTGTGACGGCGCTTCAGAAGCGGCTTGCACAGATTGCGGGCATCGCGGGCGTGACTCCCCCGACGCTCAGCCCCAAAGGAGACGCCGCGGTGATGCAGGTCTTCCCGACGACTTCACCACAAGCCGCCGAGACCACACAGCTCGTGCACACTCTGAGAGACCGCGTCATCCCAGCAGCCACGGCGGGAACGGGGACCGAGGTTCTCATCGGTGGACTTACGGCCGGCACCATTGACTTCGCCGACCAAAGCGGCAGGCGCCTTCCTGTCTTGATCGGGGTGGTTCTGCTGCTTTCCTTCCTCTTGCTGGTGGCCGTCTTCCGGTCGGTCGTGGTGCCCGCGAAGGCAGTTGTGATGAACCTGCTGTCGATCGGTGCCTCATACGGGGTGGTCGTAGCCGTCTTCCAGTGGGGATGGCTGAAGAGCGCTGTGGGTTCGTCGACAACTGGACCCATCGAGGCCTGGGTCCCGATGCTGTTGTTCACGATCTTGTTCGGGCTTTCGATGGATTACGAGATCTTCCTTCTGTCCCGCATACGAGAGGACTACGTCAAGAACCACAACAACGGGCTCGCTGTGGCGAACGGCTTGGCTGCTACCGCACGAGTGATTACTGCTGCAGCGGCGATCATGGTGACCGTCTTTCTCTCATTTGTGATCGGGTTCGACGAGCGAGCTATCAAGCTCTTCGGCTTCGGCCTTGCCGTCGCGATCTTCGTCGACGCGACTCTCATCCGGATGGTTCTGGTACCTGCGACGATGGAGCTTCTGGGCGATGCAAACTGGTGGTTCCCGAAGTGGCTGGGCCGGCTTGTCCCGAAGATCTCGATAGAGCCCACGACCCCCGACGCGCTGGAGCCCAGCTGATCGCTTCTGTGCAAGCTGCTTAGTCACCGGCGGGGCCGTCTTCTCGGCCCCCGGAATATGGCCGAACGATCTCATGGTCGAGAAGAGACCGCAGAGGTCACTAAGCTTCTAAGAAACCGTCCTCTGACAGGCTTGAGGTAGTGGCTTCCGACTTTCGTACACACGTCAGCAACGTTCTCGTGATCGGTTCGGGCGCAGCGGGGCTGCGGGCGGCCATCGCGGCGGATCAAGCTGGGGCGCAAGTGCTTGTGATCGGCAAGCGGCGGCGCCTGGATGCCCATACCGTGCTTGCATCGGGCGGGATCAACTCCGTTCTTGGGACCAGAGACCCCGAGGATTCCTGGCAACAGCACTTCGCCGACACGGTCAAAGAGGGCTATCTGCTAGGCGACCCCCGCGTGGTCCAGATCCTGGTCACCGAAGCTCCCGAGGCGATCCGCGAGCTTGCGGAATGGGGCTGTCCCTTTGCGCTCACCGATGAGGGAGCGATCGACCAACGATTCTTCGGCGCTCACCGCTGGCGCAGGACCTGCTATGCCGGCGACTACACGGGGCGTGCCGTCCTGCAAACCCTTGCCAAGAAGACCGCCGAACTACAGATCCCTGTCTTCGAAGATCACTACATCTCCTCCCTGCTGGTGGCCGACGGGGCCTGTTTCGGCGCGTTCGGGTTCGACCTCCACACCGGCGACCGAACTACCTTCCTCGCCGATGCTGTGGTTCTGTGCGGGGGCGGACATACGCGGCTGTGGCGGAGAAGCTCTTCCCGTAGGGACGAGAACTTCGGCGAAGGGATGTTCCTCGGCCTGGCCGCGCAGGCGGCCGTGATGGACATGGAGCTCGTCCAGTTCCATCCGACCGGGATGGTTGCTCCACCCGGGATGGAGGGGACTTTGGTCACCGAAGCAGTCCGGGGGGAAGGCGGCCGGCTGACCAATGCCGACGGCGAACGCTACATGGAGCGTTACGACCCGGATCGGATGGAGCTGAGCACGCGCGACCGCGTCGCCTTGGCGAACTACACAGAGATCCTCGAAGGGCGCGGGGGGCCGAACGGCGGGGTCTTCCTCGACATCAGTCACCGAGACAAGAGCTACATCATCAAGCGGTTGCCGCGCATGTACCGTCAATTCATCGAGTATCAGATGCTCGACATCTCCGAGGCTCCGATGGAGGTAGCGCCGACCGCGCATTACTCGATGGGTGGCCTGGTAGTCGAGCCAGAAACACACGCGACCGACGTCGCCGGGCTCTTCGCTGCAGGCGAATGCACGGCAGGGATGCACGGGGCTAACCGTCTCGGCGGCAATTCTTTGTCCGAAACTGTGGTCTTCGGCCGGCGGGCCGGAAATGCGGCGGCCGACTTCGCCCTGAGCACTGAGGTCACCCTGCGTCCGAAGAGGGTGATCGCAGCAGCCTCCGACCAGTTGGACGCTCTGATCCATCCGGGGACCGAGTTGGCACGTCCCATTCAGCGAGCGTTGCGCGACCTGATGTGGGCGCACGCGGGCGTGGTGCGAGATGAGTCGTCGCTTCAAGATGGCCTCAGCCAGCTATATGGGCTCCACTCCGTCTTGGGTGACATCGATGTGCGTTACAGCGATGAAGGATGGGCCGATCTCGCACAAACGCTCGATCTGCGCGCCGGCCTGATGATGGCAGAAGCCACCCTCAAAGGCGCGTTAGCTCGAACCGAGACTCGTGGCTGCCACATCCGCTCGGACTGTCCCGCGTTGGATCGTGGATTCGAGGTCAACCTGCACTTCCGATTGGACGCCGATGGGCATCTTGGAGAGCCGCAGGCGAAAGAAGTGCCGCCGATCCCAGAACCGCTCCGGGATTGGGTAACCGGCACCGAAGACGTCATGCTGGGCGGCCGCTTGTTGGAGTGACGCCCACTGTGAGGCAGCGGCCGCCCCGTTCGTCATGACCCCCGGTCGATCCAGTCCTGGAGGTGTGGCGCCTCGGCTCCGATCGTCGTGCTCTCTCCGTGACCGGGGAAAACGGTCGTGTCCGAGGGCAGCGTCAGCAACTTCGTGCGGATCGACTCGATGATCGTGCCGAAATCGGAATACTTCCGTCCGGTTGCTCCCGGCCCTCCCTTGAACAACGTGTCCCCGGCGAAAAGGTGACCGTCCCCGTCATAGAGACAGATCCCCCCGGGCGTATGCCCCGGCGTATGGATCACCGAAAGGGACTCACCGGCGACCGCCACGGTGTTCCCGTCGTCCAGGTCCACATCGGGAGAGCGGCCCGGATAGACGTCGTCCCAGAGCATGCGGTCGTCCCGATGCATGGCGATCGGAGCGCCGCACGCGTCGGCCAGCGCCCGCGCCGAGTTGATGTGGTCATTGTGGCCGTGCGTCAGCACGATCGTTGTCACGGTCCGGCCCCCGACTCCGGCAAGGATCCGTTCATGATCGTGACCTGCATCCATGACGATTACTTCTTCTTCCCCACCGACGATCCAGATATTGTCGTCGACCTCGAACTCGGCGCCGTCGAGCACGAATAGACCCCTCGTTACGACAAGGTCGATTCCCAAGCTCACAGCACGACCACCGAGCGTAAGACGCCGCCCTCCTGCATCTTCGTGAAGGCAGCTTCCACCTCATCCAGCTTGATGGTTTCGGATACAAATCCCTCGAGGTCGAAGCGCCCTTTGAGGTAAAGGTCGATCAGGTGCGGGAAGTCACGGGTAGGCAGACAATCCCCGTACCAGGAAGGCTTCAACGCGCCCCCGCGACCGAAGAAGTCGAGCAGAGGCAGTTCGTACCTCATCGAGGGATCGGGGACGCCGACCTGGACCAAACGACCGGCGAGGTCTCGCGCGTAGAAAGCCTGCTCGAAGACCTCCGGACGGCCGACCGCTTCGATCGCAACGTCGACACCCAGCCCATCGGTAAGCGCCTGGATGGCCTTCACGGGATCCGCTTGCGATGAATCGACAGTGTCTGTCGCGCCGAATCCCTCTGCAAGTCGAAGCTTGGCCTGATCGATGTCGACGGCGATGATCTTGCGCGCCCCGGCCAGCGTTGCGCCCGCGATCGCGGCGTTACCCACGCCCCCACAGCCGAACACTGCCACCGTCTCTCCCGCGGTTACCTGGCCCGTGTTGACCGCCGCGCCATAGCCCGCCATCACTCCACAGCCGACCAAGCCGGCAACCTCTGGCTTTGCGCGATCGTCGACCTTGACCGCTTGTTTGGCTGCCACGAGCGTCTTCTCCGCGAAGGCGCCGATGCCCAATGCCGGGCTGAGCGGCGTGCCATCGGTGAGTGTCATCGGTTGCGACGCGTTAAGGCTCCCGAAGCAGTACCAGGGTTGTCCTCGTGTGCACGCGCGGCAGATCCCGCAAGGGGCGCGCCACGCGATGATCACGTAATCGCCGGGCGCCACGTCGGTTACGTCAGGCCCGACCTCCTCCACGAGCCCTGCTGCTTCGTGACCTAGCAGGAACGGGAACTCATCGTTGACCGCACCCTCCCGGTAGTGGAGGTCGGTGTGACAGACACCGCAGGCCTGGACCCGGATGAGCGCCTCGCCGGGAGCGGGGTCGGGGACGACGATGGTGGTGAGCTCGACGGGCTGCTTCTTAGATCGTGAGATAACACCCGAGACTTCGTGCGGCATCGAAAACCTCCCCTTGGGTCGCTGGGAGGCGAGAGCGTACTTCCAGGCCGCACGCTCGTGATCAACTGAAGATGGACTTCGGGAACGAGAAGGCAGCGAGCATGGTTCTTGCTGATAGTCCAACTTTGGAGGAGAGATCATGGCTAAGGCAACGTTTGCTGCCGGCTGTTTCTGGGGTGTCGAGGCCAACTTCCGAGCCATCGAAGGGGTCACCGGCACGATGGTGGGCTACACCGGCGGGCATACACCGGACCCCACGTACGCTCAGGTGTGCGGGCATAAGACCGGACACGCTGAAGCGGTCCAAGTCGAATTCGACCCGTCGGTGATCTCGTACGACGAGTTATTGACTCATTTCTGGAACATGCACAACCCGACCACCCGGAATCGTCAGGGATGGGATTTCGGGAATCAGTACCGGAGCGCCATCTTCTTCCACAACGAACAACAGCAAGCTAGCGCCGAGCGATCGCGAACCGAGGAGCAGGTGAACCGCCGCCGCAAGATCGTGACCGAGATCGTGGCGGCAAGTGTCTTCTACCGCGCCGAGGAGTACCACCAGCGCTACCACGAGAAGGGGGGCCGGGCCGCCTGCAACGTCGCCCTTCGTCAAAGCTCGCCACGGACGGAGGAGGGGCTTGAGCGCTGACTTGCCTGTCGTGTCGTTCGCGTCTCAGCGGGCGTGGAGGACATGGCTCGACAAGAATTACTCGAGCTCCAGCGGAGTGTGGCTCAAGGTCGCCAAGAAGGGTTCAGGCGTGACCACCGTTTCGTACGCGGAGGCCCTTGAGATCGCGCTTTGCTATGGATGGATCGACGGACAGAAAGGCAGATTCGACGAGCGGTATTTCCTACAGCGGATGACTCCTCGGAGGCCGCGGAGCAAATGGTCCAAGATCAACTGCACCAAGGTGGCGGAACTGATCGAGAAAGGGGCGATGCAGCCTGCCGGCTTGCGCGAGGTGGAGCGGGCCAAAGCCGACGGGCGGTGGGCGTCCGCTTACGCGAGCCAGAGCACGGCGACTGTTCCCGACGACCTACAGCGAGAGCTCGACCAGAATAAGAGGGCCCGAGAGTTCTTCGCCACGCTCAGCAGCGGCAATCGGTATGCCATCTTGTACCGGATCCAGGACGCCAAGCGGCCCGAGACCAGGGCCAGGCGCATAGCGAAGTTCATCGAGATGCTGACCGCACACGAGACCATCCACTGATCCAACCTCTCAGCTGGCAACGCACGCACGGCAAGATCCGCGGCGGGGCAACCGTGCTTCGGCGGCGCTTCGCGCCGTCCTTTTAGCGGCGCGAGTGTTCGGTGGGAGGAACGCCGGCTCGCACTGCCTCCAGCTGTGCAGCGAACGCGATACCAAGGAACAACGCGAGGGAGCTGAGGAACGCCCAGAACAGAAGTCCCAGGATCCCGGCCATCGGGCCATAGGTTTGACCGAAGTTCTTGCTGGACCCCAGATAGAGGGCGAGCAGCGCGGTCAGGACGACCCACATCCCCACCGCGACGCTTGCTCCCACTGCGAGCCAGGAAAGGTGCGGCTGGTGGCGATTGGGCGAGATCCGAAGAATCATGGCGATCGCCACAACCATGAGCACCACGCCCAGCGGCCAGCGGGCGACCTGCCAGATCGAAACCAAAGTATCGCTCCATCCCGCGGAGGGCCCTGAAGTAGCGATGGCTCCGCCGGCTACGAACAAGATGAATGCAACCACGCTGAGGATGCCCGCGGTGAGGGTCAGCACGAACGCGACCGTGTACTTCTTCACCATGGGGCGGTCTTGCTCTATCCCATAGATACGGTTCGCCCCACGCTCGATCTGCGCCATTCCAGTCGTAGCCGAAGATAACGCTGCGATCAGCCCGAAGATGAGCGCCGTCAGCCCAGAGCTCCTAGCGTCGCTCGATCCTTGATGGAACGCCTGATGAAAGATCTGGCCCGCGGGCCCGGGAGCCAGGGTGCCGGCAGTGCGTTCGAACAGTTTGCGCAACCCTTGCAGGTTGAAGAACGTGGTGAAACCGACGAACGCGATGAGTGCCGGGATCGAAGCGAGCGCGATCTGAAAAGCCAGGGATCGAGAATGACTCGTACCGTCGGCGGCACGGAACCTGGCGATGGAGTTCTTGACCAACTTGCCGAACCCGGTCCTTTGCAACGTCTCCATGGCCTCGTCGCCCTGAAGTTCGAAAGTAGGGGGAACTTCGGTAGCGGTACTCATGACTCTCCCTCCTGGACAGCATCGCTCGATCGCAGATCCTCTTGTAGCGCTCCTAAACGAACGCCCTTGATTGCGGTAAACAACCACACGGCCCCCAAGGTGGCGCCCGAGAGAACGTCCGTTGGGTAATGCATGCCCCGATAGAGACGGGCTAACCCAACGAGGACCGGGATGAGCACCGCGACCGTCCACAGCAGCTTGCGCGCCGCACCGTTACGCAAACGGTAAGAAAGCAACAACGCGATCAAGAGATATAGGACGACGGCTGCTGCCGTGTGACCCGATGGGAAGCTCGAGGTTGGCGGCGCGGCATCCAGATGCGGGACCCGAGGACGGTGCCGATGGATCAGCAGAGTAGTAACAATGAAGATCGAGACCTCGCCGGCCAAAGCTACGAGTACCAGCACTGCCTCTCTCCAACGCGCCCATAACACTCTGGCCGCGAGAGCCAAGACGACCCCCGCGCCTATCACAGTGAGCGTCTCGCCCAGATCTGTCAGGTAATGGGTGATCTTGTTCAGCTCCGGCCCGCGATCCCGCGCGAGCGCACGCTCGACGGAGTGATCTGCGCGTCCAACGACGTCATGCCGGCCCACTCTGGTCACCAGGTAGCCGATCCCGGCGAACACGGCGAGCAAAACCACTGCCCACAAGATGAGGTACACGGCCGGCAGAAGGCCGCGTTTCCACCTGACGCACCTCTGCGCCAATGATCGCTGACGAACGGTGGCACGGCTGCCGTCCAAGGGACTTGAGGGGTCTTGGGAGGTCAGGGTGGAGTGGGTCACCTCCCCGTCAATACCCCGAAGGCGCTCTCTCGCAAACGGAGCCGCCGGCTTTCGCCGTGTCGACCTGGAGGGGAGCCAAACGACCAGGCTCGGGCATTCGATCCCACCGGCTGATCGGGACGGATCTGGAGGACGTGGCCGAGCAAGGTGAAGGCGCCGCTAGGGACATCACCGGGATTGCTAGCTTTGGGGCATGCCACAGGTCCGAGAGCTAGCTGCTGGTGAGACCGGGATCGTCTTCCTCGCCATGATGGAGCTTCGACCCAACTTTCCGTCTCTGGAGGCATTCGTCCGGCAGATCGATGGACTTCAACGACCGGAGGGATACCGATTGATCGGATCGTTCGACGATGCTGCGAACCACGCCGTTGCGGTAGCCGGCTTTCGGACCGGACACAATCTCGCGTGGGGCTCCTATCTCTACGTGGACGACCTCATCACGCAGTCCTCTTTCCGGGGACGGGGCCACGCTGATGCGCTGATGCGCTGGTTGTTCGATGAAGCACACCGCCTTGGTTGTGACCAGCTCCACCTCGACTCGGGAACCCACCGCCAAGACGCTCATCGCTTCTACATGAAGCACGACCTGGCAATCTCCTCTTTCCACTTCCAATCCGGGGACCTTTAGAGATGACGTCGCGCTTGCTTATCGATGGACCCAGTCTGATCTACCGGGCCTTCTTCGCTGTGCCCAAGACGATCACCGATCCGAACGGCCAGCCCGTGAACGCAGTCCGGGGATTCGTCGACATGATCGGACAGCTGATCTCCGATCATCACCCCGACGAGCTCATCGCCGTGATCGATGCGGATTGGCGGCCGGCCTTCCGGGTGGCTGCTTACCCAGGGTTCAAGGCGAATCGCCCGGCAGAACCTCCCGAGCTCACGCCTCAACTTGGGATGATCGACCTCGTCCTGGACGCGGCGGGCGTCGCACGGGCGGAGGCAGCGGGCCTCGAAGCCGACGATGTGATCGCAACGCTCTCGCACAAGACGAGTGGTGACGACAGGGACTCGATAGTGACGGGAGATCGAGATCTACTCTCCCTCGTGAGAGATCCCAACGTTCGCCTGCTCTTCACCGTCAAGGGCGTACGCGAGCTGAAGGTCTTCGACGAACAGGAGGTTCGAAGCAGCTACGGGATCCCGCCCCAGGTCTATGCGGACTTCGCAACCCTCCGGGGTGACCCCTCCGATGAGCTGCCTGGGGTCCGGGGCATCGGGCCCAAGATAGCTGCCGATCTGCTTGCAAGGTTCGGCTCGCTCGACAAGTTGATGGAAAACCTCGACTCCGTGCCGACCCAGTTGCGGTCACGTTTGCGTGCCGCGACCGACTACCTCGATGCGATGAAGATCGTTGTCCCTCTAGTCACGGATGCCGACGTGGTAGTTACCGAGCCACATCCCCCAGAGCACGACAAGCTGGCGGTCATCGCCAAGGAGCGCAATCTCACGGGTGCGATAACTCGTCTACTCACTGCTATAGACGCCAACAGACCGGCCTCCTGAGGTGTCCGGGGTCGGATTTCGCCGCGTCCTGCTCACCGGCGCGGCCGGACGCATCGGATCCGCTCTGCGCCCGGGACTCCGCACCGAAGTAGAGGAATTACGCCTAACCGACCGCACGACCGTTGGGCCGGCCCCCGGAACTACCGAGACGTTTGTGCAAGCCGACCTTCTCGATGAGGCCGCTGTGGCGCGCTCGGTCGAAGGCGTGGATGCGATCGTGCACCTCGGGGGCATTCCCGACGAAGCGCCCTTCGACGAGCTCCTGGGTCCGAACATCCACGGGACCTTCACCCTGTTCGACGCGGCGAGACGTGCGGGTGTAACCCGGATCGTCTACGCCAGCTCCAACCACGCGTCCGGTTTCTATGGGCCGGCGGACCGCCTCACGGGAGAAGAGCCGCCCCGCCCCGACAGTCTGTACGGCGTCACCAAGGTCTTCGGTGAAGCTGTTGGACGCCTGTACGCGGACAAGTTCGGTCTCCAGGTGATCGCCGTGCGGATCGGATCCTTCGAGCAAGAACCGTCCGAGCCGCGCCACCTGCACACATGGTTAAGTCCGGGCGACGCGCTTCGCCTCTTCAGATCATGCTTGACTGACAAGCCGGTCCATTTCCTCACGATCTACGGAGTGTCGGCCAACACTCAAACGTGGTGGCCGTCCGGAGACGCTGCGAGGACCATCGGTTTCGAGCCCCAGGACGACGCCGAAAGGTTCGCGGAAAAGATCAGTAACGGGGCGACCGACACCTGGCAGGGGGGAAGGTTCGCGGCGCGTGACTACGGAAGATGGGCAGCGGATTAGCTCCGTAAGCGGGGACGGAGCCGGGGTTGAACCATGAGGAGTGCGATGTGTTGGAGATGAGGACGAGGGAGGGATGAAACACAGACCATGGCGAGCTGGCAGTGTCAGTCGTGCGGCGGTGAGAATCCGGAGGGGATGCGCTTCTGCGGCCACTGCGGCTCGCCCTTACAAACCGGGGATGCTCCCGCCGTGCCGAGCTCGCTTCCGGCTCCAAGCACCGAAGTGGCAAGCACCCTGCGGAGTTTTGTCTCGCATCAGGTGGCAGAGCGGCTCGAGGAGTCCCAAGGACAACTGAAGGAAGAGAGACGCCTGGTAACAGCGATCTTCGCCGACATCTCCGGATTCACCCCTCTTGCCGACAGATTCGATCCAGAACAGCTCTCCGAGATCATCGATCCTGTCGTCGCCGCTCTCTCAGGCGTGATTGCCAGGCACGAGGGTTACGTCGAGAAATTCGCCGGTGATGCACTCCTTGCGCTATTCGGTGCCCCTGTCAGTCACGAAGATGACGCCCAAAGGGCTCTGGCCGCAGCGTTGGAGATGCACGAGGTTCTGTTGCATGTTCGTGAAACGGTTCCCTACGAGCAAAATTTGAGTCTGCATGTTGGCGTGAACTCGGGGCATGCGATCGCGCGGGTCTTTGGCACGGAGGCGCGTATGGACTATTCCGTTCTCGGTGACTCGATAATCCTCGCTCAACGCCTCGAGTCCGCTGCTCCCATCGGAGAGACCTACGTTGGTGACGTGACCTACCGGCTCACAAAGAATCGATTCGAGTTCGAATGGGTGGGCGAGCTAACCCTCAAGGGAAAGGCGGAGCCCGTACCCGCCTGGCGGCTTGTCGGCGAGCTGACAGACTCTCCAGCAGACAGCGACATCCCTGCGCAAGACCGACCTCCCCTTGTCGGACGCGAGCGCGAATTGCAAGCTGCTCGCGGTTCGCTCGACGAGCTCCTTCAGGGCCAAGGTGGCTTGCTTCTCATGATCGGCGAACCCGGGGTTGGGAAATCACGCTTGAAGCAACAGTTCGCGCTGGAAGCGGCGGAGCGCGGGGCGCGCTGGATGGAAGGACGATGCCTTTCACACGGAGCCGGGCTCACGTATTCGCCTTTCGCCCAGCTGCTCCGCGACTTTGCTCTCATCGCCATCGATCAGGCTCCCGAGCTGGCCGCCGGAGCCTTGTCAACCGCGTTGGCGCGGGTCGGGGCCGACGAGACGCACCCTTATTTCGCGCGTCTCCTCGGCCTTCCCCCATCGGAAGAATCTAGCGACGTCGTCTCTCTGGACCCCGAAGCCTTCAGGCGCGGGCTCCATGAGGCGTTTGCGACTTGGCTGTCGCTGGTAGGAACCACCGGTGGTCCGCTCGTTGTTGTGATCGAAGACTGCCATTGGTTGGATCCTTCCTCTCGGGCCCTGGTGCAGGATCTGGTTCGCAGTCACGCGGCGGGCCGGTTTCTCTTATGCCTGACTTCGCGGCTGGAAGGCGCGGCCACACTCGCGGAGATCGAACGATCCGCGATTCCGGGTCACGCGAGGAACATCCAACTGACTCCCCTGAGCCGCGACGCAATCGAGCTCTTCCTTCAGCGCCTTCTGGAGGCGCCGCCTCCCAGGCGGTTCTTGGACTTCGTCTCCGACAGAACCGGGGGCAATCCTTTCTTTGTCGAGGAGCTGGTGCGTTCGATGCTGGACGAAGGCGCGCTCGTAAGGGATCCAACTGGGTGGCAGCTGCGCCGCGGATGGGAGGAAGGAACGGTGCCGCCCAACGTCGAAGGCGTCCTGTCCGCTCGCATCGACCTGCTGCCCCGAGCCGCACGAGCAAGCTTGCTAGAGGCTTCGGTGATCGGACGGCGCGTTCCGTTGAAGATCCTTGAAAGTCTGTCCCCGCACGCCGCCGACGGGGTTCCAGTTCTGGTCGAACGGGGATTCTTCGAAGCCCCTCCCGAGTCGGGGGCCGAGGTGGAATTCCATCACGCCCTCGTTCAGGAAGCAGCTTATGGGCGACTGCTTCGGCGCCAACGGCGCGAGCTGCACCGTCGGGTTGCCGAGCTTGCCGAGGAGCTATATGGGGCCGGGGACGACGTCATCGATCTGCTCGCGCGCCACTTGTATCTGGGAGAAGTGGGGTCCAAGGCCATCGCCTTCTTGATCCGTGCCGGCGAGCGGGCGGCTCGCCTATTTGCCAATGAAGAGGCCACCCTGCACCTCACTCGGGCTCTGGAGCTCGCTCGTGCCGAGACCGAGCAAGAAGAACAGTTGCCG
>JAXDJR010000066.1:0-7033 GCA_034667545.1 Actinomycetota bacterium
TCCTGAGCCAGCGAGGTCTTCGCCAGAGGCCAGCACTGCGGCACCCCGCCTCATCTCCGGGGGCCGGGCGATCGGCGCCTTCATCGTGCTCGCCGCCGTGTTAGCAGGCATCTTGCTGTTCACTCGCAGAGATCACCAAACGACCCCACCGGTAACGAATCACGCGCAATCTGCGGTTTTGTCCCTAACCAACGCCGAAGCCAAAGCGAAGTTCAAAGAACTGAATCAGTTACGCATCCGTGCTTACGTGCAGCGCGACTTAACCCTCGTACCTCTCGTCGCAGTGCCGGGCAGTCGTGCGGCTCGCACCGCCACCCGTGAGATTCGGCGCTTGAGAGCAGACTCCGTCATTCCAAGACCCAACTTTCTAACGAAGAGACTGACGGTCGCGAACAATTCCGCATCCAAGGTTCAGATACGCCAAGTTTTGCACTATGACTTGCGCTTCGTGGATGAGGACGGCAATGATGTAACCGGTCGCGATCGGCCACAGAGGCAGGTCATTCTTTGGACACTCCGTAAGAGTGAGTCGGGTGACTGGCTCATTTCCGATGGGGTCATCACCGCGTCTCGCCCGGTTGAGGCCAGATAGTGCGCGCATCGAAAGCTACCGCCTTTGTGACAGCTGCGATCCTGCTTACTCCTTCTGGGGCTGTTGCCCGAGGCGGTAGGGGCCTCTCGTTCATGACGCGGTCCCAACCAGGTGTTTCATCCGTAGCCAGCACGTACACATCGCGCTCAGCGGCGCTTTCATCCGTCGGAGCGACAGGCGCTGAAACCGGCTCTTCGCCTATCACCTTTTCCGGTTCAGTCAGCCCCTCAGCTCCAACGATTGTTGTGTCGCCGCTTGCGTTGCATTGTTTGTCGGCAACAGGTACCTCACCGAGTTTGGGACCGCGCGGCACGCTTATGGGACTGCAGTGCTTGTCCGTTCCAGGGCTCCCGGCCCTCCCGACGAAACCAGCTAAGAATGGCAAACGATCCAAGCGTCCGAGGGTCTCGCCACAAGTGTTGGCTCAAGTCGCCGTCGATAGGGCGATCGCATTGGCCGGCAAGCCGGGGCTTCACCTATCCCCGGCCCGCGTTGGTCTCACGGGGCTAGACACCTACTTCTGGGTGGCGCCTCCTCCGAGACCAATCTCCGCACAAGCGGCGGTCCCCGGCGTCACGGTGACTGCTCAGGCGCACCCGGTGCAGTACGTGTGGCGATTCGGCGACGGCGAGCACCTCGTGACTTCTGGACCGGGGCGGCCCTGGACACGGACGCGGCCTGGCAGCATCGCCCACCAATACCAAACGCGCTCGCGCTATGCAGTGTCGGTCCAAGTCATGTGGATCGCCACCTGGAGGATCGGTGCGGGTCGATGGCGACCCCTGGGCACCTTCGCCACCCAAGCGACTCGATCGTTCCCGGTGCGTCAAGCGGTGGCGGTACTGACCAAGTCCTGAGCCAACCAGGTCGCCGGCCCGCGCGCCTTCACTTCCTCAAGCGGTGAAGGCTGCCACAACGAATCGGGTTGTCCCGCATAGCTTGAGGTGATGCCTCGGTTCCTTGCTGTCCTGGCGGCGACGAGTCTTCTCACCGCTTGCTCTCCACCTGCCGTCCTTCTCACGCGCCAGGCCCCCGCGACGTTCTCGCAGGAGCCGGGCGGGTACGAGCAGGCAACGGTGCAGCGAGTGGTCGATGGCGACACGATCGACGTTGCTGTAACCGCGAGGACCCAAGGGCCGGGTGCGGGATTGACACAGGTCGGCCATACCTATCGCGTTCGGCTGCTGGGCATAGACACCCCCGAGACCGTCAAACCCGATACACCGGTGCAGTGCTACGGCCATCAAGCCTCCGCCGCTACCACCGCGTTGTTGCAGGGAAAGAGCGTGCGCCTCGTCAAGGACGTCGAGGAGACCGACCAATATGGGCGGCTGCTGCGTTACGTGTACTTCGGTGATGAGATGGCGAACGCCCGTTTGGTTGCCAACGGCTACGCCTATGTCCTCACCTACCCCCCGAACGTTCGTCACGCAGATCTCTTTGTCAGCCTCGCGCGCCAAGCCCGTCTCGGGGGCGTAGGCCTGTGGTCACCCAACTCGTGCGACGGGAAACGCTAGCGTGACCTCGTCATGACGGTCAGGGTTACACCTATGCAGCCGATCCCGAGTTCCTCGGTCCGAGGAAGCGGGCGTTATGTCTTTCCACAGCTTGGCTCCGGTCGAGATCGACAGGGACATTGAGGTCGACTCGTATTGGGAGCCGAACGTGTGGATGCGGCATCGTATGGAGCAGCCCCCGTAGCATCGGGGCGTGACGTTCTCTCGGACAGCAAAGATCGTCCTGAGCCTGTCGGTCCTGGTAGCGACCCTGTTGTTCCTTCTCATTGTTGACCTCGGGGTGAACGCGGGCCGGATCCACTACGGCGTTCGGGTGGATCACGTGAAGCTTGGCGGGCTGACGGAACCCGAAGCTGTCGACACCCTCGACCACCGGGGAGCGGCTATGGCTCAAGCGCCGGTTCTGTTCAAAAGAGACGGAGTGAGGTGCATCTTCCTACCCCAGGACGTCGGCTGGACCCCGAAGGTGCACCGGGCCGTCGATCATGCCCTGGCGGTCGGGAGAGAAGGTTCGCCTTTCCACGCGGGACGCCAGCGACTCCAAGCGTGGTTCGGCGGCGTCCGGATCAAATGGCCCGACCGAACCAACCGCCACGAGGTGGCTGCGGTATTGGACCGGTGCCAGCAGCTGGCGGCAAGCTCGGGACTTCAGATATCGCGCTGGAAGATGCGCCTCAGGATGAAGGTAGCGCTCGTGACTTGGCCCCGGCGACCCTTTCATATCCCGCTCGCCCAGTCGTAGAGCCGATCAGCCTGCTGGCGTCGCGACGGCGCTGGGACTTGGTGACGGACTCGGTGTCGCCGTCGGGCTGGGAGAGGGCGAAGGCGCTTCGGTCGCAGAAGGCTGTGGCGTGGTCTGCGTTGTCGGGGACGGCGACGACTTCGGCTTCGGCCGGTGCCGCGTCGTGCGGGGGCCGGACTTGGCGGAAGCCGAGGGGGTCGGCGTGGGAGTTGGCGAGGGCGCTACCGCTCCCATAGAAGTTGTGGTTGCCGGCGCACTGGGAGAGGGCTTCTTCGGAATCGTGTGGTGCTTGTGCACCGGCTGGTTGCTTTTGGGACGGGGTCCCGCCACGCTCGGCTGCGAAGTCAGGTGGAGGACGATCGCTACAAGCAGGAATGCAACGGCCAGCGCGGCCCCCGCCTTCTTAGCGACATTCGAGCGCGATGCGGCGGCCCAGCGCGCCCGGGCGCCTGTGGAAGCCACTGCCCCCTGTGGCTCGGTGGCCTGGTCGTCGATGAGAGCTCCTACCGCGGTGGGTTCAGGCGACAACGCGGTCGAACCAGTTTCATGGGTGATGCCGTCAAGTGCCGCGGCCAGTTCATTGCCGTCGGTGAAGCGCTCCTCGGGACTCTTGGCAAGACAACGCATAACCACTGCCTCGAGACGAGGGTCGAGATCGGCGACCAGGGTCGAAGGTGGGCGAACTTCTCCTTCGACGTGCGCTATCGCGATGGCCGTCGCGTTGCCTCCTTCAAAAGGCAAACATCCAGTCAGAAGCTCGTAGAGAACGACTCCCATCGAATAGACGTCTGCGGCGGGAGTCGCGTGCTGGCCCATTGCCTGCTCGGGGGAGATGTAGTGCGCGGATCCGATCGCTGCGCCTGTAGCGGTGAGATTGATGGCGGTTTCCGACGACGCTATTCCGAAGTCGGCCAACTTAACGGTGCCGTCTTCGCACAAGAGAATGTTCCCCGGTTTGATGTCGCGGTGGACGATGCCTCGCTCGTGCGCGGCCCCCGCCCCAGCCGCGACCTGAACCATGATCTGGATCGCGCGTTCCGATCCGAGGGGGCTGCCCGTTAGATCGCAGAGGCTGCCGCCCGAGACATACTCCATGACGAGGTAAGGACCGGTGTCGGTACTCCCGTAGTCAAGGACATGCGTGACATGAGGATTTGAGATCGCAGCGACGGAGCGAGCTTCGTTGAAGAGCCTGACGAGGAACTCTGGGTCCTCGCTGAATCCCGGAGCCAGGAACTTGATAGCAACAGGTCGCTCGAGACGTTGGTCGTGGGCGCGCCAGACTTCCGCCATCCCGCCCCGCCCAATAGGTTCCTCGAGCGCGTAGCGCTCTTGGATGAGCTCACCTGGATGCATCTGCCGGCACTCCTATTCCCCTGGACCCAAAGCGTGGCTCTTAAGTGCGAGGCGCGCACCCTGCGCATGGAGCACGCGAACTCATCCGCCTGCACGACCGCTGCTGCCCGGTTGCTCTCGTAGACTCTGTCGCAGCGTCTTGACTCAGGGGAGGACAGCATTGTCCGACGATCGAACTGCGGCTTCGCGGATCGACCCTGCGCAGCTGCCACCCATGCCCGCCCTGATGATCGCGGGCCCGGGCGAGCTGCACGAAGAGGACCTCCGGGTCCTCGGCACGCAGGTGCCGGCTCACTACGGCGACGTGTGGGTGGCCCTTCACAGCCAGGTTCTGGAGCTGCTCGGAAAGATGCTCGGATCGGCCGACCTCCCGTACTTGATCCCCGGAACCGGCACGACTTGTCTCGACGCTGCGGTTTTCAACCTGTTCGAGGCGGGACAGAAGGTGGTCGTACCTGCGACCGGATTCTTTGGGACTCGCCTGGCTGAGGTGGCCCGGGCCCACCGGCTCGAAGTCGTCGAGGTGCCGGTCGAGGTCGGCGCGCCGATCGATCCCGCACGCGTGGCCGACGCGCTAGATGGTGTGGACGGCGTGTTGACGGTGCACGTGGAGACGGCCACGGGTGTCAGACATCCCATCGAAGACATCGGCCGGATCGCGCGCGAGGCCGGCGTCTTGTACCTGGTCGATGGCATCGCATCTGTGGGCGGCGAAGCTCTGAACGTCGACGAGATGGGTCTGGACGCAATAGTCACGGGGAGCCAGAAAGGTCTCGAAACACCTCCAGGCTTGGGCATCCTTGCGCTCGGCTCTAGAGGACGCGAGCGGGTCGAGGCGCGCGGCGAGATCCTCGGCTCGTGGTACCTCAACCTCAAGACGTGGGACTGGTATCGGCGCGAGTGGGGCTCGTGGCACCCCCACCCCGTAACCATGCCGACGAATCTCGTTCTCGTGCTGGCGGCGAGTTTGAATCGCATCATGGAATTCGGCCTCGAAGCCTGGGTGGCACGTCGAGCAGAGCTGGCGAAAAGGTGCCGTGAGGGGTTGAGGGATCTTGGGCTGGAGCCCATCCCGCAGGCCGGGGTCGAAGCGAACCTGATAGTGGCCGCGTGGGCCGACGACCCCGCTGCCATCCAGAAATATCTGCTGGCCGAGACCGGCATCATGATCTCCGGGGGCTTGACGCCGACGGCCGGCAAGGCGATCCGCGTGGGGCTGATGGGCGCTACCGCCACCGAAGAGATGGTTGACCGCGTGGTGGACGGCATCGCCAAGGCCCTGGCGGCCGCTCCCTCCGCTCCGGTGGCCTAAACGAACACGTCAGGCTAGGTCGAAAACCCGGCTTCTGTCGGGGGCCCTGGCTAGATTGAGTGGATGCGGATAGCGGTCGAGGCGTGGAGCCCTGAGTATGGCTCGGGGTTCGAGTTGGGGGAGCCGGACGAGGTCTCGGTCGAGAAGGTCGAGACCGGCTGCGAGCTTAAAGAGTGGACCGCCATCACTCCTGCGTCGGCCCCACCGTCCCACCAGCCCATAGCGTTCGTTGATGGCACGCGGCGGATCGACGCCCGCGTGTTCGTCATGAATGGCGATGGCGCGGCAACCCCCGGCGTTGCCGGGACCGTCGGCGTGGGGGCCGTCTTATGCGAGACGAACGGGAACGGCAGACGAGCTCGCTGCGCGGAGATCCAGATCTCGCGGCTTCTGGCGGTGGGCGATGGCCTCTCGCAGGGGTTGTCCGCTGGCCCCGGGCTCGAATACCAGGGGCTTCCTGTACCGGGACAATCGACCGACCGGCTGGTAGACGAGGTCCACAACTCGATGCGGGCGCGCGAGGCCCAGGTGGCGCAAACGCTCGCCGACCGTGACCACCTTGTCTTCGCCGACGGACCGCTGGCGGTCGTGGCCCCCGGCCCCCGTTCCATCATCGGTTTCATCAAGGCCCACGCCCGTCGTTATCTCCCGCCGGACAAAGAGGCGGTGCTGGCTCACCTTGGGTGCGGGCAGCGGACCCCGGTCTTCGCATTCGGCGAGCTGCGCGCCCGCTACTCCTGGTACGTGCGGCTGTGCCCGCCCGAGCGGGGCATGCACGGGTGGTTCGGCATCGCCCGGTGCGAGGTGCCGGCCGCTCTAGCGATGGATCGCGTGGTCGAGCTCGCCAACATCTCGGCCTCGCTGCTGCCCGGGTTCGCCTCGCAGCCCTTCTGGGACAAGCGGGCACCACAGAATCTGGTCCCGATCGCCGGACTGGAGAAGCGTTTGCGACACTTGATGGGCGAGCGGGAGCTGGTGTATCGGATGATCCGCAGCGCGGCAAAACGCGTCGGCGAGGGAGAAACTGATGTCTGACGAGCTGGATCAACCGGTTGGTCTTGTCCTCGGGTCTGAAGCAACTACGACCCAGGAGTTCCGCGTCGTGCTCCGCGAGGACGAATACCTTCAACTAGACGACCTCGTTCTTGTGCGCACGCTCGTGCCCAAGGTGGGCGAAGTGATGACCTACGGCATCGTCACCGAGACCCTTAGCCGTTACGAAGGCACCGCGTTCGAGTCAGATACCTTCCGCGTCGCGGTCGAAGGCACGCTCCCCGCAGAGAAGTCGCGCACGGCCACCGTGCAGGTCGTACGCGTCATTCCCGAGATTTGGATCGCTCCCGATGTCGGCGAGCCCGTCTACCGAGCGACGACGGACGAGCGCGAGCGGGCCCTGTACGTCGACGAGATGCGGTCGGGGGGACGCGACCGTGCGTTGCCGGTCGGTCTGAGCCGGGATGGCGAGCTGGTCTGGGCGGATGTCGATTTCTTCGACGGTACCAAGGGCGCACACA
>JAXDJR010000067.1:0-3195 GCA_034667545.1 Actinomycetota bacterium
TTCGACGCGGAGCATGAGACCAAGATCTACGACGGTGCCGACCCCGAAAACCCCTACGGCCCTCCTCCCGCAAACAACCCCTCGTTCTCACGCGACGGAAGCCAGATCGCGTTCGATGCGGGAGGAAACATCTACGTCATGGACGCCGACGGCAGCAACATCAGGCAGCTCACGTTCAATGACAGCAGCGGCGAGACCTACTATTCGAATCCGAGCTGGTCACAAACCCCAGGCGACGACCGCATCGCCTTCGAGGGCCCGGGCGGCATCTACGTCATCGACCCGACGGTCGCCGAGGCCACCGCGGAGCTCCTGATTCCAACCAACGGCTATGAGCCGTCCTGGGGGACCGACGGCCGCATCGCCTACTACAACGGCGACAGCGCGATCCAGACCTTCGCTACCGGGTCGGCTTCCGGAAGCGCGCCCGCTATCGAGAATCAGGCAGGCTTCTCCCCCGCGTACGTCCGCTCAGGTGTCTCCGCTTTCGTCCGCAACTTCCCTACTGGCAGCGAGGGCTTTCAAGACGACATCATGTTGGAGCAACCCGGCGTGGCGGTGTCTGCCTCGGCCGGCATCGACGGTGGCAACACCGACCAACAGAGTTTGAATAACCTGCGCCTCACTCTCTACTATCAATGCCCCGGCAGCCCCGAGCGGTCCGTTCTTGGACTTGCACTGCAACCAACCAGCTTTGCCAACGTGGGAACGACCTCGGCGACCGCAAACTTCAACCAGACGTTCGACGCGACTGAGCTGTGCGGGGGCCAGGGCGGCGGCACGGTCACGGGAGTGGTGAGTGACTTCTTCACCAGCGCTCCCTTTCCCGGGCAACCTGGATTCGACCCCGTTATTCAGAACGAACCCATCGACAACTCGTCCCAAGGACCGGCTGCTTCGATCGTAGATCCAGTTAACGGAACTACGTACTTCGACTGGGAGAACATCGCCCTCCAGGGCGAGGGCTCCGATTCCACCTTCAAGCAATTGGGGGATGCAAATCTCACCTGGAAGGTCGATGGTGCCAATCTCGCGCAGCCTCGTACCGCAACCGGCAGCACTGTAGACCTGGGCGCCCTTCCGGCCGGGGATTACACAGTCACTCTGCGGGCCACCGACCCCAACACAGGCTCATTCGACGAGACAACCAGACAGATCCAGGTGATCGCCGATTCGGATCGGGATGGATTGTCGGACAACTTTGAAAACTCGCAACCATGCTTCCCCACCGGTGCCGCGACCGATGGCAACAGCATCAACCTGGACTCCGACGGAGATGGCATCCCCGACGGTCAGGATCAGGCACCGTGTGATTTCGCCCAGCCTTATAGCCCGACGGTGACTTTTGATCCGGCGACCCTGTACGTTCCCTCGAACGGGACGTACGTGACGATGTACGTCACTCAGAATCATGGAACTCCCAGCCTGACGAGTGTCACCACCGGCAGCGTCCGGATCGCGAGCATCACAGGCATCCTGTTGGGAGGCTCCACCCCCGTCACGTACCAGGTAACCGACCAGCCCTTCTCGATCAACAAGGCGTGGACGGTGAGCGGAACTGCGGGCAAGGACCAGAAGGGCACGGCGAAATTCGATCGCCAGCAGTTGAACTCCTTCATCAGCAAGACTTTCAAACTGAATCAGAAGTTGACCGTGAGAATCACGGGTTACTCAGGCGTGCCGGATTGGACGTTCAGCGGATCCGGAACGACAACTGCAAAGAAGGGCTAACGAAGATCAAGGAGGTTTGAGAAATATGAGGAGGATCGCAGTAGTTCTGTCTCTGGCTCTGCTGGCGTCGATATGTGCATCGATACCGGCGGGGGCCGCGAGCGATACGAAAGGCCCCGCGTGCGCCAACATCGTCGATGGTGGAGGATTCTGGGACGGAACAACACTGGTCTTCGAGTTCACCCTCGCAAAGCCTGCCTGCCAGGGGGTTACCTACACCCTGTACGCGACCACCGACCCCAACGGTGGAACGGTGTACAGCACCAGCACATACACGGTAGACGACCAGGGCCGGCTCATCTTCACGCTCCAAGTTCCCGATCCGAATCCAGGCACTGAATGCGACTTGGTATACGTGTACGGAACCACCTCGTTGCATCACCACCTTGCGGATCGGGCGCCGGATGCCGGCTACGCGCAGTTCTTCGACGACGGCACCACAGGAGATTGCGGAAGTCCGAGCCGCTCCTTCCACTGAGGGAGCCGTCAGGTCGCGGTTGAGTTGTTACAGCCCGAGCGCGCGTGCCCGCGCTCGGGCCTCATCCGCCCTTGCCCTCATTCCCGCCATGTTCCACGCCTGAGCCGCGACTTCTGAGGCTTCCGCCGCGTAGCGAGTGGCGCCTACGCCTAGGTTAATCTCGACCGCTTGCTCCGCACGGTCCGCAGCGGTGAGGAATTCTCCACGCTTCATATAGATGGCTGCCATCGTTTGAAGTGCGTCCGCCATCGTAGGCGTGTGTTCGATCTCACGAGCGATCTCGAAAGCGTTTTCAGAGCTTTGGAGTGCTTCGTCTAAGTCTCCCCGATCCATCAGTTTTTCCGACAGGTTGGCGTAGCCGATCGCCCTCCCCGCGCCGTGACCTATCCGTTCGAATTCTGCGATTGCTCGCCGGTCGCAGTCGATCGCCTCGTCGAGGTTCCCTCGCTGATGCTCGACCATCCCCAGATTGATCAAACATCCCGCCAGCTCTTCGACGTTGCCCACGCGTTCGGCAAGCTCGAGACCATCGCGAAGCGCGGCAACCGCAGCTTCGAAATCATCGAGGTCCAGATGGATTCCGGCCGTCAGCCGCAACGCCGTCGTGAGGCCACGCTGGTCGTGGCTTTGTTCGAAGAGTTGCTGCGCATCCAGCGAGTGATGCAACGCGGACTCGGCTAGTCCCTGGATCTTCTCTGCTTGCGCCAGCTGCATGAGGAGATACGGACGGAGCGGATCATCCGCAGGAGCTCTGGCAAGCCCCGATCGAGCCGCCTCCATCGTCTCCTCGGGTCGTCCTTCGACCGCGAGCGTCCACGCTTGCTCGAGCCACAAGGGGGGCGTTTCGTCGGGACCGAGCGTCGCGAACGCCTCTTCGAGAATGCTTTCCGCTTCCCGGTATCGCCCCTGTCGCCTGAAGACCGATGCGAGGCCGCGCCAGGCGCGGACGTCATTCGAAACACTGCGCGCCTCGGTGAAATGCTGTA
>JAXDJR010000068.1:0-2588 GCA_034667545.1 Actinomycetota bacterium
TTGTGACGCTAACCCCATTTTTTCCATCTGCCCCGGGCGTACCCGGGGAACCATTCGCGCCGTTCGCACCTGGGTCGCCCTTAAGCCCTTTCTGGTTCCAGGTGATCAGGGTCTCCAACGAGGTGCAATGACCCAAGACGTTCGTCGAGGGAAGCGACGGATCGATCAGCCGAATTGTCCCTGCCGCATTTAGCTTGCAGGCCGTGTAGACACCGGTGCTGTCGGGAATCGCGGCGTAAGCCACGCCTGCAGCGACGATCAGCCCGACGAGGACAACCAGCACGCCGATGCTTCTGCGCCGTACGCGGGCCTCACGCGTCATGCCGGCACCTGACGCCTGACCCGCCGCGCGACGACGACTGCGATGACCACTACGACCGCGACGACACCGGCCAGCCCGGCAATCCAAAGAATGTTGCCCGCCGGACCGCGCCAGCCCGACTTGTGATTCCCCACGATGCCGGCGCCACCGAAGAGCGCCGCATCAACCGCCACGAGCAAGGCGATAGTACGGCCTGTAGCGAACCTGAACATCATTACCTCCTTGTTTGTCAACTCCTCGAATGTACGAGGCAGCCTCTGCGGCCACATCGCCCCTGAGGCTTGACCTGCTCCACCCCAGGGTTGATGCGCGTGCGTCCGAGGGTGGGTAGCTTCAGCGAGTGAAATTGCGTCACACGAGGCTGTGGGTAGACGCGGTGCTTGCGGCGATCGTTGGCGCCGTTGTAGTTGTCGAGTTGGTCGGAAACCACGCGCTACGCCCAAAAACAGGCGCTGCCACGATGGAAGCGATCCTCGTGGTCGCGGTAGTTCTCCGCCGCCGGCAGCCGTTGCTAGCCGTCGCCATGGCGGCGTCGGCAAGCGCATTGGAGGTTGCCCTCGGCGTACCGGTCGACCAACCCCTTGCGCCGCTCCTCGCGCTGGCGTTCACCCTGTACGCCCTTGGTGTCTATGGGACCTTGCGAGCCTCGATGCTTGGTTTCGTGATCGTCACCGCGTCCATCGCCGTCGGCACGAAGGACAAAGGGATCGGAAACTTCGCGTTCGGTGCGATCTTCACGTGGGGCACCCTTGCCGCGGGCCGGGCGATGCGCGGCCGCGTTCGCCAGACCGATGAGCTGGCGCGGCGGGCGGAGCGCGAGCGGGTCGAGGCGGTCGGCGCCGAACGGGCTCGGATCGCGCGAGAGCTACACGATGTGATCGCACACTCCGTGTCCGTTATGACCATCCAGGCAGGCGCAGCCGAGGAGCTGCTAAAGGTGGATCCCGCCAGGGCGGTCGAACCGGTGCGCGCGGTACAGGAGGCCGGGCGCCAGGCTCTCATCGAGATGAAGCGGCTCGTAGGCATGCTACGAGAAGACCAGGAGGAGATCGGGCTCGCGCCCCAACCACGCCTGACCGATCTGCAGCGTCTGGCTGCACGGATGGGCGACGCAGGGCTCGCCGTCGAGCTCCGCGTCGAGGGAACCCCGCGCGAAGTTCCGATGGCCATCGAGCTCTCGGCGTACCGGGTCGCGCAGGAAGCACTCACGAACACGCTCAAGCACGCGCGCGCGACCGGCGCCACCGTAACGCTGCGCTACGAGCCGAGTTGGTTGTCGATCGAGATCATCGATGACGGGGCCGCGGCAGCCGAGCCCGGCAGCGGTCACGGCCTCGTCGGCATGCGGGAGCGGGTGAGCGTGTTCGGCGGCACACTCGCGGCTGGGCCGCGTCCGTCGGGCGGCTTTGCCGTCCACGCGTTGCTCCCGCTGGAGACCGTTCCTTGATCACCGTCCTCCTCGTCGACGACCAGACCCTCGTCCGTGACGGGCTCAAACTCATCCTGGACGCGCAGGAAGGCATCGAGGTGATCGGTCAAGCCGATCACGGTCGCGCTGCGGTCGAGCAGGCGCGCAACCTGCGGCCCGACGTCGTGCTGATGGACGTCAGGATGCCAGTGCTCGACGGGATAGCAGCGACGAGGGTGATCGTGCATGAGCGGCTTGCTGCGCATGTACTCGTACTGACTACCTTCGATGAGGATCGCGTCGTGTGGGATGCGATGGCCGCAGGTGCGAGTGGCTTTCTGCTGAAAACTGCGCCGCCTCTGGAGCTCGTAGGCGCGATTCGCACCGTCGCTGCCGGCGACGCCCTGCTCGCGCCAGCAGTAACGCGCCGGCTGATCGAGGATTTCGTCCGTCGCCCGCCGCCGGGCGATGCGACAGCGCACCAGCTCGAGCAACTCACAGCCCGCGAACGGGAGGTGCTTGCCCAGATCGCGCGCGGCCGCTCGAACTCGGAGATCGCCGCTGAGCTCTTCCTGAGCCCAGCCACGGTCAAAACGCATGTCAACCGAATCTTCTCGAAGCTCGACGTGCGCGACCGTGTACAGGCCGTCGTGCTCGCCTACGAGGTGGGCCTCGTCCGCCCCGGCGAATCGTGCAGCTGAGTCACGTGCTGAACGAGCTTGGAGAGTCGGTCTACGCTGTAGGTGGCGGCGATTGGTGACCCGTCGGGTTCCAGCGCTGGGCGTTCTTCAATGGCCCAGCGTCGACGGGGTCGAATCCGAGCCGGTCGAGGAGCCGCATGATCGTTTTGACCGCGAA
>JAXDJR010000069.1:0-23852 GCA_034667545.1 Actinomycetota bacterium
TGGCTCCGGCGGCGGAACGGATGCCGCACATATTGCGCCGTCTGAAGAAGGCCTATCCGGATGCCCGCATCGCGCTGAACTTCGACACCGGATTGCAGTGCCTCATCGCCGTGATGCTCTCGGCTCAGACGACCGATGAACAGGTCAACCGCGTCACCGCAACTCTCTTTCAGAAATATCACGGCCCCCAGGACTATCTCGCCGCAGGTGAAGAGGAGCTGCAGCTCGAGATCCGCGCCACGGGATTCTTCAGGCAGAAGACTCGCTCGCTGCGGGGAATGTGCCGCGCCCTGATCGACCATCATGGCGGCGAGGTGCCGAAGACCATGAAGGAGCTCATTGCCCTGCCGGGTGTCGCCCGCAAGACTGCCAACATCGTCCTTGGCAATGTGTACCCGGAGCAAGCTCGTCGCGATCCCGACTACGGCATCGCCGTCGACACGCACGTCGGCCGTCTCTCGGTCCGCCTTGGCCTCACCTCTTTGGGTTCCAAAGAGGCGGAGGGGATCGAGCGAGACCTCATGGCTCTTGTCCCCAAACGGGATTGGTACCGCTTTTCCTACCTGTTCATCGAGCACGGCCGCCGGACCTGCACCGCCAAGAGACCGTTCTGCGAGATCTGCCCGGTCGAGCCTCTTTGTCCCTCGAGCCAGGAGGCGGGGCTGGGGGATCTGTACCGCGCGGCGCCAGCGAAGCCACGCCCGGGGCGCACAACGCGGGCCTAACCCGTACCCGAACCCAGCGCGTTCTCGCGAGGACCTTCACAGAGGCCGCCGTACCATGGAAACGTGAAGAAAGTGATCCTTGCTGCTCCCCGTGGCTACTGCGCCGGCGTCGACCGCGCCGTCCAGATCGTCGAGAGAGCTCTCGGCACCCTCGGCGCACCCGTCTACGTGCGTAAGGAGATCGTGCATAACCGCCACGTGGTTGCCGACCTCGAAGCGCGCGGTGCGATCTTCGTGGAGTCCGAAGGCGAGATTCCCGAGGGTCAGGTGTGCGTGTTTTCGGCCCACGGCGTATCGCCCGAGGTCCGCAGGAACGCCGAGGCCCGCCACCTCCAGGTGATCGATGCGACCTGTCCCCTCGTCACCAAGGTCCATCTCGAGGCGAAGCGGTTCGCGCGGGCCGGCCGAAAGATCGTGTTGATCGGTCATGAAGGCCACGAAGAGATAGAGGGCACGGCCGGGGAGGTGCCCGAAGACACACACGTCATAGAGAGCACTTCGCAGCTTGCAGGTTTGCCGCTTGAGCCAGGGGAGCCAGTCGCTTACCTCACCCAAACCACCCTCTCGGTTGACGACACGCTGAGCGTGGTTGAGGGGTTGCGCGAGCGTTTCACTGACCTCGCCGGCCCCCATTCGGACGATATCTGCTATGCGACCCAGAACCGGCAGGTCGCCGTTAAAGCGATCGCTCCCGATGCCGACGTCGTGCTCATCGTCGGTGCTGTGAACTCCAGCAATTCCAACCGCATGGTCGAGGTCGCCAAGGTGGCCGGTACCCCCGCCTACCTGGTTCCCGACGAGACTTTCCTGGATCCGCGGTGGCTGGATGGTGTCGAAGTCGTCGGCGTGAGCTCGGGTGCAAGCGCCCCCGAGGTGCTGGTCGACCGGCTACTCGAGAAGCTCGCCGAGCTTGGTTACAGCGAAGTGGAAACGAAGGAAGTAACCAGCGAGGACGTCACCTTCTCGTTGCCGCCATGGCTTCGACCGCAATCGACTGAAGATCCCGCGCCAGAGCGCCGGGCGGTCTGATACTCAGCCGAGCGTCTGTTCGATCTCGCTGGCCAGGTCGAAGTCCAGTGCGGTGAGGCCCCCCTCCGAGTGTGTGGATAAGGCCAGGCGCACCCTGCTGTAGCGGATGTCGATATCCGGGTGGTGGTCATATCGATCCGCGAGCTTCGCGACCCCCGTCACGAATTTGATAGCAGAGGGAAAGTCGTCGAACTCGTAAACCTTCAGGATCTCGTCACCCTCGCGCTCCCAGTCCGCGGAGAGCTCGTCCAGCCGTTGTTCGATCTCTTCTTCATCCAGTAGATGAACCTCTGCCACGCACGCCTCCTGGGGCTTCATTGTGAGATGCGGGCGAACATATCGCGCATCGCGCCGTGGTGGACAATAGAAAGGATATGTCTGACCTGTTGAGATTCGCCGACCGCTCCGACCGGGCCAAGCTTCGTGTCACAGGGCCCCAGCGTGCGTGGTTCTTGGACCAGATCCTGACCCAATCGTTCCAGGACATGGGCCCCGGGGACGCACGAGACGCTGCGCTGATCACGGTCCACGGACGCATGACTGCCTATATGGAGGCTGTGTGCACCCCCGACGCCTTCCTTATCCACCTGGAACCAGAGCTCCGAGAGGCAGCGGTCTCTACGCTCGCGAAGTACGTCCTTGCCACGCAGGTGGAGATCATCGACGTGACCGACGAGATGGGCCTGATGCTCATCGTCGGTCCGGGCTGGCGGGGAGTGGTCCCCGATACGGGGGCCGCGACCCAGCAGGCAACATCGTCGCTCGGGGTGGAAGCGGGTTACGTATGGGTCGGCCGTGGCGAGACCGCCGCGCTCCGCGCGGCTCTCGAGCGGGCTGGAGGCCGGCCGATCGCCGAAGACGAGCTCGAGTCGATCCGGATCTCCAATGGGGTGGCCCGGTGGGGGCGCGACATGGACGAGAAGACCTTTCCCCAGGAAGCCGGCGTGGACGAGCGAGCGGTTCACTACGAGAAGGGCTGCTATCTGGGCCAGGAAGCCATGGCCAAGATCCATTTCCGCGGCAAGGTGAACCGGCGGCTGGCGCGAGTGCGAGGTGACGCGCCCCTCGCGGCTGGGACGGATGTGGTGCTCGAGGGAACCACCGTCGGAAGGGTTACCAGTGCATCGGATGGAACGGGGCTGGCGCTGATCCGATACACAGTCCAGACGGGAGCAATGGTCACCATCGGAGAAGCCAAGGCCGAGGTGGTCGGGTGACCCGTCGCCGCGAGCTGGTCGGGTGACGCATCACTACGAAGGGGACGACCTGATCGTTCGCAAGGTAGAGGTGGGCTCCTTCGATAACAACGTCTATGTGCTCGAATGCCCCGAGACGCACGAAGCTCTCCTGGTAGACGGATGCTTCGACGCGGACGCGATCGTGGCCGCCGCCGACGGGACAAAGGTCATCGCCATCCTTCAGACCCACGGCCATCCCGATCATGTCCAGGCTCTGGGTGAGCTGAAAGAGAGACTGAGCGTGCCGGTCTACGCGCACGCGGCTGACGACTATCCAGTAGGGATCGATCGCTCCGTCGAGGACGGCGACGAGATCGCTTTCGGCAACCGGTCGGTCACTGCATTGCACACGCCCGGTCACACGCCGGGGGGTACGTGCTACCTGTCCGGCCGGCACCTCGTCGCCGGCGACACCCTGTTTCCCGGGGGGCCGGGTAATACCAGGAAGGACGGTCGGGCGTTCGCCCAGATCATCGATTCGATCCAGAGAAAGCTGTTCGTGCTGCCCGACGACACGGTGGTCTACCCGGGCCACGGAGCGGACACCACCATCGGCGCAGAGAAACCCCATCTGCAGGAGTGGATAGATCGCGGCTGGTAACAGGCAACCGTAGTTAGTTAAGGGGTGAGCGCACAATGGGTGTCGTGGAGGCGAAGCCCGATTCCGTGACCGCAGGGGAGTTCCGGCGCCGCGCGCGCCTTGCCGGGTTCGTAGCGGCGGCCGTCGCACTCCTAGCGCTCTTCGTCGCCTCCCTGCTGTCGCCGGCGGTCCCCTTCGCACCTGCAGCCTTGGGTCAGGACATCATCCGCGCAACGCCGGTTTCGGTTTCGAACTTCTTCATCCAACGTCTTGGGCACCTCGCGCAGCAAATGCTCACTGCAGGAGTCATGCTGGCCGCTTTGTTCCTCGGGGGCGAGGCGCTGTTCCGCTCCTCCACCGAACGGCGTATCAGGCCGGGCGTGGCCGCGATCGTTTTGGGTGTAGTTGCCGCTATAGCTGCGGCAAGCGCGAACGGAGCATCGATCGTTGGGGTTGCCGTGGTCACCGCTGCCGCTGCCTGCCTGTATGTGATCGCCGCTCGTAGCTCGTACGACAGCATCGCGGGAGGGTCACCTACGGATGAGGGCCGCAGACGAAGCCTTCGGGTCGGCGGGGCATGGACCGTTGGGTTGCTGGCGGGTGGTGGAGTGGTGGCGTGGCTGGCGTCGAAGCTCGGCGGGCCGAACACGAATGTGTCGGTAGCCCAAGCGTCGGTCAAGGTAGCCGGCGCGCGCCAGGGAAGCTTTCCCGACATCCCCGGGCTGACCCCGGAGGTCACGCCGGCGAAGGATCACTACGTTGTGGACGTTGACATCATCGATCCACGCGTCGAGGCGTCGACGTGGAAGTTGAGTGTGAGCGGGTTGGTGGACAAACCGATGGTGCTCTCTTTCGCCGAGCTCCAGTCCAGGTTCGAGCTGGTGGAGGAGTACGCGGTGCTGACTTGCATCTCGAACAAAGTAGGCGGCAACCTGGCAGGGAACTCGATCTGGACGGGCGTCCGACTGAGGGACGTGCTGAACCAGGCACAAGTGAAACCGGGTGCGGTAGACCTCGTGTTGCGAGGGGCCGACTCATATCTTGACTCGATCCCCCTCAACCGCGCGATGGATCCCAGCGTGCTGCTGGCGATCGCTCAGGATAGAAAACCCCTGCGCCAAGAGCACGGTTTCCCATGCCGCCTTCGTATCCCTGCCATCTACGGGATGAAGAACGTGAAGTGGCTCCAATCCATAGAGCTCGTCAACAGCGATTTCATCGGTTACTGGCAGAGCCGCGGGTGGAACGACACCGCTATCGTCCATACCGAGTCCAGGATCGACGTTGCGGGCAATGGCGGGTCGGCCTCCCGGGGACATCCAACGTGGATAGCAGGGATCGCGTGGGCCGGTGACAGGGGCATCTCGAAGGTGGAAGTGTCGGCCGACGGCGGCAAGATGTGGCATCAGGCCATGCTGAAAGATGCGATCGGCCCGTTCGCGTGGCGATTGTGGGCTTATCGCTGGACCCCCGAGACGGCCGGGGACGTGCAGGTGCTGTGTCGCGCAACCGACGGCACCGGGGCTACGCAGACCCCTCGACATCGCGACCCGTTTCCCTCGGGAGCGAGTGGCTATCCGGAGTCGCAGGTGACTGTCGACTAGCAGTACAACCGGTCGACGAGGAGCCTTCCACCGGGCGCCGGCGCCACCAGCCCTTACATTGGACGGCGATGGCTAAAGGCGAAGTTGCCGATCCCACTACGGCTTCGAAAGCGTCCAATGCCCGCGTAGCTTCCGCTGCGGAGGACGCCCTGGTGGGCAAGACCACCGGTACGCGCCGGTTCCTTCCCTTCCTGGGCCCGGCTTTCATCGCCGCGGTTGCCTATATGGACCCGGGAAACTTCGCTACGAACATCCAGGGTGGGTCACAGTTCGGCTACCTGCTCGTCTGGGTCGTTGTAATGGCGAACCTCATGGCGATGCTGATCCAGATCCTTTCGGCCAAGCTCGGTATTGCAACCGGCCGCAACCTCCCCGAGCTGATCCGGGACACGTTCTCCAAGCCCGTAGTCATCGTCTTGTGGCTGCTGGCCGAAGTCGTAGCGATGGCCACCGACCTGGCCGAGTTCCTGGGGGCCGCGCTGGGCTTCAACCTGCTGTTCGGGTTGCCCCTCTTTCCCGCCGGGATCCTGACCGGAATCGTCACCTTTCTGATCTTGGGTTTGCAGCAGCGAGGCTTCAGGCCCCTGGAGGCTGTCATCACCGCGCTCGTCGGTGTGATCGCACTCTGTTACCTCGTGGAACTGATCCTCGGGAAGCCGGATTTCGCCGCCGCCGGCCACAGCTTCCTGCCGCCGGAGTTCCGCGGCAGCGAGAGCGTGTTACTCGCAACGGGCATCCTTGGGGCGACGGTGATGCCGCACGTCATCTACCTTCACTCCGCGCTCACTCAGAATCGCATAGTCGTGCGCGACGAGATGCGTTTAAAGCGCTTGATGCGATTCCAGGTCGTCGACGTCCTGATAGCGATGGGGCTCGCAGGATTGATCAACGTCGCCATGCTGATGATGGCGGCAGCAGTGTTCCACCGCTCCGGAGCCGTCAACGTCGCGAGCATCCAGGATGCGCACCGCACGCTCAAACCCTTGGTAGGCAATGCCTCGAGCGTTGTCTTTGCTGTGTCCCTGTTGGCATCGGGGCTTTCTTCTTCTACCGTGGGAACCATGGCAGGCCAAGTGATCATGCAGGGCTTCTTGAACTGGCACATACCCATATGGGTGCGCCGCCTGGCCACGATGTTGCCGGCGCTGATCGTGATCGGAGTGGGCCTGAACCCCACTCGGACCTTGGTGATCAGTCAAGTTGTTCTGTCCTTCGGGATCCCGTTCGCACTGATTCCCCTTGTCAGGTTCACGTCCAAACGCGAGCTGATGGGGCCGCTTCAGAACTTGACCCTGACGACCGCGGTCGCCACGTTCCTGGCACTGTTGATCACCGGGCTAAACCTGTTTTTGATCTGGGGATTCGTGACCGGCTGATGTTCAAACACATATTGGTTCCGTTGGACGGTTCTCGCCTCGCAGAGGACATCCTCGCTCCGGTCGAGTCCTTCGCAGCGCGCTTCGGCTCGCGCGTTACCCTGCTCCACGTCGTCGAACGCGATCCGCCTGAGCGGGTGCACGGAGAACCACATCTGACGACGAAGACAGAGAGCGAGAATTATCTCGACGGCGTTGCGCGCCACATGATTGCTACGGGCATCCAGGTCGACGTGCACGTCCACGAGCGCTCTGTTGCCGATGTCGCGGCCGCGTTGGACGCTCACGCTCACGAGTACGAGGTCGATCTGATCGCTATGTGCAAGCATGGCCGTTCCGGTATCAGGGATGTGGTCGCCGGCGGCATCGCGCAGCAGATCATGCGCGGCGGCGGCACTTCGATCCTGCTGCGTCCGCCCCAAGAGGAGGATGTGGGGGCGTCCTTCGAGCTGCGAAGGATCCTGCTGCCTATCGACCTACAGCACGATCGCGATGCGGTCATCGAAGCCGGGTCAGTGATCGCGCGTGCGTATGGTTCCTCCATCCGGTTGCTAACGGTGGTTCCCTCGCTTGCGACCGCGCGTCAAGGGAGCGTTGCCGCACGGCTGTTGCCGGGAGCCACCGCGGAAAGCCTCCGTATGGAGATCGACGAGGCGGCCGAACAGCTCACCGCGCATGCCGGGCGCTTCAAGGACGCCGGTATCGAGACGACAGGCACTATCCGGGATGAGGAACCCGCGGCGGCGATCCTCGATGAAGCGCGCGGAAGCGGGGCGGATCTGATCATCCTGAGCACCCACGCTCAGTCCGGCTTCAACGCCTGGTACGGGGGGAGCACAGGGCTGCGGGTGATCACCGGCTCGCCGGCGACACTTCTCTTGCTCCGGGAGCTATGAGCCTTTCGGAACGAGAGCTACAGGTGTCCGTGGACGGCCTCGTGCTCGCGGGCGGAGTGTGCCTTGCCGGCGAGCCGCGAGCAGGTGTCCTCCTTCTGCACGGGATCCCGTCGACAGCTCCGCCCGATCCCGAGGACGAGGGCTACCCGGGACTGGCACGCCAGCTGGCGGCGGCAGGTTTCTCCGCTGCGTGGCTCAACATGCGCGCCGCAAGGCGGCAGCCTGGGTTCTTCTCGATAGAGGGGTGGGTGCATGATGCCACCGCCGCAGTGACTGCTTTGGCAGAAAACGAGTTCCGGCGCCTCCCTTTGATCATCGCCGGATCATCGGCCGGAGGGGCGGTCGCGGCCGAGGTGGCGCGCCGCGAGCATGTCGTTGACGGCCTCATCTTGTTGGCGGCTCCCGCGGAATGGCTCAGTTTCGCAGCACATCCCGAGGCCGGCGTCGAACGGATCACGCAGGATGCCGGGATGGCTGTGGCCCCCGAGGTTCACACCGACCCGTCTGCGTGGGGGGCCGAGTTCCGTCGGATCGCAACCGAGGAGTCGATAGGGGAGATCCGGTCTCCTGTCCTGATAGTGCACGGGGATGAGGATGCCGTCGTGCCGCCCGCGCACGCCGCGATGCTTTACGCACTTGCACCGCAAGCCGAGCTCCACATGATCTCCGGCGCGGGTCACCAACTGCGGCGAGATCCCAGAGCGGTTCAGATAGTGCTCGACTGGCTCGACCGGATGTGGCCATGACCGCGGCGGTGACTGCTTTCATCGTCATCGCGCTGGCGGTCGCAGGCCTCTTTGGGGTAGCAGCAGGTCTCGACCCCATGGCCGTGATCCTGTTTGCAGTGATCGCCGCGTTCGGAGTCCTTTCTATAGCTATCGCGCGCCGCATGAAGACCGGGACGATCGGACCTGTGGCCTGCACGCAGTGTGGTGGGGTCATCTCCGCCGGGGCCCCTTATTGCAAGCACTGCAACGCCCCCCGCTGAATCTCGGCCCAGGTCTTCCGTCGCGCCGAAGGTCCGGGAGGGCTAGAGCAACGAACTTTGGTTGCCTGGCTTCCGGGGCCCGCCCTCGGTCTGCTCGTCGAGGGCCGGATATTCGATCACCGCGACGACTCGCGTTGCCATAAACCGACCGCTGCGCACGATGACCCCCGTGCGGGTTACTTCCGATACCTCTACGGTTCCGCGCACATTCGACACTTCCACCCGGCGGCCCGCCTTGGTTGCGACGATCTCGTAAGTCTTCGTCCCGTCTCCGATGTCGACAACGATCTCTACCCGGTCGCCTCTCACGCCGTCATAGTCCCACCGCCGGAGTTTCTTTGCGAGGGGATAGGCCTCAGTCCTCCGCCTTAGAGTGGAGCACTCACCAGCGCAGCGCTCCAAGAGGAGAAACCCGATGCTCATCACCCTTGGACTCGGAGGTCCAGATGGCAGCTAACCCCGAAGCTTTCGATGTCGTGATCCTGGGTGCCGGAAACGCCGGCTACTCGGCCGCCTTCCGGGCCCATGCCCTGGGGCTGAAGGTCGCCATGATCGAGAGGGACAAGGCGGGCGGGACGTGCCTGCACCGAGGCTGCATCCCCACCAAAGCTCTGCTGCACTCCGCCGACCTCGTCGACGAGATCAAGCACGCCGGCGATTTCGGCTTGCTGGTCAACGAACCTCAAGTTGACTGGGGCAAGGTCCAGGGGTTCAAGGACTCGGTGGTAAGCCGCATGTACAAGGGTCTGTCCGGCTTGATCACTCGGAAGAAGATCGAGTTGGTAAAGGGTGACGGACGCGTGGTTGATGCTCGCACTGTCTCGGTGAAGACCGAGGATGGCGAGCGGTCATTACGTGCCGACCGGGCACTTCTTCTCGCCACGGGCTCCTACGCCCGTGATCTGCCGTTTATCAAGGCCGACGGTAAGAAGGTCCAAAATTCCAACTCTGGGTTGGAGGCCACCGACATCCCCGAGCACGTGATAGTCGTCGGCGGCAATTACATCGGACTCGAATTTGCCAGCATCTACCGATCGTTCGGTGCCGAGGTCGATGTTGTCGAGATGCTCCCCAAGATCGCTCCCGCTGAAGATGACGACGTCTCAGAAGGGTTGCGAAGGCTCCTGGAGCGTCGCGGCATCCGATTCCATCTCGGCGTCACCGTCACCGGGGCGTCAACGAACGAGAACGGCGTTGCGGTTGAGATCGAGTCGGAGGGCAAGAGCGAAACGTTGACGGGCGACAGGATGTTCGTTGCTATCGGGCGCGGCCCCCGCACTGCGGACATCGGCCTCGAAGAGATCGGTGTGGAGATGGACCGCGGGTTCATCATCACCGATCAATCGTTCAGGACGAACATTGATGGCGTCTTCGCTATCGGCGATGCGATCTTCATCCCGGACGCCGATTGGCCGCACCCACAGCTCGCTCATGTGGCCTTCCTCGAGGGCATGAAGGTCGCCGAGCGGATCGCCGGTGAGGACCCGGCTCCGATCGAATACCGCAACATCCCGCACATCATCTATTGCCAGCCCGAGGTCGCCGCCGTCGGCCTCACCGAGAACAAAGCGAAAGAACTCGGCATGGACGTGGTTACGAAGCGGTACTCGTTCTCAGCCAACGCACGTGCTCTGATGCTCGGGGGCGGCCAGGGGTTCGTGAAGACCGTGGCCGAGAAAGACGGAGCGGTCGTCGGCGTGCACATCCTCGGGCCTCGCGCGTCGGACCTCATCACCGAAGCCCAACTCGCCACGTCATGGGAGGCTTTCCCGTCAGAGCTCGCCGAGCTGATCCATCCTCATCCAACCCTTAGCGAGGTCGTGGGCGAGACCTTCCTGGAACTCGCCGGAAAGCCGTTACACGGCGCCTGAGAGCGAGGCCGAGGGTTACGCTGGACCTCTTCAGAGGAAAACGGCGTCGATCGTCACGTATCGAAGGGGAGTTGATGGCTGGTACCGAGATCAAGATGCCGCAGCTAGGTGAATCCGTTGTCGAAGGCACCATCAGTAAATGGCTGAAGAAGGAAGGCGAGACGATCGGGGAGGACGAGCTCCTCGTCGAGATCTCCACCGACAAGGTCGACTCCGAGGTTCCTTCGTCTGCCTCGGGCGTGTTACAGAAGATCCTCGTTCCCGAAGGCGAGACGGTCTCGGTCGGCACTCCGATCGCGGTGATCGGCGCCGAGGGCGACGGCCAGGCCAGCGAGGCCACCGCGTCGAGCGATACCGCGAGCGCAGCGACCGCAGGTAGTGATGGCCAGGCAGGTCAGGGCGGCTCCGACGCCTTGCAAGTACCACCTTCAGAGGGTTCCGACGAAGCCGCCCCGCCACAAGAAGAGACTGCCCAGCAAGAGTCGCCGGCGGCGAGCGCGGGGGAGCATCCCGCGGACGAACCTGCCTATGAACCTCAGCAACCGCAGACGCCGCGCGACCAGCCGGCGCGCGAGCCGTCACCTCAGGAGTCGGCCGAACCTGCCGACGGCACCCGTCGTGAATCGGCCGACGGCGATCAGTACGAACCCGCCCCGCACGCCGCAGCCTCTGCGGAGGGTGACTCTTCCAAGCGCGGGATCATCTCTCCGCTCGTGCGCCGGCTCGCCGACGAGAACGACGTAAACCTTCAAGAGGTAGGTGGCTCCGGGACCGGGGGACGGATCCGCAAGCAAGACGTGATGCGCTTCATCGAGGAGCGCAAGGCGCGGCCTCAGGCGCGGCCCGCGGCTTCCGCCGAACCAGCTCCCGAACCCCAGAGGCAGCCCGAAGAGGCCCCCCGACCGGCAGCTGCTGGACGCGAGGAGGTGGTGCCGTGGACGAACATCAGGCGCCGCACCGCCGAGCACATGGTGGCTTCGCACCTCGAAACCGCCCGCGCGTGGAACGCCGTCGAAGCCGACTGGACGGCTATCGCCGAGCTGCGCGCCCGGCACAAGGAAGCCTTCAAGAAACGTGAGGGTTTCGGTCTCACATACCTTCCGTTCTTGGCAAAGCTGGTGTGCGACACCTTGCTGGAGATGCCGGAGGTCAACTCCACTTATGACGAGGCGCAGCAGGCGAACGTCGTCAAGCACTATGTCAATCTCGGCATCGCCGTGGCCTTGGAAGGCGGCGGCTTGATCGTTCCTGTGGTTCAGCGCGCGGACGAGAAGACGGTGGTTGGACTGGCGCGCGCTATCAATGAGATCGTCACGAAGGCAAGGGGCAAGAAGCTTGTTCCCGACGACCTCGCGGGTGGAACCTTTACGATCACGAATCCGGGACCGTTCGGGTCGATCATCTCGGTACCGATCATCCCTCGCGGACAGACGGCTATCCTTGGCTTCGAGGCGATCGAGAAGCGCGTCGTCGTCACCGATGACGACGCGATAGCGATCCGCAGCATGGGTTTCCTGTCCATGTCGTGGGACCATCGCTCCATAGACGGCGCCGAGGCGGCCCGCTTCCTCGCCCGCTTACGGGAGCGCGTGAGCACCACCGACTTCGCCTCCGAGCTGGCTCACTACGGGTAGGCCCGGCGTGTCCGAACGCTTGGACGAAAGCGCCCCGTTGCTCACAGCCGCCTGGTTCGGTTTGGTCCGATACGAGCCCGCGTGGGAGCGGCAGCGCGCGCTGTTTCTCTCGCGACTCGACGGTGATTGCGGTGACTCCGTGATGTTGCTCGAGCATCCTCCGACCTACACCTTGGGCAGGCGGACCGTTCCCGAAGACCTCGTCTACGGAGCTAACGAGTGTGCCGCGCGGGGCATCGAGATCTACAAGGTCGACCGCGGGGGCCGTGCGACCTATCACGGGCCCGGCCAGCTCGTGGGCTATCCGATCATGGCGCTCGGCGAGCGCTACGACGTGCTCAAGTACCTGCGCAACCTCGAAGAGGTACTGATCCGTACCGCAGCCGACTTCGGTGTTGAGGCCGGACGCGATCCTGAACACACGGGTGTATGGGTTGGATCGAACAAGATCGGCGCGATCGGAGTGAAGATCACGCGCGGCATCACCATGCATGGCTTTGCCTTCAACGTGACTACCGACCTGAAGATGTTCGAAGGCATCGTTCCCTGCGGCATCGAACAGAGATGGGTAACGTCACTCGAGGCGGAAGCCGGCACGCGTCTGTCGGTCAAGGACGTTGCGTCCCACGCGGCTGTGCACCTCGCCGAGGTCTTTGGGCGCACGCTGGTATGGACGCACCCTGAGGCGATGGGCGGCGCGGGCCGCGCCAAGGTGCGACAGGCAACCACAGAAGCGCGTCAAGGAGTGTCATTGTTCGGTCAGTCCAACTGAGGCGGAAGCAACCGAGGAGGGGCGAAAGATGCCCAAGAAGAAGGATCAGCACACCGAGCTAGGTCTCAAGCAAGAAGATCTGCTCGAGATGTACAGATTCATGCTGCTTGGCAGACTGTGCGACGAGCGGCAATGGGGCTTCAACCGCCAGGGCAAGGCGCCGTTCGTGGTTCCGGTGTCCGGTCACGAGGGGGCCCAGGTGGGATCCGGGTGGGCGTTCGAACGCGGCAAGGACGTGTTCTGCCCCTACTACCGGGATATGGCGCTCGTGCTCGTGGCAGGTTTCAGTGCAAGGGACGTCTTCCTCGGGCTCTTCGGCAAGAAAGACGATCCCTCTTCCGGCGGCCGCCAGATGCCGGCGCACTGGGGATCGGCGAAGCGCAACATCATCACTGGCTCCTCCCCGATCGCAACGCAGGTGCTGCACGCGGCCGGGATCGCTTACTCCAAGAAGCTCAAGGGGGAAGACGCGGTGGTGGGCACGTGGTTCGGCGAGGGCGGCACGTCCGAGGGCGACTGGCACGGCGCTATGAACTTCGCCGGCATCCATCAACTCCCGATGGTGTTCATCTGCGAGAACAACCAGTACGCGATCAGCGTGCACGAGTCCAAGCAGGTTGCAGGGCGCGTGTACAAGCGTGCGGAAGGCTATGGCATGCCTGGTGTGGAAGCCGACGGCAACAACGTTCTGGATGCCTTCCGCGTCACCAAGGAAGCTGTCGACCGCGCCCGGTCGGGCGGTGGCCCCTCCCTCATCGAATTGCGCACATACCGCTACTACTCGCATACCTCGGATGATGACGACCGCACCTACAGGACCCGGGAAGAGGTAGACGAGTGGAGAGCGAAGGATCCGATCCCTCGCTTCGAGGAGTACCTGAAGTCGGTGGAAATGCTTGACGACGCACGCATCGCCGAGATCCGCGACGAGACCCAGGCAGAGGTGGCGAGAGGCGCCCAGGAGGCGCAGGACGCCGACTTCCCAGATCCCATCGACGCCATGAAGAACGTTTACGCCGAAAGCGAGGTGGCGTCGTGACCGAAAAGAACATGGTGCAGACGATCCGCGACACCCTGTTCGAGGAGATGAAGCGAGATGAAAGGGTGCTGGTCCTGGGTGAGGATGTGGGCGCTCGTGGAGGTGTGTTCCGCGCGACGATGGGCTTCGTCGACGAGTTCGGTCAAGACCGGGTGCTCGACACACCGCTGGACGAATGTCTCATCGCAGGTATCTCGATCGGGATGGCCATCGATGGGCTTCGCCCCGTTGCCGAAATGCAGTTCGCCGACTTCATCTTTCCGGCGTTCAACCAGATCGTTCAGGAGGCCGCGCGCATCCGGTACCGCTCGAACGGCGACTTCACGGTCCCCATGGTGATCCGGGCACCCTATGGGGGCGGCGTGCACGGCGCGCTTTATCACTCGCAGTCGATCGAGGCGTTCTTTGCCCACGTGCCCGGGCTCAAAGTGGTAGCTCCCGTCACCCCTTATGACGCGAAGGGCATGCTGCTCCAAGCCATCGACGATCCGGACCCGGTCATCTTCCTCGAGCACAAGAAGACGTATCGCTCGATCAAGGGAGAGGTTCCCGACGAGCGCTACACGATCCCGTTCGGAAGGGCAGAGATCCGCCGGGAAGGCAGCGATGTCACGTGCGTGTCGTACGGATTGATGATGCATTACTGCCTCGAAGCCGCGGAACGACTGACCAGCGAAGGCGTCGATGTCGAGGTGATCGATCTCCGAAGCATGTATCCCCTCGACATGGAGACGGTGCTGAGCTCGGTGGGAAAGACAGGCAAGGCGATGATCGTCTACGAAGACAACAAGTTCCTGGGGCTGGGGGCCGAAGTGGCCGCCCAGATCGCCGAAAACGCGCTGTTCGAGCTTGACGGACCCATCGTGCGGATCGGCGGCCCCCACGTGCCGGCGATGCCCTATTCGCCGACGCTAGAACACTGGTTCCTGCCCGATGCCGATCGCATAGAACAAGAGATGCGCAAGCTAGCCGAGTTCTGATCTCGCGCGAGGGGTACCCATAGGTCACTCCGCGACCACGAAGACTGACCAGAGAGAGCAAACTGACGACATGAGCACCGTCCTGATCCCCACGATCAAGAGCCGCGAAGAGGTTGAGCGGACGCTGCGGCGCGGCGTGCCGATGCACGCAGCTCCGGGCGCGGGCAATGACGTTGCCTCGACCGCAGGGCGCAAACCTCCATGGCTGAAGGTGCGCGTCCGGCAAGGTGAGAACTTTTCCGAGCTGCGAGAGGTCATGCGCACCCGCGATCTGCATACGGTGTGCGAAGAAGCGGCCTGCCCGAATATCTACGAGTGCTGGGAGGCGCGCGAGGCGACGTTTCTACTGTGCGGCGACCTGTGCACCAGAAGGTGCGGCTTCTGTGACGTTATGACCGGGAAGCCCGACGCCTTGGATCCGGAGGAGCCGAAGAAGATCGCCGAGGCGGTGGCCGTGATGGGCTTGAAGTTCGCGGTCATCACGGGCGTTGCACGCGATGACCTCGACGACGGAGCATCGGGCCACTGGGCGGCCACGATCCGCGCGATCAAGAACGCCGTGCCGGCGTGCGGTATCGAAGTGCTGATCCCCGACTTCAAGCCCCGCAAGCAAGATCCCAGAGAAGCATTAGCGCAGGTGCTTGCCGCGGAGCCCAACGTGCTGGCGCACAACCTCGAGACCGTTCGGAGGTTGCACCGTTCGATCAGGCCGGGTTTCGGTTATGAGGCCAGTCTGAAGCTCCTGGAATGGACGAAGGAGCTCCGGCCTCAGCAGGTGACGAAATCGAATCTCATCCTTGGGATGGGCGAGCGTGAGGAAGAAACACGCGACGCGATGCGGGACCTGCACGACGCTGGTTGCGACATCCTCACCATCGGCCAGTACCTGCAGCCGAGCGTGGCCTGGCACCTGCCGGTCGATCGCTGGGTGGAGCCTGCCGAGTTCGACCGGCTCAAGAGCTTCGGAGAGGACGAGCTCGGCTTTGCGTGGGTGGAGTCCGGCCCCCTCGTGCGCTCCAGCTACCACGCCGGGCGCCAGTACGAAGCTGCCGCCGCGCGCCTCGCCGCAACCTGATCGGTGAGCCTGAACGAGGCGAGCCACCACCGGCACGAAGCGGCGTCTCTTCCAAGAGTCTGACTTTGAGCATGCAGAAAGTGCTCCTTCGGGCCGGCGCGCTCGCGGTTGCGCTCCTGCTCACGGCGTGCTCCTCAAGCAACACTCCCGGGTCGGGGAACGTGTCAGGGTCGTCCCCGGCTGCCGCTGCGACCTCGTCGGCAGCAGCCCTTTGCAAGGAGGTCAGCGCCACTTCGCAAGGCTGGCTCCCGCATGACCTGCGTCTGCCCAAGGGCGCCTTCGTAAGCCACAAGCTTGCAAGCAGGGCTGGGTTCCATCGCGCTGCCTTCATGGTCCCGATGGCGATCTCAGCCTTCAGGCGCTTCGTGCGGAATCAGTGGCCCTCGGCCGGCTACGTGCTGGGCCGGATGGCGGTCGGCGGCAAGCACTTTTCGGGCTCGTTCGTGAAGCCTCCGGCTCGAGGGACGTTCCTTGCCGAAGAGCGCTGCGGTGGCGCTGCGTCGGTTCTATACCTCAGCTATGCAGCTGGGTTGCCGTCTCCAACTTCGTCCTGACGGCGCGCTTGCCGGCATCGACGCTGGGTATCATGGCGGCACAAGCATCTAGATCAGGAGGATTGTCGTGACGTACGTCATCGCTGAGCCTTGCATCGGCGTGAAAGACCGTGCGTGCGTCGATGAGTGCCCGGTCGATTGCATCTACGAAGGTGAAGAGCAGCTCTTTATCCACCCGGAAGAGTGCGTCGACTGCGACGCGTGCCTGCCGGCGTGTCCCGTCGACGCCATCTTCCCCGCCGACAACGTCCCACCCGAGTGGACGAGCTTCACCGCCCTGAACTCGCAATGGTTCGAACAGCATCCCGAGGCCTCGGGCGGCGCCATGGAGAGCCCCTTCGCGCCCGCCGAAGAGCGCGGCGAGTAGATAAGCCGGAGCGAACCCGGGCGAGGTGGATTGGAGCGAGCAGCTCGGCCGGAAGGTCTCGGTCCGCTACCGTCTGCACGGTGACCCTATCCACCCCTTCTCCGAAGCGGTAGGCGTGGTGGCGTCCGTGGCAACCGACCGGGACGCACAAGTGGTGACGATCATCGATCGCCGAGGGAAGGCCATCGCCATACCGGCCCCCGACCTGCTCGCGGTCAAGGTGTTTCCGCTCTGATCTCCGCGGGGGCCGCGGGAGAAGGCGACTCGGTCGTCGATCTCGCCTGGACGACTTCCGCCCGCACCACTCCAGCGATGTCTTGGTCAAGCCTTTTATGGCCCCCGACCAGGGATTTCACCGCGAAGCAGATCGCCCGCGCTGATAAGATGGCCCCTCAGCCGGAAGTCATTCTGAGGGGATTGGTGTGATGAGCGCGCAGTCGGCGCCTCCCAAACAATCGGGGCCCGATCGACAAGAGGTCGATCGCGTCATCATCCGTTTCGCCGGCGACTCTGGTGACGGCATGCAGCTCACTGGCGAACGGTTCACGTCGGTAAGCGCGGTCTTCGGCAACGACCTAGCTACGATGCCGGATTTCCCCGCCGAGATCCGGGCCCCCGCCGGGACCCTTGCAGGCGTATCCGCGTTCCAGATCCACTTCGCCGACTACGACATCCTGACCCCCGGGGACCAACCGGGCGTTCTCGTGGCGATGAACCCAGCCGCCCTCAAGGTCAACCTCAAGGATCTGGCCCCCGGCGGCTTGCTGATCGTCAACACCGACGCCTTCGAGGACCGCAACCTGGACAAGGTCGGCTACGCCACGAACCCTCTCGAGGACGACTCCTTATCCAACTACCAGGTCTACAAGATCCCCATGACGTCGATGACCGTGGACGCGGTCAAGGACACCGGCGTCACCAAGAAAGAAGCCGAGCGCAGCAAGAACATGCTGGCGCTGGGCGTGCTCTCGTGGATGTACGGCCGTCCACTCGACCAGACCATCGCATGGCTCGAAAAGAAGTTCTCCAAGAAACCTGCCCTGGCGCAAGCCAACGTCGCGGCTCTGAAGGCAGGCCACGCCTTCGGCGAGACCGCCGAGCTGACCGCTTTCGAGGTCAAACCCGCCACGCTGGCCCCCGGCACCTACCGGCGGATAACCGGTAACCAGGCGCTCGCATACGGGTTGATCGCAGCAAGCGTGCAAGCGAAGTTGCCGCTGTTCCTCGCCTCCTACCCGATCACGCCGGCCTCTGACGTTCTGCATGAGCTTTCTCGCCACAAAAACTTTGGCGTGCGCACGATCCAAGCTGAAGATGAGATAGCTGCAGCCGGGATGGCGTTGGGCGCCGCCTTCTCGGGCCATCTTGGAGTGACCACGACGTCCGGCCCGGGTCTCGACCTCAAGTCCGAGACGATCGGTCTCGCGATCTCGCTGGAACTGCCGTTGATCGTCGTGGATGTGCAACGCGGGGGTCCCTCCACAGGCTTGCCGACTAAGACCGAACAGTCGGACCTCCTTCATGCGATGTTCGGCCGGCACGGCGAGGCTCCGCTTCCCATCGTGGCCGCTTACACCCCAGCATCGTGCTTCTGGTCTGCGATCGAGGCGGCACGTCTTGCGGTGAAGTACATGACTCCCGTGATCCTTCTTACCGATGGGTACCTCGCCAACAGCGCCGAGCCGTGGCGGATCCCTTCGGTCGGGAAACTGCCCAACATCGGGGTTCGGTTCGCGTCCCAACCCAACGCGGGCGAGGACTTCTGGCCCTATCTCCGGGATGACGACACCCTCGCACGTCCATGGGCCATCCCCGGCACCTTGGGCCTCGAGCACCGTGTCGGGGGCATCGAGAAAGCAGATGGCACCGGCAACATCTCCTATGACCCGGACAACCATCAGCTGATGACCGAGTTGCGGCAGGCAAAGATCAAGGCGATCGAAGAAGACATCGATCCTCTCGAGTTCGACTCGGATGAGGACGCCAAGGTTTTGATACTCGGGTGGGGCGGCACCTACGGTCAGATCGGCGCGGCTGTAAGACGGCTGCGGGCTCGCGGCAAGAGCGTGGCGCGCGCCCATCTCAAACATCTGAACCCGTTCCCTCAGAACACAGGTGAGGTTCTGGCCCGCTTCGACCACGTTGTGATCCCGGAGATGAACATGGGTCAGCTCGCTCGGCTCATCCGGTCTGACTTCCTCATCGACACCATCTCGATAAAGAAAGTAAAGGGCGTTCCCTTCAAAGCGTCCGAGATCGAAGAACGAGTACTGGAGCTGATGTGATGCCGGACATGGAGAGCAACGCCGTAGATCAACTCGTGACCGGGCGCGATCGTGGAGTAACCGAGGCCGGCGGTTCGGTGGCGACACTCACGCGCGGGGACTTCGTCTCCGACCAGGAGGTGCGGTGGTGTCCTGGGTGTGGTGACTACGCGATCCTGGCTGCGGTCCAGAGTGTGATGCCCGAGTTCGGCATCCCACGAGAGAAAACCGTGTTCGTGTCAGGCATCGGCTGCTCCAGCCGGTTCCCGTATTACATGAACACTTATGGCATCCACAGCATTCACGGCCGGGCCCCCGCTATCGCGACGGGCATCGCCACAGCCCGGCCCGATCTTCAGGTCTGGGTCGTGACGGGTGATGGTGACGGGCTCTCGATCGGTGGCAACCATCTGATCCATGCGTTGCGTCGCAACGTCAACCTCAACATCCTGCTGTTCAACAACCAGATCTATGGGCTTACCAAGGGCCAGTACTCGCCAACCTCCGAGCAAGGGAAGGTGACGAAGTCCACTCCCTTCGGGTCACTCGAACATCCATTCAACCCGGTCTCCGTGGCTCTGGGGGCCGAGGCCTCCTTCGTAGCTCGAACTATCGACGTCGAGCGCAAACATCTGCCCGAGATGCTGCGCCGCGCGGCAGCCCACCGCGGGTCTTCGTTCATCGAGATCTATCAGAACTGCAACATCTTCAATGACGGTGCGTTTCTGGCGCTGACCTCTAAGGACGGACGCTCCCAGAACCGCATCTATCTCGAGCACGGCAAGCCGATCCGCTTCGGTCCCGACCATGAGAAGGGCGTCAAGATGAGTCCGGAGGGCCGGTGCGAGATCGTCGATGTGGCCCAAGTGGGCGAGAGCAACCTGTTGGTGCACGACGAGCATCGCGAGGACCCCGGGCTGGCTTTCTCTTTGTCCCGCCTCGCGGACCGGCCCACCGGCCCCACGCCCATCGGCGTGTTCCGTGATGTCGAGCGCGCGGCCTACGGAGACGGTCTCGAAGATCAGTTGCGTATCGCTGCCGATCAGCAGGGACCGGGTGACCTCGCTCGATTGCTGTCATCGGGCGATACCTGGACCGTCGATTGACGTCCATCTTTCGATGAGCACTCAACCCGGGAACCCCCCGCCGGTGCCGCTGCCCGACACCGACGCCTACGACGACAAGGTCGAGAGCCTCGCCCACAAGCTGCTCCACGGCGGGGTTGAGAACGGCCTCGCCGCAGGAGATCTCGCGTCCGCGCGCAGGGTGGCCCGCCGGATCCTGGAAGAGTCCCAGGCGAGGACCGAGCAAGGTGCCGCGATGGAGCCCGAAGATCAGGATGTGATCCGCAGATCGTCGGGTGAGACGGCTTCGGTTGGCGAAAGCGGTCCCACCCCGCGGACCTCTGACGGCGACTGAGCCACACCCCATCTCACCCAGCCGCCGCCCCCAGGCCCGCGCGGGCCACCCGCTGCTAAGTTGCGTCCCGTGAAAGATCTGGTCATCGCCGCTCTCGATGCCGCGACTGCGTCGGGAGCTTCTTACGCGGACGTCCGTTCGGTAGAGACCGAGACCGAAGCGCTTGCCGTGCGGGGCCCTCAGGTGGAAGGTTTGGATCGCTCCCACACGGTTGGCATAGGCGTGCGTGTGCTCATCGATGGAGCGTGGGGGTATGCAGCATCGGCGAGGCTGGATCGAGACAGCGTCGAGCGCATGGCCTTGACTGCCGTCGAAGTCGCGCGTGCCAGCGCGATGGCTCGCTCGAAACCCGTCGAATTGGTTCCCGAGCCGCGCCATGAGGACTCCTGGTCCGCGCCAGTCGCCAAGGATCCCTTCTCGGTCCCTCCGGAGGACAAGATCGCACTGCTCACTTCGGCGACCGAGCGCATGGAGCGCGTCCCCGGTGTTCGCTTGGCGCGAGGCACCATGGACCTGCTGCGCCAAACCGCATGGTTCGCGTCATCGGAAGGATCGCTCATCGATCAGTCGACGGTTCAGGTGGGCGCCGGCATCGAGGCCACATCGGTCTCGAACGGTGAGATGCAACAGCGTTCCTATCCGGGATCGTTCAGGGGTCATTTCGAGACCGGCGGCTACGAAGTCATCGAGCGGATGGACCTTGTGGGCCACGCCGAGGCCACCGCCGAGCAAGCAGCTGCACTCTTGACGGCGCCCGCATGCCCCGAGGGCATCACGACTCTGGTGCTCGACGGACATCAGGTCATGCTTCAGGTGCACGAGTCGGTGGGGCACCCCACCGAGCTTGACCGCGTCCTTGGGATGGAAGCGGCATACGCGGGGACATCGTTCGTGGGGATACCCGACGTTGGCAAGCTGCGCTACGGGTCTGATCTCGTGAACATCACTTCCGACGCGACGATTCCTGGGGGCCTGGGAACCTTCGGCTACGACGACGAGGGGGTGACTGCGCAATGCGTCGACCTTGTGAAGGACGGCATCTTGGTAGGGTTTCAAACCTCCCGCGAGACTGCTGCGACGGTGGGAGCGGACCGTTCGAACGGAACGATGCGGGCGGAAGGATGGGAGAATTTTCCCCTGATCCGCATGACCAATGTCAGCCTTCTCCCCGGCGAAGGAAGCCTGGACGACTTGCTTGCAGATGTGGATGACGGCATCTACATGGTGACCAACAAGTCCTGGTCGATAGACGACAAGCGCAAGAACTTCCAATTCGGTTGCGAGATCGCCTGGGAGATCAAGAAGGGCAAGCTTGGACGCATGCTTAAAGATCCGCGCTACACCGGTATCACCCCGGTCTTCTGGGCTTCCTGCGATGCGATCGCCGGTCCGGAGGAGTGGCGAGTGTATGGAACGCCCAACTGCGGCAAAGGACAACCGGGCCAGACGATGCGCGTAGGTCACGGCACGGCCCCCGCCCGCTTCCGCAACGTGCATCTCGGGACGAGTCAATGAGCCCGCTGCCGATCAGCGAGGACGAAGCGCGGCGCTCGGTCCAGGAGGTGCTCGAACATCCAGGCGCCGATGGCGTCGAGGTGATGGTTGCCGCTTCAGAGTCGGGTGTCACCCGCTTTGCCGGTTCCGAGATCATCCAGAACACCGCGCAGCACCAGATCGAGGCTTCTGTGCGTGTGGTCTCCCAGGACAGGGTCGCCATCGCGAAGACCAATCAGTTGGACCGAGAGCACCTGTCGGCCGCCGCCGAGCAGGCCCTGGAAGCTGCACAGGCTTCTCCTCCCGACGCCGAGTTCCCTGGTTTGCCTCATCCACAAGACGTCGGGCGGGCCACTGCGGTGATGCGCTGGGATGAACCAACCGCGACTGCGTCGCCTGCGCAGCGAGCGCGCGCGGTGACCGAGATCTTGCGCGTCGCCGGGGCCGGAAGCGCGGCTGGCGTATACGAGACCAGCGCTCATGCCTTTGGCATCTTCTCTTCGACCGGGATCGACTGCTTCGATGCGTTCACTCGCTGTGTGAACACATGTCTGGTCGATATCGACGGGGCCACGGGTTGGGGCGAGCGTTCCTCGCATCGCATGGATCGAGTCGATGTCGCCTCCACGGCGATGACGGCCACCGACAAGGCTGTTCGCGGTAAGGGGGCAGTCGATGGACGGCCGGGCACCTATGAAGTGATCCTCGAACCTCCGGCGGTGGCAATGCTCATCGACTTCCTCTCCTATATGGGCTTCGGTGCCAAGCAGGTGATCGAAGGGGAGAGCTTTCTGTCAACGCGGGTGGGCGAGAACGTGGCAGCGAACGGCGTCACGGTGGCCGACGACGTCTTCGCCGAACTATCGGTCGGTATCGGCTTCGACATGGAGGGGGTCCCGAAGCAGAAGGTCGAAGTGATCTCTGATGGCCGCGCGGTTCGACCGGTCAGTGACCTCCGTACCGCCCGCAAGCTGGGCACATCGCCCACCGGTCACTATTCGGGCTCCAACGAGTTTGGTCCGTATGCGTTCAATCCCATTTTCGCCGCGGGTGACTCATCTCTCGATGAGTTGATCGGTGGGGTCTCCGACGGTCTGCTCGTCACGCGATTCCACTACGTCAACATCCTCGATCGCCCTGCGACCACGTTGACGGGTATGACGCGAGACGGCACCTTTCGCATCAGTGGCGGCGAGGTCGGAGAGGCCGTGCACAATTTTCGGTTCGCTCAAAGTGTGCTTGATGCGCTCGCCTCGGTCGATGGTGTGGGCTCGGCGCTGGCGGCGTTCGCACCCGAGTACGGGTCGTTCGGGTCCACGGTTGCTCCTGCCCTTCGCCTTCGAGAGTTCAACCTCGCCTCGACCACCTCGCACTGACAAGCAGGGAACCTACGAGCTTTGTCTTTTCACCGCATTTTCGACGTCATCGTTCTGGTGGCCACACTCTTGGGAGGGGCGTCGGCGGTGTTGCTGGTGGTTGGGCCTCTAGCCTTCGAAAGTGTTCCCGGACCACTCCGGACCCGACGGCGCCTGCTCCTGGCTCTGGTCGTGATGGGGATCGGGCTCTTTCTTCTGGAATGGCTGGTCATCCATTGACGTTCAGTACAATGAAGCCGTACCCAGGGCCTATCTAAGGAGGCTGCCCCTGTGGCGATGACAGAGTCAGGCACCCAAACCGAGACCATAGCCATCACCGATACCGCCGCCGGCAAGGTGGCAGAACTCCTTCGTCGTGAGGTCGAGAGCTCCCCTGAAGAGCACGAGAACAAGGATTACGCCCTCCGCGTGGCGGTCCAGCCCGGCGGCTGCGCCGGACTTCGCTACGCCCTGTACTTCGATGACCGGAAGATGGATGACGACAACGTCAGCAATTCCTCCGGAGTCGAGATCCGGATCGACAAGATGAGCGCCCCCTATCTACGCGGCGCCGAGATCGATTATGTGGATG
>JAXDJR010000070.1:0-8273 GCA_034667545.1 Actinomycetota bacterium
TGGCGACACCCGTCCCGTTGCCACAGACGGCGGCGGTCGTACTCGGCTACGAACGAGAGCAACTCCCGCTGGCGTGCACAGATGTCCGCCTGGAGATGGGCGATGCCCTCGACCAGGTCGCGCTCGGAGCGACCCCTGATCTCCGCGATCCTGTCGCGCTCGGAGCGACCCCTGATCTCCGCGATCACGTCGCGGCGATCGCTGAGATGCTGATGGTTCTGGTTCTGGTTCTGCATAAAGGGCCTCACGATCCTCAGAACGATCTTCGGGCCCCTCCTCTCCTGCCAGTCTATCGAACATATGTTCGACCCGTCAAGAGACTAACCGTAACTCGCACGAAGATAAAGGCGTGGGTCAGACCGGCCCTCAATGGGGCAGACCGAGTGCGCGCCGAGTCGATAGGTGCCTGCCCATCTCGAAGGACCAGCAGGGCGAGAGAGATCCATCTGCTCCCGCGATTCTCTAGCCCGGCACGAAAGCCCGGCACGGGAAAGCCCGGCTCCCCGGACTGCGGCTCTTGCGCTGCTCTAGGGCAGGAACTGCATCGGGTCCACGGCGGTGCCGTTCACCCGGACCTCGAAATGCAGGTGCGGACCGGTGCAGAGGCCCGTGCAGCCGACGTAACCGATGACTTGGCCCTGCTGGACGGTCTGACCGACGCTTACGCCCAGGCGGGATTGGTGCCCGTAGAGCGTGACTACCCCTCCACCGACGTCGACCATCGTCGCGTTGCCGTAACCATCCATCCACGAGGCATAGATGACCCGGCCCCCCTTCGCCGCGACGAAAGGCTCCCCGGTGAAGCCGGAGATATCGATCCCGGGGTGGAAGCTTCCCCACCGGGGGCCGAACGGCGATGTGATCGGACCGTTGAGCGGCCAGATGAAACCTTGCGACGAGATACCCGTCACCGTGACCGCGTTCTTAGCCTGCGCCTGTGCGATGACTACTCGGATCTGCTTCTCCTGGCCGGCCAGGCCCCGCTCCTTGTCCTTCGCCGCCCGGATCTTGCCATTGAGAGTCGTGAGGTAGTGAGTGACACGATCGCGGAGGTTCGCTCGTTGCTCGAGAGAGTGCTGCTGCGCGCCTCGCTCCTTGCGGAGTTCGGCCTGACGGTTGAACAACGATTGGTGCTCTCTGACCAGCTGAGCCTGAAGGCGGCCGAATCTGACCAACGCTGACGTGTTCTGGTTGGCGGCCACACCGAGCAGCTCGACCTTGTTATCAAGCTCGGTAAGGGAACGGGACTTCAGGAGCATGTCGAGCGTCTGGGTCCCACCAGTCTTGTAGAGCATGACCGCCTGGGCTGTCGCGAGATGTTTGATCTTGTCGATCTGGGATTGAGTCGCATCGATATGCGCTTGCGCGGTGCGCACATCCGAACGCACGCGTCCAATCATCCTGTTCAGTCCGTTGATCTGGATCTGAAGGCCGTTGATAGCGTGGTTCAGAATGTTGATGCGACTGCGCAGGGTCGCAGCGTGTTGCGTTCTGGCGGCCAGCCTGCGAGCTACCTGTTGTCGCTGTTGTTCCAGACGATGGAGCTTCGAGCTGTGCGTCCCGGCGAGAGATCCAACGGTCGGGATGAGGAGGCTGCCCAACATCACCGCCGCGACCCATGCGCGAACGCTCCGTCGCTGCAATCGTTCCCCTTTTTAGTGGCTGCCGGGCCTGCGTGGCCCCGTGGACCGTTCCACTCGCACCGCCGGGTCCGAAGCAAGGCGGGGAGGCCGCCCGGAATCCTCCCACAAGGGGCCCCATCGGGCAATCTCGGATCGAAGGCGCGAAGAAATCTTCTGGCAGCATCTTGCGCGGCTCCATGCGATTTCCTATAGTCCGTCTTGCGTCCGTTGAGTTGTAAACCGGCTTGCCGGGAATAAGGCTCGACGGGCGCATTTTCGCGTCCGCCTCCCTATCCACTCTCCCCGGAAAATGGTAGGCTGAGAGTGCTATAGGAGTGCTGGAGTGCCTAACGCCTCCGTTCCGCTGCGCTCGCTCACAGTTCGGATGGAAGGATCGGTATGCCCACAACATTGAAGGACGTCCCCGGCGCGCCTCCGCACGGCGGGTCATTGGAGCTGCGTATGGCCGCAGACGAAGACATCGCCGAGCTTCGGAAGAAGGCTGCGGGGCTGCCCACGATCGCAGCCACATCCCGCAGGGTGCTGTCGGATCTCGAGCTTCTGGCGATAGGCGCCGTGTCACCCAACCGGGGATTCATGACGAAGGATGACTATTCGTCCGTCGTGACCGAGATGCGGCTTTCCAACGGGTTGCCGTGGAGCCTCCCGATAACGCTTCCGGTCAGCGATGAGGAATTGAGCCACCTCAAAGAAGGCGACCAGGCCGCGATCACCCACGAGGGCCGGCCCGTCGCGATCATCGATGTGGAAGAGATCTTCGAGTTCGACCCGCTCGAGGAAGCTCAGCACACCTACGGAACCACCGACGAGAAGCATCCGGGCGTGGCTTACCTCACCTCGTTGCCGCACCACTACGTGGGCGGGGAAGTGACCGTCCTCGAAAACGTGTTCTCCGACGAGTTCGCGAGCTACCGCTTCACCCCCATGCAGCTGCGCCAGCAGATAGCAGATCGGGGATGGAAGAACATCGTGGCGTTTCAGACGCGCAACCCCATCCACCGCGCCCACGAATATCTCACTAAGTGCGCCCTCGAGATGGTCGATGGCTTGGTCATCCATCCTCTCGTTGGAGGGACCAAGGGCGACGACATCCCAGCCGACACTCGCATGAAGTGCTACGAGGTGCTCATGGCCAACTACTATCCGCACGATCGCGTGATTCTCTCGGTGTTCCCTGCAGCCATGCGTTACGCGGGTCCCCGTGAAGCGATCTGGCATTCACTTCTGCGAAAGAACTACGGGATGACTCACTTCATCGTCGGTCGGGACCATGCGGGCGTTGGTGATTACTACGGCACCTACGATGCCCAGGCGATCTTCGAGACCTTCGAGCCCGACGAGTTAGGCATCCAGCCCCTCAAGTTCGAGCACTCATTCTTCTGCAGGACGTGTGACGCGATGGCTTCCGCCAAGACGTGCCCGCATGACCCTGAGCACCACGTGCACTTGTCGGGTACGCAGGTGCGCAAGATGTTGGTGGAAGGGACCGAGCCGCCACCTGAATTCTCCCGGCCCGAAGTGGCGCGTATCTTGATCGACGACGCTCGAAGCAAGGCCGAGCGATGAGCTTCCTCAAGCGACTGGCCAAGCGCCCCGCGGAAGAAACGAGCCCCCGCTCCGACGCTTCCCGCAAGGAGCCTTCCCGCAAGAAGGTGATGGTGATCGGGTTGGACTGTGCTCCTCCCCGCCATGTGTTCGAGGAATATGCGGACGAGATCCCCAACCTCACGAAGCTTCGTGACAACGGTGTGTGGGGGCCGCTCGAATCCATCACACCTCCCATCACGGTGCCGGCGTGGATGTGCATGATGACATCGAAGGATCCGGGCACGCTCGGGATCTACGGCTTCCGGAACCGTAAGGACTACACCTACGACGGACTGGCCTTCGCCACTTCGTGGGCGATCAAGGAACCGACGGTGTGGGACATCCTCTCGCAGGCAGGCAAGGACTGCATCGTCATGTCGGTGCCGCCGTCCTACCCCCCCAAGCCGCTGAAGGGCGTGCAGATCGGGTGCTTCTTGACTCCCAGCAACGACGCCGACTACACCTATCCAAAAGAGCTGAAGGCCGAGCTCGAAGAAAAGGTCGGCGAGTACATCTTCGACATCCGCAACTTCCGCACGGACAACACTCAGTACATCCTGGATGAGGCTTACCGAATGACCGAGCAGCGCTTCAAGACTGCCGACTACCTTCTGTCCACCAAGCCGTGGGACTTCTTCGCCATGACCGAGATGGGACCCGATCGCCTGAACCACGGCATCTGGAGCTTCATCGACCCGGCCCACCCGCGCTACGACCCGAACAACCCTTACAAGGAGTCGCTGCGCGAGTACTACCGCTACCTGGACGGCAAGATTGGCGATCTGCTTGGTAAGTACGCGGACGACTCGACGACGGTGCTGGTCGTCTCGGACCACGGGGCTAAAGCGATGATCGGCGGCATCTGCTTCAACGAATGGTTGATGCAGGAGGGCTACCTCGCCTTCGAAGGTTCGACGCCGACCGAAATGACTCCCATCAACAAGATGGACATCGACTGGTCGAAGACAACCGCATGGGCCGATGGGGGCTATTACGGGAGGCTGTTCCTCAACGTCGAGGGCCGCGAGCCCAACGGCTTGATACCGGCGGCCGACTACGAGCGGGTGCGTGACGAACTGGTTCGCAAGATCGAAGCGATGGTGGACCATGAAGGCAACCCGCTCGGTAACAAAGCATTGAAGCCCGAGGACATCTACAAGACACAGAACGGCGTCGCACCCGATCTCATCGTCATCTTCGGAGGCCTTCGGTGGCGCAGCGTCGGCTCCGTCGGCCATGGGTCGACCTATACCTTCGAGAACGACACCGGACCGGACGAAGCGAACCACGCCGAGTTCGGCATCTTCATCATGAACAACGCGCCCGGCGAAACGCCCGGGCAACGAGATGGCCTCCATCTCTGGGATGTCCACTGCACGATCCTCGACCTTTTCGGTCTGCCGCCTGCCCAGGGGGCTTTGGGGAAAACCGTCTTGATCAATGGAGGTATGCGATGAAACAAGCCAACAGGGAACGAGGCGTTGTCATCTGGTTCACGGGCCTATCCGGTTCGGGAAAGACCACGATCGCCCACCTCGTCGAAGAGAAGCTGCTCACGGCCGGTGTGCCCGTTGAGATCCTCGATGGTGACGTGGTGCGCGAGAACCTGTCGAAGGGTCTTGGCTTTTCCAAGGAAGATCGTGACACGAACATCCGCCGCATCGCTTTTGTAGCGCATCTTCTGCAGCGCAACGGCGTGTTCGTGATCTCGGCGGCCATCTCGCCGTATCGCGCCATCCGGGAAGAGGCCCGCGCTATGTGTAAGGACTTCGTCGAAGTGTTCGCGGACGCACCGATCGAAGTGTGCGAGAGCCGCGACGTGAAGGGTCTCTATGCCAAAGCCCGCGCGGGAGAGATCAAGGGCTTCACCGGCGTCGACGATCCCTACGAGGCCCCCGCCCAACCGGAGGTCGTGTGCAAGACGGAGTCCGAGGACGTTGAGATGTCCGCGCGAAAAGTCGTGGACAAGCTCGTCGAGTTGAAGTACCTGGAAGCGTGAGTCGCTGCCGGCGATGATCGATCTGCACACCCATACGACAGTGTCGGACGGCGGTGACTCTCCAACCGAGCTTGTGCACAAAGCTGCCGCCGCGGGTCTGGATACGATCGCGGTCACCGATCACGACAACGATGCGGGCTGTGACGAAGCCGTTGCTGAAGGCGACCGGGCTGGGCTAGAAGTCGTCAGAGGCGTCGAGATCTCGTGCGATGTCGAAGACCTTCGAGAGCGAGGCTTCACGCCCTCGGCACGTCCGACGATGCATCTGCTGGGCTATTTCATCCCCCAGGGTGAGAACGGCCTGTCTGCAGCTCTGGCAGAGCTCCAGTTCCACAGGGCCAATCGCAATCAGCTGATCGTCGAAAAGCTGAATGAGCTATCCGTCCCGATCACTTTCGAAGAGGTCGAACGAGAGGCGGGTGGGCCCGGCTCCCAGATCGGCAGGCCGCACTTCGCCGCAGTGCTCGTGCGCAACGGCGTGGTCCCCGACTACCAGACTGCATTCGACGAGTACCTCGCCAAGGGGGCCAAGGCCTACCTGACGCGCAAGCTCTATAAGCCGACCGAAGCGATCGAGCTGATGACCGCGGCCGGAGTCGTTCCCGTGCTCGCCCATCCCTTCACCTTGAACCTGTCGATCGATGACCTCGAGCTGTTCGTCGAGGCGCTGGTGAGCGCAGGGCTCGAAGGGATCGAGGGTTACCACGGTGACCTGCCGGAGGTTGAGCAGGAGCCCTACCGCGCATTGGGCGAAGCCAAAGGCCTGGTTATCTCGGGCGGAAGCGATTACCACGGCTCCATGAGGCCAGACCGAGGGATGCCTGGGGGCAAGCACGACGTCATCGTTCCCGATGCGGCTCTCGACCAACTGAGGAATGCCTCTCGCAGGCTGAAGGCAGCAGCCTGATGATCACCCGCGCGACCCGCCATGACAAGCAAGACATCGAAGAGTTCTACGCAGCCAACGAGTGGGAGGACCCGCACCTCGACAACGGCGTCTCGTTCGTAGCTCGCGAGGGAGCCATCGTCGGCGCCCTGTCCGTGATCGAGCTGGAACCGCAGACGGTAGTGATAGAGGACGTCCTCGTGCAACCGGATCGAAGAGGCAAGGGCCTCGGCACCCAGCTAATCCAGGCGGCGATGAACAGCCGAGGCGGGACCATGTTCCTGTGCTGTCACGCGGAGCGTCTGCCGTTCTACAACCGGCTCGGCTTCGAGGACATCCCCTTCGACGGCCTGCCGGAACCAGTGCAGAAGTTCATGAAGGACGACGATGCCTATCCATTCACGGCCGACCACATTCACTACTTCATGAAGGCCCGCTAAGCACGCCTTATGCGCAGTGAGGCCAGCGGCTGCTTTGTCCTACCGCCAGGAGGCGAGCCGCAGTGTTGGCCTGAGCTACAGGGTCGTAGATGGAGCCAGATCCATAGGCGCTCCACGTTTGCTGGTCGAACTGGAACAAGCCGTAGTAGCCCGCAGAGTTGTAGGCACCGGGGTTCAAGCTCGATTCGCAGTTAGCCACTGAAAGGAGATAGCTGCCGCTGATACCGGCGTTGGCGGCGGCTGCGTAGATCACATCGCTCACCGAACCCACGGGAGCGACGGCAGGGGTTGGAGCCGGCGTGGAGCTGGGGCCGGGAGCGGGATGCGCGACGGCGGGGTGTTGCCGCTTGGGGTGCGAGGCATGAGCGTGCAGGTGCCTTGCTGCCGTGTGCTTGGGGGCGAGCCGGTGCGCCTTCGGTTTTGGTGAGGTGGGAATCTCGGCGAGGTCGCTTAGATGCGCAGGGCTCGAGTGATGCGAGGAAAGGCTGCCCGCCGCGAGCGCCGACGAGCGATCGACCAGGTGTAGCACGCCGAAAGCCGCACTCGATCCGGGAACGCCGAAGAATGCGGCAACCATTCCCGCCAGCCACGCGGTGATCATCAACTGTCGACGCCTTGCCTTGCGACGCGAGCGCGCGCCGAAACGTAGGTGATCCATGTCCAAGCCTCTTTCTGTTTGGGAGCCGTGGTGTGGCTCGGCGGGCGGTGGGGTCGCCCGCAGGTCGATCCTCACGGGGGTCTGACCGGACCCCAACAACGGATGAAGGTGGAGGCTAGCACCCTCGGGAGCAGTGAAGTGGCGCACAAAGCGCGTTTGTGAACGGTTTCAGCGCTTGGAGTGGGGACAAACTGTGTAAACGAGGGCGGAAATGAACTCTAAGTGGCGGAAGGCCATCGCGCTTTATCCTGCAGCGATGAAGCGGGCCCTCATCACCGGCGTTACCGGGCAAGACGGCTCTTACCTCGCCGAGCTGCTCCTGGGTAAGGGCTATGAGGTGCACGGTTTGATCAGGAGGTCGTCGTCGTTCAACACCCAACGCCTCGACCCCATCTACCGAGACCCGCACGAGAGTGGAGTCCACTTCTTCATGCACTATGGCGATCTCTCGGATTCGGGGTCGCTCGTCAACCTGATCCGTGATCTCGAACCCGACGAGATCTACCATCTCGGCGCGCAGAGCCACGTCAAAGTCTCTTTTGAGATCCCCGAGTACACCTCCGACGCGACCGCGATGGGTACGGTGCGGATGCTCGAGGCGGTGCGGGCCTCAGGGGTCGAGACGCGTTTCTATCAGGCGTCGTCTTCGGAGATGTTCGGCTCGGCGCCTCCTCCCCAGAGCGAGCTGACGCCGTTCCATCCCCGCAGTCCCTACGGAATATCAAAGGCCTTCGCCTTTTGGATGACCGTGAATTACCGGGAGGCTTACGGGATGTTCGCAACGAACGGCATCCTCTTCAACCATGAGAGCAGCAGAAGAGGCGAGACTTTCGTGACCCGCAAGATCACTCGGGCTGTGGCGCGCATCCAGGCAGGGATCCAGGACAAGCTCTTCCTAGGCAATCTCGAGTCGCGCCGCGATTGGGGCTATGCCCCCGAATACGTCGAGACGATGTGGCTGATGCTCCAGCACGACGAACCCGATGACTTCGTGATCGCTTCAGGTGAGAACCACAGCGTGCGCGAGTTCGCAGAGAAGGCGTTCGCACGCCTCGATCTG
>JAXDJR010000071.1:0-14856 GCA_034667545.1 Actinomycetota bacterium
CAGGAAAAACGACGCCCGCGCCTTCTTCTGCTCGAGGACACGAAGCAGAGCATCGACATGGCGAGCAGTAGTTCGCCCGTCGAGCGTGATGACGACGTCATGGCTGCGGGGGCCGATCACCCATTCCCCGGCAGAGAGCGCGGTCGCGTGCGCCGGCGTTGCTCCCAGGACGGCGAGAAGAGCAGCGACTTGTGTCACCACCAAAGCAACCGACAGCTTTCTGTGCATCGCGTGAGCCGTCATCGTGGAGGAGTGTACGGCCCTCTACGACAACGGCACGGTCATCGCAGATCGATCGAACAACCAATAGATCGAACAATGACTGCGAGCAAGACGAGCACAGAGGACGATCCAGCGAGTCGGTGATGGCCGACGCGATCAACTTCAGCTGGAAGAAGGTGATGGAGAAGTGGTGGTCGTGGAGGTGGTCGTCGGTGTGGGTGTGGGGACAGGGTTAGGCGAGTTGCGGAAGAACACGAGGAACACGAGCACTGCAAGGACTGCGAACAGAACCACAGTGCGAACTATCCGCTGCCTCTGCTGAGCGCGCCGCTCCGCCGCGAGCGCAGCTTCCCGGGCCCGGCGCCGTTCCTCCAGCCGTTGGAGCTTGCGTTCGTGGCGAGTCTTCGGCCCCGCGCTCTCGAGGTCGTTTCCCTTCTTATCCGGCCCGCGATCTCTTGGCATGAGCGTGAAAGATAGCCTTCCGCGCATGGTCTGGCGAACGATCCTCGTCGTTTCATTGGGCATCAATGCCGCTCTCGGCTTTGGATACCGCGTGTACAGGCTGAGCAAGGGCGGCCCCATCGCCGACGTTTGGGGCCAGGCGATCCTGGGAGTGCTCCTAGCCCTGACCGCAACTTTCGTCGGGATGGGTCAGGGGTGGGCGCACTGGGTGGCGCTGGCGTACGGCTTGTTGTTCGGTCTAGCGGTGCTGCCCGTGTGGATCTTGGGGGTGCTGATCCCGATGCGTCCCCGCAAGCCCGATTACGCGTTCACCGCCGTTTACTGGCTGGGTTTGCTCGTCGTTGTGGTGGCCGCGCTCGCTCTCTAGAGGCGCGCTAGTCGGCGTTTATGAGACCCCAGTCATTCAATCGGTGGGCCAACTCATCCGCAGTCGTCTGGTAGAGCAGGGCGAGCGCCATCAGGTCGTCCTCACGGATCGTTAGAACCCGTCCGTTGTAATCGCCGCGTTGCATCTGGATCGCAGTTGTGAACCGGGACAGCGGGTCACGGTCGGGTTCAGGCACACGATCGAGGCTCTCGAGGTTGAGGACGACACGCCTCCTGGCGTCCCCGCCCGGCGTTGCGTGGACCCCGTCATCGGGAAGGATCTCGGACATCGGAACTGCGTAGAAACCTGCCAACTCTGATAGACGCGCAATCGTTACGTTCCGGTCACCGCGCTCGTACGCTCCCACCACCGCCGCCTTCCAGCGGCCCTCGGAAGCCTGCTGCACATCTTGGAGTGACATGCCCTTTTGGATCCTTATGCGTCGCAGTCGTTCGCCGACCGCTTTGGCGTAATCCTCGATCCGGTCAGCCACCGCGCTCCTCATCCCCGCCATAGATCCCCCTACCGTTATCGACAAAGTCCAAAATGGTTCCTTAGCTCCCTTGCGTCCTCCTCCACACCGCAAGACCAGCATCCTGCCGCATCTCACTGCCAAATGGGGCCGGCAGTAGGGTTTCGGTGGGGCGATTCCGTTAAGTCCCCTAGAATCTTCCCTATGGCAAGATCATTGTGGTCCGGCGCAATCACCTTCGGGCTGATCAGCATTCCCGTCAAGTTGTACTCCTCCGTGCAAGAAAAGAGCCTCAAGTTCCACATGCTCCACGGAGAGGATGGGGGCCGGATCAAGTACAAGCGAGTGTGTGACATCTGTGGCAAGGAAGTCGGCTGGGATGACATCATCAAGGGATACGAGTACTCCAAGGACCATTACGTCACCTTCGATGACGATGAGCTCGCCGCCCTCGACGTGGATTCCATCCGTGCGATCGATGTCGTGTCGTTCGTCGATCTCGAGGAGATCGATCCGATCTATTTCAACAAGACCTACTACGTGATCCCGGATGCACCCGGTCTCAAGGCGTACAAACTCCTGGCGCAGGCGTTGGAAGCCGAGCGCGAGGTAGGCATCGCAAAGGTTGCCCTCCGTGACAAGGAACATCTTGCAACCATCCGGCTCAAAGAGGGCGTCTTCGTTCTCGAAACGATGTACTGGCCCGATGAGATCCGCGAGCCTGAGTTTGCGGAGCTCAACAAGCGCGTCAGTGTCAGAGACGCCGAGGTCAAAATGGCGCGGCAGCTGATCCAGCAACTAACAGCTGAGTTCGATCCCGACGAGTTCCACGACGAGTATCGTGAGAAGCTCGAACAACTCGTCGACCAAAAGCAGCAGGGACAAGAGATCACGTATGCGCCTGAGCCGGAGGCGGAGCCAACGAAGGTGGTCGACCTTATGGAGGCCTTGAAGGCGTCGGTGGCCGAAGCCAAGAAACAGAAGAAGCCCGTCGCGGCGGACTCGAAGAAGAAGCCGGCCACCCGAAAGGCGTCTGCTTCCTGACACTTCCAGACCGAGGACCGGCGCTGGACACAGTTTCGATAAGGATCCCCGCTCTTCCTGCCTACGTCCAGGTGGTACGGCTGGTCGCCGCAGGGCTGGCGTCTCGCTTGAAGTTCACGCTGGATGAGATCGAGGATCTGAAGATCGCGGTAGACGAGCTGGCCAGCTACGTGATCGGCAACCAGGGTCGTGAGGGAACGCTCGAGATACGGTTCGCGATCCTCGAGGACGGGCTCGAGGTTCACGGCGAGGGCCACCTTGCTACGGCAACGAAAGTGCGTACCGAGCTGTCAGAGTTCTCGCGCGTGATCCTGGACGGCGTCGCGGACTCAGCCACGCTAGAGCAACTGGACGGCGTCCCCACGTTCGAGTTGGTGAAGAAGCGAACCTGATGGCTGAGCGTACCGTCCTCACCAAAGAGGAAGTCAGGGAGATCTTCATCTCATACGGCGCGGCAGCGACCGAAGAGGAGCGCGCCGAATACAGGAAGCAGCTCGTCGAGCAGTACATCGGCCTCGTTGAGTTCCTTGCCCGTAGGTTCCGAAACCGGGGAGAACCGCTCGAAGATCTCACCCAGGTTGGAACGATCGGCCTCCTGAAAGCGATCGAGCGATTCGACCTCGAGCGCGAGGTCGAGTTCTCCACTTACGCCACGCCGACGATCGTGGGCGAGTTGAAACGCCACTTCCGTGACAAGGGATGGGCTGTCCGCGTGCCGCGCAGGTTGCAGGAGTTGCATCTCGAACTGACGAAGATCGTCGGCGATCTCGGTCAGGAACTGGGAAGGTCGCCTACCGTGTCCGAGATCGCCAAGGTTGCGGGAACCACCGATGAAGCCGTGCTCGAAGGGCTCGAGATCGCGCAGGCGTACAACTTCACCTCTCTCGACGCCCCGATGGACACCCACGACGGGGGCTCCACATCGTTCGCCGAGCACTTGGGGGCCGAGGACGAGCACCTCGAGAACCTCGAGTACCGCGCTTCACTCGCGCCCGAGATGGCGAAACTGCCCGAGCGCGAGCGCAGGATCCTGTATCTACGGTTCTTCAAGGGGATGACCCAATCGGAGATCGCCGACAAACTGGGTATCTCGCAGATGCACGTATCGCGATTGCTGAACAGGACCCTGATGAAGCTACGCGAGGCGCTCGAGGACTAGGAGTCCGGCAGCTTTTCGTGAACCCACTCCATCTGTCGATCCGCTAGATCTTAAGGAGAAGCCATTGCGCATCGCGGTGCTGTCCGACATCCACGGGAACCTTCTGGCGCTCGACGCGGTTATGACCGACCTTGAAGCACAGCATCCCGATGAGGTCTGGTGCGGCGGGGACCTGGCGTGGGCGGGGCCCTGGGCATCGAACTGCATAGCGCGCGTTCGGGCTGCGGGATGGCCCACGGTGCGTGGCAACACCGACGTTTGGATCACTGGTGACCCCCAAACCGTCGAAGGTGAAGCCGAACGTAAGGAGGTTGAGAGCGTCGCAGCACAGCACGACATCTCGAGCGATGACGCGGAATGGCTCTTGAACCTGCCCCTGGGCCACACCGGCCCCGGTTCGATCCTGCTCGTGCACGGAACGCCGCAGTCTCCGTTCGAGGCGCCCATGCCGGACGCGCCCTCCGCCGACTTCGCTCCCTACCTCGGCGAGGCCGCCATAATCGTGTACGGACACGTACATAAGGCGTTCGTCCGCCGTCTTTCGGACGGGACCATAGTTTGCAACCCGGGGTCGATCGGGTTCCCCCAAGACGCCGAAACTGCTTCCTATCTATTGATCGATCTCGAGGGCCCCGAATGGGTGCTGAGGGTCCGCCGGGTGCCGTTCGACCGCCGCGGCAGCATCGCTCAAGCGAAAGCGATCGGCGGATCCATACAACGGGCGTTCCTCGAGCACATCGAGCTGGACGAGTGACCGAGTACGCCTACACGGCCGCAGAGGCCAACGCGCTCCTGCCCTATCTGGCTCCCGCCGTGGTCGAGCTGCGCGAGCGCTATGAGGAAGCGACCAAGATTAGAGCAATGGTGGTCACCGCGTCGGCCTCGAATGGCTGGTCCACCGAACGACAGAAGTGGTCCCGAACGCTCGGGCGCGTCGACGAGCTGATCGAACGATTGGAGGAGTGGAACGTCTTGCTACGGGACATCTCGACCGGACTCGTGGACTTCCCCGCGATCATCGACGGACGCGACGCCTACCTCTGCTGGAGGCTGGGCGAACCGGAGGTCGCGTTCTGGCACTTCGCCGATGACGGCTTCTCTGGACGCAGGCCTCTCTAAGCTTGCTGAGGATCTAGAGGTGGCCCGAGCGGAGGACGTCGAGGACCGCTTTGGCCTCATCGTCATCTACCACTGTGGGCGCGACCTTGGCGGCGCGCGGAGAGCCGATGGCGCGGCGCAGATTCTCTTCGGCGCGATCGAGTGACTCCTCTGCCGCCTTCAGCTTGATCCGAAGCTCGGTCTCCCGTTCATCCGCCTCTTGGATCACCACTTCGAGCTGAGTGGTTCTCTGGCGTTGCGATTCGGCTTCGGCAGCGAAGACTTCCACCTGTGCCGCCCGCAAACCATCGTCCCTGGCGAGGGCGAGCAACCTATCGACCACTGCGTGACCCAGATCGTCGTAGTTGAGCCTGGCTGTTCTCTTGCGCGCCGGCAGAGCCCCCTCGGCGTCGGTCAAAGTCAGAGGCTCTGTAGAGAGGATAGAGACGATGCTGTCCCGGCCCCGGCGGCCTCTCTGCAGAACGTCGATCCGCCCAGATTCCTGTAGCACCTTGACCGCCTCTGCACTTCGTACTGAGTTCAATCCGGCGGTCATCGCAACGTCGCGCATCTTGCCCTTAAAGGTCGAATCTTGGGATGCCTCATCCATTCCCGCGAGCAAACGATTCGCAAGCTCATGCAGATTGGTTCGCGCCACAGATAACGCTCTTTCCGGCTAGAAGTTGATTGGGAAGCCTAACGTCGCTGCGGACTACCGCGCACCAAACTCAAGCTATGCCGGATCCTCTTACATTTCTTTCAGTTGATTCCCAGCTGACGGGCGAGATCCTTGACTGCAGCCGCGGGGAAACGACGGTGTCCGCCAAGGGTGACGAGGTGCGGGAGTTTGCCATCGCGTGCCCAGCGAGAAACCGTCTTCGGCGACCGGTTGAGGATCTTCGCCGCTTCTGCGGTCCGGATGTAGACGCCGTCCGAAGCGGGCGTGTCGTCCCAGTGTGGCGATGCTGTGGTTGCCATGTGGTGCCTCCGGCCTCGGAAAGTCTCAGTTCTCCTTCTATCGGCCGGTGGACCTTTGCAGGTGAGGTTTTAGGTCTGGTCGAGCAAGTTCAAGATCTTGGACCGAAGCCCTTCGGGGCAGACATGCTTCTTTTTCACCTTGGCGAGGAGGCTCTGGAGCTCCTGTTCGAGGCCGTACCGCTCGAGGCAGGGCCTGCACTCCTCGAGGTGACCCTCGATCTCCACCCGTTCGGAGACAGACAACAATTCCCCGTCGAGAAACAGGTAGGTGCGTTCAAGCACCTCCCTGCATTCATCTTTCAAGCGGCACCCCGGCTCATTGCTCTCCCGCTTCCGCTCGCCTGCGGGCATCGTCGCCGGCTTTGTTGCCGGGCTTCACGATCCCCTTCTCACTAGCTAGATGCCACAACCTCTTCTGGAGGGCTTTTCTTCCCCGGTGCAGCCGGGACATCACTGTGCCCATCGGAACGCCCATGATCTCGGCCATCTCCGCGTAGGTGAAACCTTCGATATCCGAGAGGACCACGGCAAGCCGGAACTGCTCAGGCAGCTCGTCGATCGCCGTCAGGATGTCCGCTTCAAACAGCGAATCCAGCACGATGGTCTCGGGAGTGATCGAGAACTGAGGGTCGTGGTTCTTGAGTTCCTGATAGAGGTCGAACTCCTCGACATCGTCCTGGGGGACCTTGACCGGCTCACGCTGGCGCTTGCGGTAGGTGTTGATGTACGCATTCGTCATGATGCGGAACAACCACGCGCGGATGTTCGTGCCCTGTTCGAAGCGGTCGAAAGCACGGTACGCACGCAACATCGTCTCCTGGATGAGGTCTTCCGCGTCGGCAGGGTTCCGAGTCATGCGCAGCGCCGCTGCATAGAGCGAATCCAGCAGGGGGATTGCCTCGTCACGGAAACGCTGCTTGTCGACGTCGGTCAGCTCGACAGGAGAAGCGTCAGCCACCTACCTTCACCCCCCCGGCTCCCTCGAGCAATCCAGAATCGAACGAGAACATCAATCCCGACTTCGCTGCGTGCGTCTCCATGGCGATATCGATCAGCTCGAGCAGCAAGCTGCTGAAGTTGAGCCCGGTGGGCTCCCACAGATAGAAGGAGAACGATCCCGGGGTGGTGTTGATCTCCATGACCCAGGTCTCCCCCGTGTCCTCTCTCAGGAAACAATCCACCCTGGCCACTCCACTTGCGTCGATCGCAGAGAAGGCTGCGATGGCATCGGACTGGACCAGGTGGGTGAGCTCGGGCGAGATGGGGGCCGGCACCCGGCGGTCCTGCCCGGCCATACCGCTGGACTTCGAGCTCTTTCCGCCCCGGAGGTACTTGTCGGAGAACGACAGGAATTCTTCCCACGGGACCGGTTGCTCGCAGACCGACGCCCGCGGGGTACGGGTACCGCCGCCCAAAACCGAGCAGTTGATCTCGATACATCCCTCCATGGCCCTTTCCACCAGGATCCGGTGGTCGTACCGGCGGGCAACCTCGAGAGCATCCCTCAGTGATGACCGATCCTTTGCCTTGCCGATGCCCACACTGGATCCGAGCCGGGACGGTTTTACGAAAGCCGGGTACCCGATGATCTGCTCGCAACGGTCCAGGACCGCGTCGCCCGCGTCCTGAAGCTCTTCGGAGGTGACCATCGTGTGGTCCACGGTGGGCAGACCCACAGCCTTGAAGGCTGCTTTCATCATGACCTTGTCCATGCCCACAGCCGAAGCGACCACCCCCGAACCGGTGTAGGGCAGGTCGGCAAGCTCGAGGAGCCCTTGAAGAGTGCCGTCTTCGCCGAAGGTTCCGTGGATCGCTGGGATCACTACGTCGAGCGGGATCGTGCGCGTACCGCGGAGGCGCCCCCCAGGGACGAGCAGGCCACCGGCGTCCGTGCTGGGGGCAAGGATCGCCTGCTCGCCTGCCTCGACCCACCGGTTCTTGCGGAACACTGCCAAGTCGTCGAGGGCCGGCGAGCTGTACCAGGCCCCCTCTCTGCTGACATAGATCGGGACGACGTCGTGGTGGTCGCCGAGGGCCTCCATGACCTGGTGTCCGGTGACCACGGAAACTTCATGCTCGACCGAACGTCCGCCGAAGATCACGCCAACCGCCAGTCGCTTCATCCTTTGGAGTGTAAGTGGCGCACCGACAGGAGGCCCGGAAAGACCTCAGCGCTCAGCACGCGTCGGCTTCTGGACCGGTTGGACGGGGAGTCTTGCGGGCCGCTCAGCTTTCGTAGTGGTCGGGGAGGTCGTTCTCGAACAACACTGCATCCCCAGCACCCAAGATCGTCCCCAGACGGTCGGTGGCCTGAGCCAGGGAATCGACGGTCACCACCTCGGCCCCCGCGCCTTTCGCGCCGGAGCAGATCGCTTCACGATTGGCCTTGGCGACGACTACCACGACGTCTGCCACCGCCGCGGCGCGCCGCCCGAAGCGGGCGTTCTCGGCAAACTGGCGCTCTCCCAATTCGATCATCCCGGGCGTCACAACCACTCTTCGCCGGGCAGGCATCGCCGACAGGACGTCGAGGGCGGCATCGGCGCCTTCGGGGTTAGAGTTGTAGGCATCGTCGATCACGGTGACTCCTCCGGCACCCTCGAGCAGCTGCAGCCGGTGTTCGATGGGGGTCAAGGATTCGATGGCTCCTTTGAGCTCCCCGAGCTCCTTGCCGAGCGTCACCGCCACCGCGACGGCGGCCAGCACATGACCGATGGAGTGTCTCCCCAACAACTTGGTGTGGACCTGGAGCGAAGACCCAGTGCGCTTGTTCACGATGGCGAAAGATGCTCCGGTGGTTCCGACCTCCACGTTGGTTGCAGTGATGTCGGGCCTTCCGGCTGGATCAGCCCCGTAGCGCATCACGCCTACGTGGCTCGTTGCGTCCGCCAGCTTGCGGGTCTCGATGTCGTCAACGTTCATCACTGCAGTCGAACCGGGGGGCAGGGAGGTGACTATCTCGTACTTGGCGCGCCGGATCGCATCCATCGAGCCGAAGCGGTCGAGATGTGCGGGCCCGATCGATGTCAGCACGCCAATCGTGGGATGAACGAACCTGCACAGCTCGGCGATCTCCCCCTCGCCGTAGGCCCCCATCTCCACGACGAAGTACCGGTGACGGGCATCGAGCTGTTCGTTGATAGTGCGAGAGATCCCAAGGGGATTGTTGAACGAGCCGGGCGTCGCCAGAGCGATGCCTTCTTCGCCATCCAGCAAGCGTTGGATCGCGAACTTCGTTGAAGTCTTCCCGAACGACCCCGTAACCCCAACGACTACGGGGTGGACTGCCCGGAGCTTGGTGGTTGCCGACCGTATGAAGCCCTGATTGACGGACCGTTCCAGTGGCGCCAGCACGAGGTCGCTAGCAACGAGGACCAGCGGCATACCCACGAACAAGAGCACCGCTTCGACCACCCAGGTGGAAAAAGCCACTACATCGGTCGTTTGACCGCCGATGATCACCCCGAGGAGGAGCCACAGCACGGAGATGAGCATCGATGTGCCGAGCAGTCTTTGGGCTCGGTTCGTCATCACGAGCGGTTTCTTGTGGGTTGCGGGGGCCAGGAACAGCACGGACGACGGGTTCTGACGACACCACGCTAGGAAGCGGGGGCGTTTGTAGCCCTCGAGCTGGAACACGTGAAGCGCCCTGCGGATCCGGATGAGGTGGAAGGCAAGAAAGCCCACCGAAAGGATGAGCAGCGCAACGATCACGGGACCACCGGAGTGCTCAAGAAGTGCCTGACTATCCTGCAGAACCGTTCGGGCTGATCGAGGTAGGAGAAATGCCCCGCGCCCTCCAGCACCACGAGGCCGGCATCCGGAATGAGGCGCTCCATCGTCTGCGCGTGCGTCACCGGCACATCCTCGTCCCGGCCCCCCCAGATCAGCAGCGTTGGAGCCGAGATCCGGGGCAACAGCTCCGTGACGTCTTCGTTGACGATCCTCACAAACGTCGGCCTCAACGGACCAGCCTCGCGGTAATCAGCTGTGGCCACCTGGCGGTAGACCAACTGTTGGAGCGCTCTGCCCGGAGGACCCAGGCGGCCGGCGACCCGCCCCGCGCGCGACAGGGCCCGTTTCGCTACTGCTGCCCGGGAAGGCGCCGAACGCAGCCCGGAGGCGTCTACCAGGATCAGCTTGTCGACCAGTGTTCGATCGGTGGCTGCGAGGGTGAGAGCCACCTTTCCGCCGAAAGAGTGCCCCAAGAAGTGAGCGCGCTGGATCGAGTGATCCCTGAGAAGTGCAGCGAGCCAGCGGGCGTAATCGGGGGTCCCCCACACCCCCGCTGGAGCGGGAGCATCCCCGAATCCCGGGAGATCCACCGCCACGACCTGGAAGCGGGTCTGGAGGCACGCCATCGCCGGGGTCATGGACTCGATCCGGCCCCCCCAGCCGTGCAAGACCACCACCGTCTCGCCCGCGCCGGCAGATGCCAGCCGGGTCTGCTGCCCGGCCGCCTCGATCGTTTCCACACCCGTCACACTCGCTCCCATGACTTCACGGTGCCATGCTCCCAAACCGGCACGAGCAAGCGAAGCAATGGCTTACGCTTACGACCGAGAGAGGGGATAACCGAAAAGTTGGTTCAGAGCCGTATTGCGCCTGGAGAGGGCGCCACAACCCAGTCAATCTTAATCGATCAGGTTGAAGCTGCCGTCATCGGCTTAGACCTCACCGGCCATATCACCCATTGGAATGGCTTTGCCGCACACCTCTTCGGTCTCTCCCGTGAGGAGGCGCTGGGCCGGCCGCTGTTCACGCTGCTCGCCAAGCCCGAGGATCAAAACAGCAGTGACGCGATCGATCTGGCAGCGTCCGGCAGCTCGACCGACGCCGAGTACGTCGTCAAACACAAGAACGGCGACAGTGTGACGGTTCAAGCGCGCATCTCGCCGATGCGAGACGCCAAGGCAGTCATCATTGGCGCGGTAGCAGTGTGCGTCGATATCAGCCATCGCAAGCGCGCGGAACGGCGTACGACCACGCAGTACCAAGTGACGCGGGTGCTCGCGGAATCCCCCACCCTCGCCCAGGCAACGCCCCGATTGCTCGAGGCCCTTTGCACCAGCCTTGACTTCGACCTCGCTGCGCTCTGGACGGTGGATCCTGCAGGCGAGGTACTGCGTTGCGTAAACGTATGGCAAGGGCCAGACATCGAGCTGACCGAGTTCCAACAGAAGACGAAAGAGATCGCGTTGCCCAGGAACGTAGGGCTGCCCGGTCACGTGTGGGCGACCGGGACACCTGCGTGGGTGTCGAATATGCAACAGCGTGATGACTACCCGCGTCAGTCGGCGGCTGCCGCTGACGGCTTTCGTGGGGCATTTGCATTTCCCATCCTTCTGAACTCGGAAGTGCTGGGGATCATCGAGACTTTCACGCGCGAGGTTGGAGAACCCGACCTTGGGATGATGGAGCTCATGGCCGCGATCGGCAGTCAAGTGGGTCAGTTCATCGACCGCAAGGCCGTCGAGGACGCGGTCATACGAAGCGAAGCGCGCAAGAGCGCGATCTTGGAAGCTGCTCTGGACTGTGTCATCAGCATGAACCACAGAGGCGAAGTCGTGGAGTTCAATCCGGCAGCCGAGCGGACCTTCGGGTGGAGGCGCGAGGACGTCATAGGCAAGGAGATGGCCTCCCTGATCATCCCGCCCGCATTCGCAGATGCTCACCGACGGGGCCTGTCGAGATATCTGGAGACGGGCGAAGGCCCCGTTCTGGGTAAGCGGATCGAGCTAACCGCACAGCGTGCGGACGGATCTGAATTCCCCGTCGAGATAACGATCACCCGAGTTCAGCTGCCCGGCCCCGCTCTGTTCACGGGCTACATCCGTGATATCTCCAACCGTAAGCGCACCGAGGCCGACCTCTCCTTGCTCCTCGAGCGAGAACGAGCGGCTCGAGCGCAGGCAGAGCGCGCGCAGGAGCGGCTGGCGATCCTCGCGACCGCCAGCGATCTTTTGTCCGAGACTCTGGATTACGGTGAGACGCTCAAGCAGGTGGCCGCACTGGCCGTACCGGGAATGGCCGACTGGTGCGCCATCGACGTGCTCGAAAGCGGAAAGATCCTCAACGTTGCGATCGCGCACGCAGATCCCTCCAAGATGGAGCTGGCGCAGCGCGTCCAGAGAGATTATCCACAACAGCCCGACGCCGCGTGGGGAGTACCGCGCGTCTTGCGAACCGGACAGTCTGACCTGTTTCATGAGATACAGAACGAACAACTCCTGGCGTCGGCTCTAACCGACGAGCATTATCAGATCCTTACCGAGCTCGGGCTTCGTTCGGCGATGATCCTGCCGCTGAGTGCGCGCGGCAGAACCTTCGGAGCGATCAGCTTCGTGTGTGCGGAATCCGGACGGCTGTACATCGAAGACGACCTCTCGTTCGCGACCGACCTCGCCCGCCGAGCAGCTCTGGCGATCGACAACGCCCGGCTTTACGAAGAGCGCAGTCACGTGGCGCGGACACTCCAGAACAGCCTGCTGCCCCCGCGATTGCCCGTCATCCCCGACGTGGAGGTCGCGGCCCGTTACCGTCCTGCGGGACGCGGCAACGAAGTCGGCGGTGATTTCTTCGACGTCTTCGAGATCGAAGATGGCGATTGGGCCCTCGTCATTGGGGACGTGTGCGGCAAGGGTGTGGGGGCAGCGGCCGTCACCGGCCTGGCGCGGCATACAGTGCGCGCCGCCGCCATGAGGGAGGAACATCCCAGTAACGTGCTGGACGTCCTGAACCAGGCGATCCTTCGCGCCGACGTGGAGGAACGATTCTGCACGGCCGTCTTTGTACGACTGCGGGCAGGCGAGGGTTCAAGGTGCCTCGAGCTGTCGTCGGGCGGTCACCCAACCCCCTTGGTCCTGCGAGCGTCAGGTGAGGTGGTGCCCATAAGTTGCCCTGGGATCTTGATCGGTCTCTTCGACGATGCGGAGCTCGGGAACTGCGAGGTCACCTTGCACTCAGGCGACGCCCTGGTCTTGTACACCGACGGTGTCGTGGAAGGAAGGGGGTCGGAGATCGGCGAGCATGCGCTGAAATCCGTCCTCGAGGGGTGCGTAGGTATGGACGCCGCCGGTATCGGCGAAACCGTCGAGGAGCAGGTGGTGGCGAGCCAGGATGGGGACCCCGCCGACGACATCGCGGTACTCGTGCTGCGGATCCCCTAAGAGGCGTCGCCGGGCCCCCCGCTGCCGGCATCGGTGTCTTCGCCCAGCGCGTTTCCCTAGGAGCCCTGCCGCAAGTCAGTCTCGAGCTTGGCAAGACGGTCTTCAACGCTCCCCGTAACGGTCATGTAGCTGATCCCATGCCCCTCGACCAGCCCCACGATCCGCTGATCGATCTCCTTCTGGAAACCGGGATCGTCCGGACGCAGGCCGTCGAGGACGATGGGGAACTCGATCGGCAGGTAGTAGACATGCGAGTAAGCGGACCGCAAGCTCCGCTCGGCCAGGCGCACGCATTCGTCCCACAACGCCATCTCTTTGCGGCGAGCCTGATTGTCCAAGACCCATCCCGCGTAGGCCATGACGTCGATCAGGGAGCGGTCCCCGACGAATTCCGCGACCGCGAGCTCGTTGTTGTACTGGCGGAGAAAGATGAGCGCCTCGGTTTCGGGTGTTGCATGCTTATCTAAGCTGAATCCCTCAGCCGCCACTTCGCGCGCAACCTCGGGCAGCAACGGCAATCCCAAGCGCTGAGCCAGCGCCGCCGCGAGCGTGGTCTTGCCGGTGGAAAAGCTGCCGACGATCGCGACTCGCCGGCCCGCCACCGCTATGAGCTCTTCTTGCTCTTCTTCGCCTTGCGTTTCTCTTTCAGGCTCTGCTTCGCCGGTTTCTTTGCCGCCTTGGTGCCCTTGTCCTTGCTCGCCATGAGACTCTCCTCGCTGCATTAGTTGAAGGATCTTCATCATGATGCTGCCCGGCGGGGGCCGGTGTCCAGCTTTCGTGGCCGCTGCTCACAGAGCAAAGGGGGCACGCCTCCACGGGCGTGCCCCCGACGAGCTCTACAGCAGGTTGTGAGCCTGCAAGAAGGAAGTCGCCACCGCGGAGGCGTCTTCCCTCTGGACGTCGACCCGCGAGATCAGCTGGGTCAACTCTGTGGTGGTCATTGCCTGGCTGACCTTGTCCAACTCCGATCTGATAGTCGAGTCGAGAGAGGACTGCTTGACTACGGGCGCGATGTTGTCGGCAGATTGCAGGTGCTTGTCGTCCTTCAGCACGACCCAGTTCTTGCTCTTGATGATCGGGTTAGTCGAGAACAGAAGACCGACATCTATCGCTCCTGCGTCCAGGGCCTGAACGGTTTCCGGGCCACCGGTATCGAGGGCCTTGAAGGTACCGAAGGTGACCCCGTAGACCTTCTTGAGACCGATGATGCAGAAAGGCCGCTTCGGGCACTCGGGAGGCCCCCCGAGCGTCAACTTGCTCGCCACCGAAGCCAGATCGTCCACCGTCTGAAGGTGGTACTTAGAGGCGGTGGCCTGAGTCACAACGAAGACGTTCTGATCGGCCGCCGGAGAATAGTCGAGCAGCGCGATTCCCTTCTTGGCCAGCACCGGCCGCAGCTTGCCTGCCACGACCGCAGGATCGCCGCTCGGGGCTGCCTGCGGGTCGACGAACGCCAGCTCGGAGCTCAGATACTCGGGCTTGAGGTCGATGTCGCCCTTCTCGAGGGCTGCGTCCGAGATCTCCCTCGAACCGATGTCCAGCTTCTTAGTGATCGAGTAACCACAGTTCTGCAGTACCTGGGAGTACATCTCGGCTACCAGCACGTTCTCTGTGAACGCACCAGAGACCCCCACTGTGAGGGACTTGCCACTCCCGCCGGTGCAGGCCACCCCTCCGCCCCCCGGTGTCTTGCTACTGGATCCGCCCCCACCCGAACCGCACGCTGTAAGCAACACAACCAGCGCGCAGCTCGCACCAAGGACGGTGCTGCGGAATGTCCGCATGGGTCAACTCCTCCTTTTCGCCGGGCGGGGCCGTCGGATCAGCCCCGTCTCGCAGCGAAGGGTACCCGTGTCGCAGTCTTAGGGCTTACCAGCCGCTCAAT
>JAXDJR010000072.1:0-3695 GCA_034667545.1 Actinomycetota bacterium
GGGGCCAGGTTGATCGGGCGTCCGGCCAGGTACGCGTAAGGGCCCGCGTTGCAGGCGATGGCCATCGCCACGGGGATGGTGCCGAAGTCGCCACGAAGCTCCATGGCGGGATTGCGGTGTCGGTAGGTTCCCGTCAGCACGCGGAAGGCGCTCCAGAAGAAGAACAGCTCCCCCATGCGGCGCTTCACCGGGACGTATCGCTCCACGCGTTCCGCTGCCTCGGCATCGAAGCCGCAGCCCGCGGAGAAGGTGAACAGACGGTCATCCATCTTGCCTAGGGGGACGGTTCGAGGCGCAGTCGCAGCAGCCTTCTCCAATCGGTCAACCGCGCGCATCGGATCGAGCGGAAGCTCGAGGGCGCGCGCGAACACGTTCATCGTCCCACCTGGGATGAGGCCGAGCGCAGAATCGGTTCCGGCGACTCCGTTGACGACTTCGTTCACGTGGCCGTCTCCCCCGAAGGCGATGACCAAGGGAACGCCACGCTCTGCCACTTCTGCTGCCAGGCCGATTGCGGTTTCCCGACCCGTAGTGGAGTACGCCTCCAGATCGAACCGCTCGCGCAGCGCCGTTATCACCTCTTCGTGAAGGTGAGGAGACAATCGTCCTGCGTTCGGGTTCACGATCAGGGCGGCGGGAAGCCGGCGGGACGCAGCTATCATCCGGCCCACGCTATAGGGGAAGCCGGGAGCGGAAGATGAAGCAGCCGGAGATCATCGACACGAAGATGCACGGCGAGGCCGGGCTCACCGCTTCGTTCCTGCTTCGGGGCGACAAGACTGCGCTATTGGAAACCGGGCCGAAGTCCTCGGTCGATCATGTCCTCGCTGGGCTGGAAGCTGCCGGGGTCGAGACGCTCGATCACATAGTGGTCACCCACATCCATCTGGACCATGCGGGGGCCGCCGGAACCCTGGCGCTTCGTTACCCCGAAGCATCGGTGGTCGTGCATCCTGCGGGAGCACCTCATCTCATGGATCCAGCGAAGCTGTGGTCCAGCGCCGCAAGGATCTACGGCGAGGACATGGACAGGCTCTGGGGTGGGATCGATCCTGTGCCCGCGGAGCAGGTCCAGGTCATTGGGGACGGCGAGGTCCTGGACCTAGGCGGACGCTCGCTGCGGGCCATCGAAACGCCGGGCCACGCCAGGCACCACCATGCCTTCCTTGACGACAGCACCGGCATCGTCTTCACGGGCGATGCGCTAGGCGTAAGGCTGCAAGACATCGGTTCCTTTCGCCCCGCTACACCTCCCCCGGAGTTTGACCTCGAACGAGCTATCGATTCCATAAGGCGGATCCGTGATGCGGGGGCATCAGAGTTATGGCTTACGCATTTCGGATCGCAGGCATCGGGTATACGGGCTTGCGGGGTGGAGGAGGCGTGCGCCCTGGCTGCCCGATCGCTCGAGGACTGGGCCGAGTGGGTCAGGATCGCTCGCCGGCAGACGCATGACCTCGACGAGGCCGCAGCCATCGTCATGGGCGAGGCCAGGCGCGTCGAAGGAGATATCGCGGGGGAGGCGATCCAACGGATGGAGCAAACCACCTCCTACTGGATGAATACATGGGGTTACATGCGATACATGAATAAAGCGGAATCGGGGTAGGGATGAATCCTCCGCTCCACTGAGAAAGGGCCCAAATGATGAAATTGGCGATGGCAGCCACAAGCTGCCTTCTATTGATGGTGCTGACCCCCCTTGGCACAGCAGCAGCGAGTCAGTCCACATGCGTATCGGTGAAACCGGGGGACAATATCTCCACCATCATCAACAAGGCCAGTAGCGGAACCACATTCTGCATCCAGCCGGGCACCTATCACCCCGCATCCCCACTCCGTCCCAAGGACGGAGACACCGTGAAGGGCATGGGAACGGCCGCCGACGACGTCGTCATTTCCACGACTAGTCTGTCGATCATCTTCGATCTCTCGGATACCACCGGGGTGCATCTGACAGATCTGGCCATAACCGGGGCCGTAAACGAATGTCCGGGAAGCAACTGCGGCCCCACGGGTGAAGGGGTTTATGGAGGCGCCAACGTTACTGCGACTCAACTTCACGTCTCCTCCAATGGGCGAGTCGGACTTGGAGGCCAGAATGGCCTGGTGGTGTCCAGCTCCCATATCGACCACAACGGCTGGGTAAGCACCGCTCAACTCGACTATGTTTCCGCCGGGATCAAATCCGTCAACCCACTCACCGTCACCGGCTCATGGATCGACCACAATTATGGGAACGGCGTCCACTGTGACCGCAACTGTGGCGCGTTCACGATAAAGAACAGCGTCGTTGAATACAACTCCATTACTGGGATCCATTACGAGATCGGACAAGGGCCTGCCGTCATCAGCAACAACACTGTGCAGTACAACAACACTCTCAACAAGCCCCACCACGCCGGTATCCAGGTGAACAGCTCACAGAACGTCCAGATCTACGGCAACACGCTCGGCGGAAACGGGAGCATGGGCATCCACGTATGGAACGACACGCGGGCTGGGACAACTGGTTTTTATTTGCTGAACATCACCATCCACAACAACATTTCTAACGGCGACTTGATCGGTATCTGCAAGACACCAGGCGTTACGTGCGGCTGACCCTCGGCGAAGCTTCATAAATCTCCAACCCCGAGGAAGTCAGCTCTCCCCGAGGGGCGGCGTGGACGAAAGTCCTTCGAGGCGGTCGGCTCGATCCTGAGCGTCGGTTAGCTCGGGATCTGCGGCAGCGACCGCCTGGAACCATGTGCGGGCCTGGGTGAATCGTCCGCGCCGCTCCAGCACGTCGCCGAGCACGTACCACGCCCGGAGGTGATGTTCTTCGGCGTCGGGTGGATCGAGCTCCAATCTCTCCAGCCGCTCGAGAGCCTCCTGTAGGCGCCCCATGTCCGACAAGGCTCCCGCGGCGACGATCGTGCCCTCGTACACGACTGCAGCGGGAAGCTGCCTGTCCGCCTGCATCTCGTCACATAAGTCCAGCGCCTTTTCCGGCTTGCGCAAAGCTCGGTAGCAGTCGGCCATCACGGGGTTCTGATCGGACGACCCCGACAAGCGTCTGTAGGTAGAAAGCTCCCGAATAGCGTCCTGCCACCGGCCGGTTCGGTACAACGCGAGACCGAGCAGCTCGCGGGGCGCTATCGCACGAAGGGCCATGTGCTTGGATTGCTCCGCAAGGCGGATCGCGGCCTCGTAATCCTCAGCCGCGAACGCGGCCGCCGCTTCGGCGAAAGTCTTAACGAGGATGTCGCCCTTGCCCGGGCGCACGGTCGAACGTAGATCGCGGACGATGTCGTCGGAGAGATGAACGGGTTCATAAATAGGTCGGCGGCTCACGGGGACACGCTACCGGTAGCCGCGGGGTCCTTGAGAACTGGACAGTGTGCCTGCCGGAGGAGATCAGTGTCTTCAACTAGGAGTCGAGACATCGCACACTCAGCGTGAACCGAGTAGGCGTTTCTCATATTGGCTCCTTAGAAAGGAGGTGATCCAGCCGCACCTTCCGGTACGGCTACCTTGTTACGACTTCACCCCAATCGCGAACCCCACCTTCGACGGCTCCCTCCCAAAAGGGTTGGGCCACCGGCTTCGGGTGTTGCCCACTTTCGTGGTGTGACGGGCGGTGTGTACAAGGCCCGGGAACGTATTCACCGCAGCGTTGCTGATCTGCGATTACTAGCGACTCCGACTTCATG
>JAXDJR010000073.1:0-86249 GCA_034667545.1 Actinomycetota bacterium
CCCAGGCCGTCTGGAACGGGCGCATCGCGGACGTCGGCTCCGTCACCGATGATGCGAAGCAGGCTTGGTTCCGTTGCGGCCATCTAGTGCGCAGACAGAGGACCATATTCGGTCACGCGTACTAACCGGATCCGACTGATCTTGCGGATGCGGTCTTCGGCGTAATCGTTCGCCGCCTGTGCTGTCGAGATTCCCTTCTCGCGCGCCATCGTGAAGATGTATTGCAGCTGTTTGTAGATGCCTTCCACGCGCTTCATAGCGCGTTCGCGGTCGTAGCCGCGCAACTCGTCTTCGACGTTCATCAAGCCGCCGGCGTTGATCACGAAGTCGGGGGCGTACAGGATGCCGAGGTCGCGCAGCTTGTCGCCGTGTTCATGGCGCGCCAGCTGATTATTGGCCGCTCCGGCGATTATCTTGCAGCGGAACTCGGAGATCGTGTCATCGTTTATACCGCCCCCCAGCGCGCAGGGAGCGAAGACGTCGACCTCACGGCTGTGAACTGTGCCGAGAGGTGTTGTCTCCACGCCGAAGTCTCTGACCGCGCGCGCCAAGTTATCCACGTCGACATCAGCGATGCACACCTTGGCGCCTTCCTTGCTGAGGTAGCCACAAAGGGCATGACCCACCTTGCCGACACCCTGGATGGCGACAGTTCGCCCCTCCACGTTGGGGTCGCCGGTGACCTCCAGCAAACAGGCTTTGATCCCCTGAAGCACGCCCCATGCCGTCACTGGTGAGGGGTCTCCCGAACCTCCATACGTATGCGAGCACCCGGTTACCCAGCGCGATTCGCGCCGGACGACGTCCATATCTTCCAAGGCTGTTCCGACATCCTCGGCTGTGATGTAACGGCCTCCCAATGTCTCGATGAATCGGCCGTAAGCGCGCAGCAACTCTTCCGTCTTTGTCCTCCTGGAGTCCCCGATGATCACTGCCTTGCCGCCACCGAGATCGAGCCCCGCGGCGGCGGCCTTATAGGTCATCCCTTTCGAGAGCCTAAGCACGTCGATGAGTGCCTGTTCTTCGTTCTCGTAGGGATAAAAACGGGTCCCGCCAAGAGCGGGACCCAGGGCCGTCGAATGGATCGCGATGATCGCCCGTAGTCCGGACTGATCATCGGAGCAAAAAACCACCTGTTCGTAGCCGTCCCCATCGATGTGCTCGAAAACGCTCATGTCGGTGAAGGATCTCCCTTGGGCTAGGCACTGCTGCGCCTGATCGTCCAAATGCTACCCCCGCTGCCGTCCATGGGAACACGCCGCGCGCTCTGACCCTGGGAGCACATGGGACGATTCGCGGTCGGGCAGCTCGATCCATGCATAACGGAGTCTGCCAAACCATGTCCTGAGTGCCGGGGGATCCGGGTTGGAGATGGGTAGCATCCTGGGATGTTCCGAACGGCTTACCTCCGCGTGTACGAACCACTTGCTTTGTTTCCTGCGCGAGAACGGTCGCGATGGTCGGTGCAGTCAGGCGAGGACGACGGCTCTGACATTCTGGCGTCGCGTAAGTGGTTGATCACTGCTGCGCTGCCCGGCCAGGATGCGTCGTCCGCTATGGATGAACGCGCGTTCATCCGCCGCATCGATGATCGCATTCTCGTGTGTCCGTGGCGAACACGCCTGAGGATGCTTACCAGTTTGTTGGCGTTTCGCGGTGTCGTTCCCGACGAGGTTGCCGACGCGTTCGTCCCCGAGATGGAAGCCCAACGCGCGGCTCGAGAACTAGCAACCATGGACGAAGAGACACCTGAGATTCGCTCGCACATCCTCCATGCAAACTGGCACGTTCCATTGCGGTGGTTCGGGGCTTTCGAGGACGCCGAGCGGATCCTGGTTGAGGACAAGGCGGGTCTGCGGCTGCGGTATGAAACCTCTACCGGAGAAGCCCGCGCCAGGCTTCGCCACACGCTCGGGGTCTTGGAGGCATCCCAGATGGATGAGGGTGTCACCGAGGCAGTGAGGGAGCTGCTTGACTGGTTGTCGGTGTTCTCGGACGAGGGCCTGGTAGAGCTCGACTACGGCACCGTCGCGCTCATGTTCGACGATGAGGAGCTGCTCGAAGACCGCTCCGCCGGGGAGCTGTGGCAGTGCTTGCAGGCTTTGGAGGAAGGGGACACTTCGAGGGCCGGCCGTATCTTCGCGACGCTCTCGGAGAGGTGGAGCGAGGTCAGATCCCTCGAGATCCTCAACTGAGCAAGGTCCAATTTGCTCGCGTTGCTGGCGGAGCGTACTATTGGGACCTAGCCCCAAAAAACGGGGAATATCCCCCGTACTAGTCATTCCTATTCGAGACGTTTCCATCCATGATTTGGCAGGAAGGACAGGGACTGGAGCCAACGGGCCCGCGGCTTCACCAGATCGTTCCTCACAAGACCACCATCGGAGGCTTCCCATGACAGCGCAGAGAGATGACGCGCTACTAACCCCAGCAGAGGTAGCTGCTCTGTTTCGGGTGGATCCCAAGACCGTGACTCGCTGGGCGAAAGCAGGCAAGCTCTCGTCCATACGCACCTTGGGTGGCCATCGCCGCTACCGCGCGGATGAAGTTCGCAAGTTCCTGGAAGGCGCGAAGATCTCGGCCTCGCAAGACGGGTTCGCCAGCTCCGCGTCCTAGTTCTTTCGCCCCTTCTCGTTTCCTGCCCACTGGGGGCTGTCGTGTCCAAGTGGCGAGGGGCAGAATCGAACTGCCGACACCGCGATTTTCAGTCGCGTGCTCTGCCAACTGAGCTACCTCGCCGAAGCCGGGCCTTTGCCAAGTGCTGCAGGACGACATCTTTCCAGCAAGCTTCCCTGAGCGCCCCAGACCGGACTTGAACCGGCGACCTTCACCTTGACAGGGTGACGAGCACTCCGAACTGCTCCACTGGGGCCGAAGAGGACAGAGGCTATCCCAACGGCGGGCAGCACAGGGGCCCAAGCCGTCAGAACAGCGGGCGGTGCCAGAAGTCATCGATCTTCTGCCACAGCGACGAGATCCCACGGACCCCGTACGGGGCAACGGTGATCGTCTGAGTAGCGTCAAGCCGGCCGGACTGTTCGTATACCTGGCCCCCGCCCCGTGCCTGAGAAGTGAGTCCCGATACCTTCCAGCCGGGAGGTACCCGCAAACTGATCTTGAGGTCGGCGTCGTGGGTCAGCGGCTGGGGGGTCACGCCGAGGCTGTAACCGCTGTCGCGCTGTGGCAATGCGTAATCGACTAGCAGGTGACCGGTTCCTCCTGGTGCCACCCGAACCTCAACTCCGACTGATCGCAAGCCGTCCTCTCCCTGACGGGCGAAGGTCGCCGGTTGCCCGTCGAGGAGAACGCGCTGAAGGATCGCAGCGCGCGGGAGGTAAACCTCCAACAGGCTCCTGAGCTGTCCGTAGGGGTGTTTTCCCGCCACGTACGGAGTGAGCCCGGGCGGGATCGAATTGCGCAGCGCAACGGTGGTCTCGCACAAAGTCAGACCCTTGGCACGGACATCGCAGGTGTGGGAGATCGTTCTGTGTGACCAGAAGTCCAGCTTTGTGCCGTTGAAGTTTGTCTCCGTTATGAAGACGCGATCCTGGGTGTTTGAAAGCAGAGATCCCGTTACTCCGGCACGCGTGAGAACCTCTTCCTCGGCGGGCCGGAAAGAGATGAGGCGGACGTGGCCGCCTGCTACCGCGCTGGCTGCCGCCTTGAGGTCGCTCCGCCCGCCGAAGCCGGTACGGATGAGGGCTTGGAAAGCCGACTTTCCGATCCCGATCAGCGCGTCGTGGCGGGTGGTCGTGTGACCTCCGAGCTGGCGGTAGGCGTTCGAGTAGACGTACCTGGGGAGATCTCGTGGAGTCAGCTTCGTGTGCGTTCCCGGCACCTGTACCTGGGTGCTCTGCGGCAGGAGGGCGGCGACACCGCGCGGGTCGATGATGATGGCTCCGTCGGTGTCTTTGCCCGCGGTGACCTGATACAGCTTTCTTGCTACCGCGGCGACTTCTCCTGTGTCTGGAGACAGCGTGACGTTAACCCAGCGGGTCGTGTCCGCGTTGAAGCGACGATAGCGGCGCTCGAAATCGGACGGCGCCGTCACTCTCTGATAGGGCTTGTGGGCCAGGTCCGTGTAGTAATGGAAGGCACCCAAGTGAAAATGGCCGCGCTCGATCTTCAACAACCCGATGCCCGACACAATGCCCCCGCTAGGCCGGACTTCTGCGTTGTTGACGAGAAGAACCAGATAGCTTCGCGGGCCGTTGGATCCCAGAAGATCCGGCGCGAGCAGTGACAGGTCACTGCCGCTGGTCGTGGCTGTTTGGAGCTCTTCCGCCTTGGCGAGAGAGCTGCTCACTCCGTTCCAGACGGTCGGGATCAGCCACGCGGTTCTCTCACTTCGGAGGCGGTCCACCAGGGACGTGACGGACGTGGCGGTGCGCGCGAGGGGGCCTTGCAGCTGCTTGATCGCTGCCATCGAAATGTGACCGGAGCGCACGAACCCTCCCCGTTCAAGCCGTGTGAGCTGGCCGCGCAACGCGAGCGCCCCCTCGAGGACTGGGAGCGTTCCGTCGACTCCGGCGCGCACTGCATCAAGGTTCTGTCTTTCGAGGGGCACGACGCGAAGTATGTTTGCAGCCCATCCGTGCAGAACCCCGTGCGCCGTGTTGAGATGGTTCTCAGCGAGAACGATGTCGCTGCTGCTGAGGTTGGTGACATTGGCCGAGAGGATCTTTCGAGCGGCAGAAATTTGCGGACTTACCCGAGCGACGACATAGATCGTTAGAACGGTGATGACGGCTACCAGTCCAAGCCCGCCCAGCACAAACCGACGTCTCACGGACAAACCCTAAGGGCACGTCCTTCAGAACTCCGGGAGTATCCGGACTTCAGTCGCCAGTGGCGCCGTCGATGGCCTCCCGGATGAGATCGGCATGACCGTTGTGGCGCGCGTATTCCTCGATCATGTGAACCATGATCCAGCGCATCGAAAACTGTGTGCCAGAGCGATGGCTCTTCTCCTTGCCGATCTCTTCGAGCTCTGCTGTAGCAAACACGTCACGAGCGTAATCGCACTCTCCATGCCAGATCCCTAGTGCCTCGTCGGGTGGCACGCTGTCGAGATCGTTGAAATCAGCCTCGGGGTTCTCTTCCGTGCAGAAGAAGTCGGGCGCTCTCTCCCCTCGGAAGACATTTCGGAACCACCCGCGTTCCACCTCCGCCATGTGACGTACGAGCCCCAACAGCGTCAGGTTCGAAGGAGGTGTCGATCGATCGCGAAGCTGTTCGGGGGAGAGGCCCCCACATTTCATCTCTAACGTCGCGCGGTGGTAATCGAGCCACCCTTCGAGCATGTCGCGCTCGGGGGCAGTGGTCGAAGGTTCGGTTCTGTCCATAGGGTTAGCCTCGCTCTCCGAAGCTGTCACTAGCGGTCGTGCTCGCGCCTTCGTCCAGATGTACGGCAGCTTGCTTCTCGTCTCCGCTTACACCCCGGACTCTGTCCGCCTCATTCATCACCTCGTCGAGGCAGGTCGGACACAGGTTGCGCTTGACGCGCTCGCCAGCTTCCTCGTGGAACGCCTCTTTCAGCTGCCTGCGCGGAAACTCACGGCCACAGCTGTCGCAGCTAAAAGTGTCGTCACCCATAATCACACCTTCCTGTTCGTGCGCGACCTGTTCGGTACAGAAGCGGTGCGCAGGTCATATGCGATCCACCCCGCGCGAACGATAGAAGGTAGCAGAGTGAGGGGCGAGGGAAGCAGGACCGCGAAGCAAGGTCCGGAGCTTGTCTCTGCTGTCTGCGAAGCCGGCTGGTGTTAGTGATCGATTGCACTCTCATCGTGATTGCACCTCGGAGAGGGCCAGTCCTGCTGGCCCTCTCCCTGCATCGATGGCCCTAAGACCGGCTAAGCGCTCGTGGTGTTGGTGCTCGTGCTGTTGCTCTTGCTCGAGTAGTCGTGGGGACACTTGTGTGTGGTCGACGTGCTCGACTTCGAACGGGTCGGCGAGGGCGTTGCCTTGGTCGCCGCCAAGGCATGGGTTACGCCCAAACCCCCGACAAGAGCACTCGCAGCGATCGACACCGCGACCCCGGTCTGTTTCAGTTTCATTACCACTGTCCTAAGTCACCTCCCTTCGGTCGCCGGATCAGTGACTCCATATGACTGCGGCTTGCTGGTGGTCATCTGAGAGCGACCTTGGAGCGTCCTATGAATCGTCGCCGCGTGGGCGAGCTCGCCGGTGCCCCCGGGAGGTGTCACAGCCAGGGCTGCCGTCTTGTCTTGTGGGGTGTAGGTGGTCCTCGATCAAGGGGCTGATGATGAGAGTGTTCCTGGAGGAGCTGACCGCACCTCCGGCCAGTCGCCGATTTTCAGATCGCTTCTGAGGAGATGAACTCCCGCCTGCGTGCAGGTAAGTGGCCCCAACGGGATTCGAACCCGTGCTGCCGCCTTGAAAGGGCGGTGTCCTGACCTGGCTAGACGATGGGGCCCCGACTTGCCAACCCGGCACCTCGAGAGTACAGAGTATGGATCATGACCGAACCGCTGCCCCAAGGGCTCCGTGGCGATATCGCCAAGCTGTTGTCTGCCCAGGGGACGCACGAAGGAAAGCCCACTGTCGGCAAGGTCATCGGGCGCGTGCTGACGCGTCCCGGCCCCCTGGCGCTCGTTCTATATCGTCTCTCGCACGTCATCTGGATGCGCGGGTGGCAGACCGCTGCCGAGTTGATGTGGCGCGTGAACCTTTTTCTTACGGGCGCAGACATACATCCCGGCGCCGAGATCGGTCCCGGACTTCGGATCACCCACACGAGCGGCCTCGTGATCGGGCGAGGTGTGCGCATCGGCGCCAATGTCACGATCCTGCACGAAGTCACTCTCGGCGGCGCGGGAAGGGCGTTCTTCGACGAGACCTTCACCGACGGTTTCCCCGTCATCGGGGACGAAACCAAGCTCATGGTCGGCGCCAAGGTTCTCGGTCCGGTCCGGGTGGGAAAGGGCTGCTACGTGGGCGCCAACGCGGTAGTCACTCGCGATCTTCCGGATGGCGAGGCGCTCACTCAAGGCGGGAACGTTAGGGAACTGCGAAAGCGGGTCGAGGCGTTAGAGCAAGAGCTTGTTCGCCTCAAGGACGAACTCGCGAGTGGAGCGATCCAGGACGATCGCCTGGATAAGCTCTAAAGGGAGGGCGCGCCCGGAGCTAGTTCAGCGAGGAACGAGCTGCAGCGTTCGGCTTCGGGATGCTCACCAAGCGCGCCCGCCGCCGCGGCGAGCCCGCGCAGCGACCGCAGGAATCCTTGGTTGCCGATCTCCTTCCATGGAACCCAGCCGGTCCCTCGCCACCCAGCCTTCCTTATGCGATCCAAGCCACGGTGATAGCCGACCCGGAAGTATGCGTACGCCTCGACATTGCGGCCCGCGTCGAGAGCTGCTTCGCCGAGCTTCGCCCAGGCGGTGAGGCATTCCGGGAAACGGGCGGCAACGTCTGCAGCGTCATTCTCCTCGAGCGCCTCGAGCGATCCAGGAGGTTCCTCGATGTACGTCTCTAGCGGCTCGTTGACCGGAAGGTGGCTCACATCTGTAGATGGTACTCAGACGAGCCGCGGCTCTTACGGTGCGCCCACCGCTGCTCCTTTGGAAGACCCCCGCGACCCCTTAGGGTGACTTGCTTAGATGGGGACGCCAGCTCTCGTTAGAGCGGCCTGCGCATCCAGAACTCAAGCCCAGAGGTGACGATGTCTTCCACTCCCGCTCCAACGGATCGGTCCCATCCGCAGGGGGACGACCTTCAAGAGCTCCGTCGCCACGTTCTCGGAGAGCGGGGGCGGATAGCTCGTCTCTCTCGTGTTCGGGAGTTTGTCTTGGGGTTTCAGGATGGACTCTTGGTGCCCCTAGCCGTCGTCACCGGATTAGCCGGCGCCGCCGTTACCGCCAGCACGGTCATCGTCGGTGGTCTTGCTGAAGCAGCCGCGGGTGCTCTTGCGATGGGGACGGGCGCCTATCTGTCGGCGCAAGCCGAGAACCAGTTGTTCAAGAGCGAGATCGCTGCGGAAGAAGCCGAAGTTCAGTCTCAACCTGAGCTGGAGAAGCAGGAGCTTCGGATCTTGTTGATGGAAGAGGGACTATCCGAAGAGAGTGCCCAAACCGTCACCCGTCATATCTCCACGTCGCCACACTCCTTGATGAAGACCAAGGTGGAGAAGGAACTCGGGATCAACTACGGCGAGGTGGCTACCGAGCGGGGGGACGCAGCCGTCGTGGGCGCCTCCTATGCAATGGCTGCGCTCATCCCTCTATGGCCTTACTTCTTCTGGAAGATCTCCACGGCCCTGCCCATCTCGCTGATCGCAACCGCAGTTGCGTTGTTCTCCCTTGGGATACTGAAAGGAGTGGTCGCGAGGCTCGCGCTCTTTCGGAGCGGACTCCAGGTATTGATCATCGGTGGTGCGTCGGCCGGAGTCGGCTATCTGATCGGGGAGTACGCGCCGAAGCTCTTCCGCAGCTAGCCTGTCGGAGCCGGGACATCGCTGATGTCAAGTGCGCGTGGGGCCTCTAGCGAGTCAGGAGTAGCGCTCGCCGGCGATGATCGCGGGCAGCGAAGAAACGATGCCGGCAACTCGATGGCAGGTCCAGTTGGGTGAGCGTTCGGCGGCGCCATGGTGACCTTGTTTGCCGATGGCATCCTCGATTCGATCCCTCCGGGCCCTGGCCTTCTAGGTGTAGCTGCACTCCTTGCGATTTTGGGCGCCTATCTCTTCGTTCGCAGAAGAGGCGCGCCGATCCTTCGGGTAGCGCTTCTGGTCCTTTCCCTAACGGTGTTAACCGGATACCTCTCGGCGGGCTCGCCCAAGCCGCCTCCGCGCGTGACTCTGCGAGTGCTTTCTCCGGCAGACGGCGAAGTCGTCCCCGCAGGCAAGTCCATCCCGGTGTTGCTTCAACTGAAAGGCGCAGTGTTGATACCGCCGACCACGCAGAGCTTTTCGACGCCGCCACCTTCGAACGCCGGCCATATCCACATCCTCGTGGACGGGAGGTTGGTGCAATCGACGGGTCAAGCCCAGGTAACCCTTTCTCCAGGAAGACATTCGGTTGCGGCAGAGTTCGTCGACCCCTACCACCGATCCTTCTCTCCTCGGATCATTGACTCGGTGACAGTGGTGGCGCGGCGCTGAGGCGGGACGTTCGTTTAGAGCATCTCGGACGTGGACCCCAGTTAAGTGATGACGTAACTGCCGCGAGGCGGCATCCTGGAGCGGTGAAGAGCGAACGTTCAGGTGTAGCGGGTCAGCTAGCGTGGGACGAGAACGATGCGCTGGTTGCTATGGCCCTGCTTTCGGCGGGGGCCGCGGTGATCCACGCCACTGTGATCCAGGCGCACTTTCGCGAGTGGTGGCTGTACGGCACGTTCTTTGCGGTTGCCGCGAGCGCCCAGTCGATCTGGACCTTCCTGACCCTTCGAAGGCCGTCCCGACGGTTGCTCATCGCAGGAGCCACAGGGAACGCGATCGTTGTATTCCTGTGGTTGCTGACGCGTATCACCGGGCTGCCGGTAGGACCGGAGCCGTGGACTCCCGAAAGCCTCAGCCTGCTCGATGTCGCGGCCTCCGTTTTCGAGGTGGTCCTGGTGGCCACTGCGGTGATGATGCTGCGCCGGGATGCTCTCCCACAACGGACCAGGGTGCATCTCGAACGTCCCCAGGTGGCGGTCTTCACAGGAGCCATTGTCGCGTTCACATACATCGCCGTCACCGGAGGTGGGCACCACTGAGCGGGTGACGCTACCCATCGTCGCGGACTGTTCGGCCAGCCCGCACGGTCGGAGGAGGCGACAGCATTCGAGCCCAGCGCTATGCCGCGCGGGCTGTATCGCCGTCCTGCGCAGCAACGTCTTTGATCCTCGCCTCGATCACGCTCCGGCGCAGGGCCCATAGGGCTACTACCCCACCTACCACCGTGGCGCCACCCGCGACATAGAACGATGCTCGAGGTCCTGCCGTTTGCGCGATCCATCCGACCAGCGGACTGCCGATAGGCGTCGTGCCCAAGAAGACCACCGAGTAGAGAGCCATGACACGACCGCGCATCGCGTCGGTCGACCGCAGTTGGAGGGTGGAATTACAGGTTGCGATGAAGATGATGCTGAGGGCGCCCATCGGTACCAGCACGGCGATCTCGGTACCGAGGTTGGGGGCCGCTCCTGCCGCGATGATCAGCGCGCCGAATGCTATCGCCGAGCCGACGAGGAGGCTTCGGGTCGGACGCGCTCTGCTCGCTGAGATCAACGCTCCCACGAGCGTGCCGATGCCCATGACAGCGGAGAGCACCCCGTATAGACCCGCGCCACCATGGAAAGGACCGGTGGCCAAGAGCGGCAGCATCACTCGGAAGTTGAAAGCCATCGTTCCGACGACGGTCATCAGCAGCAGGCTGGACCGCAGCGTTGCGTCGCTCCACACGTACCGAAGGCCGGCTCGCACCTGCCCCTTCACACGCTGGACGGGCTCGAGGTTCATGAGCGCATGCACGTCCATCCGTCGCAAACTCCATATGACAGCCCCGTAGGACAGCCCGTTGATCAAGAAACAAGAGGCGATCCCGACCGTGGAGATAAGGCCTGCCGCTATGGCGGGCCCGATGACTCGTCCGCATGTGACCACAGTGCTGTTCAAGCCGACTGCATTCGAAACGTCCTCGGGACCCACCATCTCCATCACGAATGCCTGACGCGTCGGTACGTCAACGACCGACACACATCCAAGAGCAAACGCAAGGACGTAGATCATCCACAGCTGGACCACTCCTGTAACCATCAACGCCCATAGGATCAGGGCCAGCAGCCCAGCGGCTATCTGGGTTGCTATGACCACCCGGCGCTTATTGAAGCGATCCGCGATGACACCGCCCCATGCACCCGCCAGAAGGACGGGTGCGAACTGGAGGCCGGTGGTAAGTCCGAGAGCCAGGCCACTTCCGGTGAGTTTCAACACCAGCCACGCTTGTGCAACTGTTTGCATCCACGTCCCCGTCACCGAAATCATCTGGCCGAAGAAGTACAGCCGGTAGTTCGGGACGCGCAGCGACCTGAACGTGTTCTTGGTGGTGGCTCCCGCTCGCTCCAGTGGGGTCAATCGGTCTCCTTGAGGAGGCGATCGAGGACGTCGAGCGCCTCGTTCAAGATGTCCCGCTCACCGGGCTCGAGGTTGCTAAGCCCGCGAGCGAGATAGGCGGTCTTGCGGGACCTGTTCTTCTCGATGAACCGCTTGCCCTTGCTGGTGAGGGCGATCCGAGAGATCCGGCGATCGTTGGGGTCGCCCGAGCGCGTCACCAAGCCCTCATCTTCCAGGCGAGCGACCACCTTGGTGATGGAGGGAGGCTGCACCCTCTCGAGTTGTGCCAGCTCGGAAAGCGTCACCGGGCCCAGTCGTTCGACACTTGCGAGAGCAGAAAGCATCGATGGAGTGGCTCCCTCTTCCCCCTGCTGTCGCAGTCTGCGAGCTAGTCGCATGACCGCCAGGCGCAGGCGGGCAGCGAGCTCCTGTTGGGTTGAGGTCTCCGGGGTGAGGTTCATAGTTAGTTAGTATAACTAACTATTCTTGCAGAAGAAACTCCTAGGGGCTAAGCGTCATCGCACCAGTGCCAGCGGTGCAGGCTTTGAGGATTCTCCCCAATGAGATGTTTTCAGCCATGTTTCGATCTCATCGGCGGGTATCGGTCTGCTGATATGGAATCCCTGAGCCAGGCTGCAGCCCAGTTGAACGAGCGTGCTGTAGATAGCGTCGCTGGCAACTCCCTCGGCCACCACGCGAAGACCGAGATTTTTTCCTAGATCGATGGTTGAACGTACGATCACGGCGTTGCTTTCGTCTGCCAGCATGTCCATCACGAAGGACTTGTCGATCTTTAACTCGCTGACCGGGAGCCGCTTGAGGTACGAAAGCGATGAATAGCCAGTCCCAAAGTCGTCGATCGAGAGCCGGACTCCCATGTCGTTGAGCGTGTTCAGGATGGCCATGGTCCGTGTTGGATCGGACATCATGCAACTTTCGGTGATCTCTAAGATCAAGTGAGCTGGAGGAACCTCCCACTTCTTGAGCATGTCTTCCACCATCGCCGGTAACTGGAGGTCCAGCAGGCTTTGCAGGGACAGATTGACAGAAACCGTCAGATCGAGGCCCTTCGCCAGCCAGTTCTTCATCTGCTCCAAAGCGCGATCTAGCACGTAGAAGGTGAGTGGATTGATGAGACCTGACTGCTCGGCGAGCTCGATGAACTCGACCGGGGAGATTGCACCTCGGCGAGGATGGTCCCAGCGTGCAAGAGCCTCTACCCCGACCGCGCCCTCCGTGCCAAAGTCGACCTTGGGCTGATAGTGCAACGTCAAAGCCCGTTCGTTGATCGCAGCGCGTAGCTCGTCCACCAACGCCAATCGGGCCGGGCTGTGGTAATCGGAGTCTGGTGAGTAGTACTCGTATCCCGTTCGGTTGTTCTTCGCGACGTACATCGCAACATCGGCCCGTTGGATCAGCACATCCGGCGAGGTCCCTTGCTCCGGATGTATCGCGATTCCCAGGCTTGCGCCGATGTGCAGAGCCATGCCGTTGATCATGAAGGGATCGTCGAAAGCATGAAGGATCCTGTTGGCGACGACCTGTACAGCTGAAACGTCATCAAGCGAGGTGACAACGAGAGCGAACTCATCGCCTCCCAGGCGGGCGATGGTGTCCCCTTCTCTAACGATCCCACTCAACCGATGGCTCATCTCCTGCAGGACGAGATCGCCGGTCTGGTGCCCAAGAGCGTCGTTGATCTCCTTGAAGCGATCGAGGTCCATCAGCATCACTGCAACCGCCGCTCCAGAACGAGCTACTCCGAGGACTGCTTGCTGTAGACGATCATGAAACAGTGTGCGATTAGGCAGTCCGGTCAGAGAATCGTGCGTGGCCTGGTAGGCGTTCTCCTCCGCCTTTACTTTTAGGGTCTCGACCAGTCCCGCATTCTCAAGCGAGACTTTCGCTGCTTTATGTACCGCCGCAAGTGGCAGCGCGATCAAAGGCAAAAGCAACAAACTGTTCGAGGTAGCGACGGCAACTATGGGGGCTAGAGCGATCAGCAGTGTGTCGATCGAGCCCTGAAACAGCAGGTCCTTTCCGCTCCGCCGGAAATGCGTGACGATGCCTATCTCTTCGGACAGGGCAACTGCGGTCGCGATGGATACATAGTTGACGACGAAGTAGGCCAAACCGGCCAACGCGATGACGCCGAGGCCTTCTACGGATAGGTGTACCGGGATGGACAGGCTGAACGTGCCGGCGAACAGACGCAAGACCCCGCTGGCTGCACTGATCCAGAGGATGTGCTGGCCGATGTTGAATCCGATCTTCCACAGGGGCTTGCCTCGTCTTGCGTCGTCGACGGCACTGGCCAGGCCCTGAGCAAGGATCGCGGCCAGCGCGCCGAGAGATAACAGCACGGCGAAACTGAAGGTGATCGACAAGATGACGTGAGTTGCCTCTTCTCCATGTCGGATCTGAAGAGGGGTGAGCTCGGCCAACACTGTAAAGAGAGTTAGAAGAGCAAGCTCCGCCAATCCCTTGGAACCCCAGTGAAACTGTGCCAGGTGGACGATCAGGAGACAGGCCCCCGCGAACGTGACGCTGCCTATGTAGATGTTTAGCGCTTGCGCCTTCTTCACCCGGCGGCCCTTTCCGTTTAGTGGGTGTCAGATGTCTATCGGCCCAAAGAGCAAAGCCCTGGAGCGTGGCTCCAGGGCTTTCTCAGATAATTCGGTAGAACTTGTCAGTGCGCCCACTTCTGCCCGGCGCCGCTGGCCGCGATGGCCATGGCGAGGGTGGAGATCGTGGCGGCGATTCTGAAAGCCTTGAGCTTCATGTTGATGCCTCTCTGTCGATTGGTTCCTCCGGTTGACTCATCTTCGGCAGTCCATTTGGCAAGCTGTATAAGCACAATTGCCTAGATGGGCCTGGAGAGAGGACCCTGGCCTGGCAACTCGGCTCAAGACAGGGCCTAGGACTCCGATAACTCCGCATAGGAGGAGATGCCGGGTGTTCTTGTTGGTCTTGTTTGGATTCTCTCTTGCGAGTGTGGTGCTGACGGGCGGGCACCTCAGCGCGCTTGCCTCCGTACGCTTCAGACACACCTGGACTGTCCTCGTGGGCCTGTTCCTGCAGATCCTCATCATCTCCGTGATCCCCTACGCGAATCCGAAGGTGCTGGCCGGGGCGCATCTTGCCTCTTACCTGTTCATCGGGATCTTTGTGTTCATGAATCGATCGATGCCGGGCCTATGGCTTCTGGGGCTCGGATGGGCCTCGAATCTGATCGTTATCGCTGCCAATGGTGGCATCATGCCCACGGCATCCTCTGTGGCCGCATCGTCTGCGCGTATTGTGGCGGCCAATGAGTTCATCAACTCGAGGACCCTCGCGCATCCGAAACTGCAATTTTTGGGGGACGTCTTCGCGATGCCTCGAAGCTGGCCGTTGCACAACGTCTTCAGCATTGGGGACATCTTGGTGGTCATCGGCGCCTTTGTGTTGCTGCACTCGCTGTGCGGATCACGTCTGTCGTCCTTCTGGACTACTAGAAGAAGAGCCGTGGACGGTCTGCGCCGTCCCCTCGGGTCAGACGGATGACTTACTCGTAGGTCATCGAACCGTCGCCGACCGTATCTGCTTGACTTGTCAGCTGTTCGGGGCCGGCGGCGACCCGGGGGTCCAGCGACCGGAGTTGCTCCCCCCCAGATAGTGCCAGCGGAGTCAACATTCAATGTTTTGGGCGTTTTTGGGCAGGTCTGTCTGCGCTGAACGTACGTAACCTGGCGGGTGCTACCGCAGTGCATGTCTTACACACTGAGGGCTGTCCTTGGACCAGCTCTCCTCCCGAGATCCTGAGTCAGGACATTTGATGGCGGCAAAGGGGGGTTGCAGTGAACAGCGAAACGCAGATCGCCTTGTCCTCGCTTGTTCGTGATGCCCAACTTCAGACTCGTTCAGCGTATGACTTGTATCGGGGGGTACAGCGATGAGCTTTCAACTCGCGCAGCATATTGCCACTGATAAGTCGACGGATGTGTGCACGCTCTTCATGGTTCGACATGGAACTACAACGATGAACGTGCAGAACCGTTACCGCGGCAGAAGGGATATCCCTCTGGACGCTCAGGGATATCAGGACGCTGTGGATGCCGCCATCCGGCTTTCGGGAGAGGGGTTGACTGCTGTCTACACCGGGCCGCTACGGCGAACGATCTCCACCGCTCAGATAATCGCGGATGAGGCCAGAGTTCCTGATATCCGCATCTTGCACGGGTTGATCAACGTCGATTACGGCGCATGGGAAGGACTTACTGCACAAGAGGCCGAGATGTACGACCCGGCGGCCTTCGATCGGTATCGAATTTCTCCCGCGACCGCGATATGTCCCAACGGCGAGCGCTTGTCCGATGCTCAGCGTCGGATCATGGACGCGATCGCTCTCATGGGTGAACGTCACCGGGGCGAGACCGTCGTCGCAGTGACGCACGCCGTCATGATCAGGCTAGCGGTATTCGAGATCGAGAAGATCGATGGTGAGGAGTGGCGCATCCCGCTCGGCCGAGGGTCCCTGACCCGTTTCGAGGTAGCCCGCGACCGGATCACCGTCTCTGCTCTTCCCGAGGGGGGAGATATTGATTAGGCACCAAACTTCTGACTCCGATCCGACGCGAACTAGGGCCCGCACCGGCGGGCCCTCATCATTGGGACGTCTGCGGCACGTCACTCGTAGTCGTATCGCCGAGTCCCCCCTGTATCTTCCGTTCGCGCGGCGAAAATATCCAGGCCCTAGCCCCGAAGTGATCAGCGCTTTGAGCGAAGTGGTCATAGACGGTTACACGCGCTCAGCATCCACCTTTGCGGTGTACGCCTTCCAGCTTGCCCAGAGCCGTCCAGTGCGGATGGCCCACCATCTGCATGCTCCCGCTCAATTGATAGCGGCGGCAAAGATGGGGAAACCGACGCTTCTTGTGATCCGTGAGCCGAAAGGTGCGATCCTCTCGCAACTGATCCGCGAGCCCGAAGTTACTCTCGCCAACGCCCTCGTTGCGTATGCCCGATTCCATAACTGTCTGATGCCGTATCGCTCTAGCTTCATCGTGGGTGACTTCGAGGAGGTAACTCGCGACTTCGGTTCGGTGATCCACAGGATGAATCTGCGCTTCGGAACATCGTTCGGGGAGTTCGATCACTCTGATACGAACACCAAACTATGTCTCGACCTCATCAAGCATCGTCCCACCACGATTCCGGCGTGGCGGGCCACCCTTCTTGGGTTCGAGTCTGGCACTGTCACAAAGGACCAGCTCCATCGAGATCAAGAGCGATACGCCAATGAGCCTCAGGCCTCCGGAGTAACTGAGACATGGGTCCCCTCCATCGAACGCGAACTGCAGAAAGAATCACTCAACGAATCGTGGCTCCAGCCCAAGCTGAGCTCCCGGCGCAGGGACGCTGAGGCTTCCTATAGGGCATTGGTTGGATCCGACTCGGGCAGCCCGCAGCGGTGAAGCTTTTGACGCAACTCATTGAAGGTGATGTCTTCTCAAGCTGCTGCCGTCCTGCAAAGGGCGGACTTGCTCAAGTTCGGAGCTTGCCATCTCGTACGCGTGCAGCAGCTTTTCTGAGGCTTTCCAATCTGGCAAGCCAGCATGAAGCTTAGTTAGGTTATTTGATGTCATTTCCTCCTCGCCGCCCCTTGTCGATGCTCGCCCCCGCAGCCGGGGGAGTTTCGGGGACGCCCGTGACCGGACTCCGCGCCCATCTCGTGATCTTGCGAGCTCACAGATTCCTGATCCTTCTGTGCGTTGGCATTGCTGTCGCAGGCGCTCTCATTCTTTCGTCACGGCAGGCGCCCAGCTATCGGTCTGAGGCCGACGTGCTCGTCTCTCCGATAGAAGTGGGGACCGGCCAAACAACCGTGGCGACACCGCCAAACATGGATACCGAGAAGGGCATCGCCTCTTCGCTGGCGGTGGCGATCGGAGCCGCTCACCGACTCGGTCCTGCGGTAGATCCTCGGGATCTTCTCGACAAGCTCTCCGTCGATGTACCCGCGGGCACCGAGATCCTTTCCTTCACGTACTCGGACGTCTCCCCACGCTCCGCTCAAGCGGCAAGTGATGCTTTCGTGAACTCATACCTAGCCTTCCGCCAACAGCAGGCCACGCGGCAATTAGCGGCGGCGAGCCGCCCGCTTGAGCGTGAATCTGAGACCATCACCGCAGACCTGAAAAGGATCAATCAGGAGCTCACCCAGTCCAATTCGGCTGCTCGCATCAACGCTCTGACGCAGCGGGCCAATGCGCTGAACAGTCGCCTGGGTATCATCCAGCAGCGGATAAGCGACCTCGCGCCGCGTGATTCCCTCGACGTGGGAACGATCCTGCAACCGGCCACCCGACCGTTATCGCCGGCGAATCGGTCCCCGCTGGTGGACGCGATCCTGGCGCTGCTGGTCGGTCTTCTATTCGGAGTGGGTGGTGCCTATCTGCGAGACCGGCTGGACGATGCACTGTGGACCCAAGAAGGACTCGAGCAGGTTTCGGGGGTTACATCCCTCGGCGTGATACCGAAAGCGTCCCGCCCGCTGCTGGGAACTAAGCCGCTGGTGGGAGCTAATCCGCTGCTGATAAATGACCCCAGCACAGATGAAGCCTTCACGGAGGCCTATCGATCGCTGCGGACGAGCGTTCTATCTCTGCTGTCGCGAACAAACATGAAGTCGATCATGATCACGAGCGCGGGTCCCGGCGAGGGAAAGACAACCGTTTCCGTCAATCTCGCCATCGCTCTGGCTAGCAGTGGCAAGCGAGTCGTGTTGGTGAGCGCGGACATGCGGCTTCCTAGGGCCGCTCAGATGCTGTCCATCAACGAACACCCGGGCCTCGCCGAGGCGCTGGCGGATGGACCGTTGCTGAGCTCGTTGCACTTGTCAGGCGTTCAAAACCTCCAGGTCTTGCCGAGCGGTCGGGCCTTCTTTGATCCTTCCGAGTGGTTCGGATCGGATGCGATGGGACGACTCTTACAGGATCTAGGAAAGCGCGCAGACATCGTGCTGCTCGACGCCACCCCCGTTCACGGGATGGCAGACGCTCTCACATTGGCGCCGCGTGTCGATGGCGTGCTGCTCGTCTCCGCCGCGGGTCTCAGCAGCGCTCAAGACGTTCAGGATGCAAGCCGGAAACTGGATCAGTTGGGCGCGACGCTGGTCGGCTGCGTGTTGAATAGATTTGTGTCCTATCGCGCGGGACGACACGATTACTCAGACAGCTACCGGGCGGCGTGGAGCGCCCCCGAGGGCGCCGAGAACCGGTCGGTCTGATCGCGCTCGCGCAGCTGCGTCTGATCCGTTTTGTCCCCATAACTCAGCGCGATTGCTACTTCTGGCCCACCATCTCGTTCTAGAACATCCGTTTACGTCTGGTTGGTCGCCGCGTCGACGTCTGGGATGAACTAGGTGTGGAGAACGTTCGTGTGCATTTGAGAGTGTTACGGCCTTTCGTCTGCGTAGATGTTACGTCACCTGATGGGTGCCGCTTAGTTGTATCTCTTACACACTTATGACCCGTCCCGGGTCACCTATGTTCCACGATTCTGGATTCAACACAGGCAAACAACTATTGGGGGGTTGCGATGCGCATCGGAGTAGTGGGATGTGGCTATTGGGGATCCAAACACCTTCGCGTGTTGCATGGCATTCCCGAGGTAACCAGTGTCGTGGCCATCGACTCGCAGACGGATCGGCTCGAAAGTCTTTCTCGAGTGTTCGCCGGGCTGCCCTGCTTCCATGATCTCGAAAGTGCTCTCGATCATGTCGATGGCCTGGTGATCGCTACGCCCCCCAGTACACACGTGCCTCTGGCGCTGACGGCGATTCACGCCGGAAAGTCTGTTCTCATCGAGAAGCCTCTGGCAACGAGCAGCGCGGATGCGCGCCTTCTGATTAAAGAAGCAGAGGACAAGGTGACTCTCATGGTGGGCCACACGTTCGAGTACAATGCAGCGGTCGGGAAGCTCCGTGAGCTCGTTTCGACCGACGTTCTTGGGGCCGTGTACTACATCGACACGGCCCGCCTGAACATGGGTCTCTACCAGAGCGATGTGAATGTCATCTGGGATCTCGCCCCGCATGATCTCTCGATACTCAACTACATCTTGGGATCTCAGCCGATGTCAGTTCAGGCGTGGGGCGCGCCTCATGCACATCCATTCCTGGAGGACGTCGCTTACCTGCGTCTTCACTATCCGAACGTGACGGCCAATGTGCACGTCAGCTGGCTTGACCCGTGCAAGGTTCGAAGAGTCACAGTCGTGGGAAGCCGTCAGATGGCCGTATACAACGACCTGGCTGCGGAAGAGAGGGTCAGGGTCTACGACAAGGGCGTTGTCAACACTCAGGACCCTGAAACCCTTCAAGACCTGCCCATGACATACCGGTATGGCGATATCCGATCGCCCTTTATCAACTTCGAGGAGCCCCTCAACGTTCAGGACAATCACTTCGTCTCCTGCGTCAGGGATGGGCAACGCCCCCGCACAGATGGCGAGAACGGCCTAGCGGTAGTTCGGGCTCTCGAGGCTGCGGAAGTGTCGCTGCGAGAAGGCAGACCCGTCTTTCTCGACGACACCGACAGCTCCGAATCGGCAAAGCTCGCCGCCGTATGAGGAGCGCTGCGTTGATAGACGCGCCCGAAACTACGGTTCCTCTTTTTGACCTTTCCGCCATGAACGCAGAGGTAAACGCGTCCATCGAAGATGGTTGGAAGCGAATCCTCGAGACTCAGCGTTTCATCGGGGGCCCGCAGGTAGAGCGTTTCGAGATGGAATGGGCCGACTACTGCGGAACGGAGCAGGCGGTGGGCGTGGCCAACGGGACGGATGCCATAGAGCTGACCCTTAGAGCACTGGGTATCGGACCCGGGGACGAAGTGATACTTCCCGCCAATAGCTTCACAGCGACTGCCGAAGCCATTGTGATGGCGGGCGCCACACCGCGTTTCGTGGACGTGGATCCGCTTAGTCTGTTGCTGACGCCGGAGACGATCGCGCCGGCGATCAGCAACGGGACGGCTGCGATCATCGCCGTGCACCTGTACGGGCACATGGCCGATATGAGTGCGATCCTGGATCTCGCTTCGACCAAGGGCCTCGTCGTCATCGAAGATGCAGCACAGGCACATGGAGCAACATGGGACGGCCGCAAAGCAGCATCTTTCGGGCACGCCGGATGCTTCAGCTTCTATCCCGGCAAGAACCTCGGGGCCTACGGAGACGCGGGAGCCGTCGTCACAGACGATGTAGCTCTCGCAGCAAGGATACGCAGCCTCAGCAACCATGGCCGCTCCACCTCTTCCAAGTACGCGCACGACTCTGCGGGGCGGAACAGCCGCTTGGACGCGCTTCAGGCTGTCGTGCTTTCTACCAAACTCCCTCATCTTGACGGATGGAACGAAGCGAGAAGGCAAGCGATCGCGGTCTACGCCGACTGCTTGGCCGAACGTGCCGGCTTGCTCGTGCCAACAGCGGAGCAATCACGGAGCGTCTATCACCAGAACGTCATAAGAGTGCCGGACCGAGGCCGTGTCCAGGGCGAGCTGCTACAGCGCAACATTCAAACCGACATCCACTATCCGACACCTCTGCACTTCATGAGTTTCTATAGCCATCACGCAGAGTCCTTGCCGGTGGCCGAGATCGCTGCCAATGAAGTTCTCTCTCTTCCCCTGTTCCCCAGTATCACCCCACGGCAGATCGCAAGGGTTTGCTCTGACCTTGGGGAAGTTCTGGGCGATGTCTAAGAGCTTCAACGATGCGAACCGGGATGAGGAGGAGTTGCCGCGCGGGCATGACGCGCCTGGGACAAGTGGCACGAGACCTGTACACGAAGCCCTCAGGATGGTGCCCACTCCTGGTAGCAGTGCATCCCCTGTGTCGGCGATCTTGAAGCAGTACCGGATCCTTGATGTCCTGCTGTCGTCGATCATGCTTGTGTTGCTTTCTCCACTCATGTTGCTCATCGCGCTAGCGGTTCGTTTGTCCAGTCCGGGGCCAGCCTTGTTCAGGCAGATGCGAGTTGGATTTCAAGGCAGGCCCTTCGAGTTGCTCAAGTTCCGGACCATGAAAGAGAACAACGATGACTCTGTTCATCGGTTGTATGTCACTAATCTACTGATGGGCCTCGAGCCTGAAGGCAACAACCGGATATATAAGCTCGAACGCGACCCACGCGTGACTAGCGTTGGACGCATCCTGCGGCGCTTGAGCCTCGACGAACTGCCGCAACTCATCAACGTGTTGTGCGCCGACATGTCCCTTGTCGGACCTCGGCCGGCGCTGTCCTGGGAGGTCGAACTGTTCGATCCGATCTACGCGGCACGCTTTCTCGTTCGGCCGGGGATGACGGGCCTGTGGCAGGTCAGCGGCCGAAACAGAGTGAGTGTTACGAGGGGTCTCGACTTGGATCTCGAGTTCGTTCGCCGTCAGAGTCTGCGGCTGTACCTGAAGATCCTCCTGAAGACGATCCCGACGATAGTGATGGGCAATGGAGCTCGTTGAAGATCTCCGGGTGGTTGGCGTCAACCGATCGCCTGCTTCAACTGCCGCGCCATGCTGTTTTCAAAGGTGCGTGACGCCATGTCGCGGCGTTCTGTAGCGCCAGTTGAATCCGGCAGGGAAGATGTCTCCGTCTCGCCGACGGTTGCGCCACATCCACATCCGAATGGCGGCCGCAATTCCGTAGCCACATCCGATGGCAAGGCGGGTCGCTCCCCGGCGCCGAGCTCGTTGGTTGGCAACACGCTCTCCGGCTCGGTATGGACGATCATCAGTCGCCTCACCGGAGTCGGCAAGGTGATCACGATCGGGGCCGTGTTGGGCGCGACCTACCTAGGTAACACCTACCAGGCAACGAACGCTCTGCCGAATCTCATGTATTACCAGTTCCTGGCCGGATCACTCTTCGCCTCTCTCCTGGTACCACCGCTCGTGCGCTGCCTGGACGGAAAGAGTCATAGGGACGCACAGCGACTGGCCAGCGGGTTCTTGGGCACGCTGATGCTCGGCGCAGCTGGGATATGTGTGCTCGGAGTTCTATGCGGTCCACTCATCGTACGTCTGCTTTCTGCAGGGGTGGCAAACGCGTCGATTGCTCGAGCGCAACGCCATGTGGGCTTGCTACTGCTGATGATGTTTCTTCCTCAGGTGGTCCTCTACGCGATCGCAGGCACAGGTGCGGCCGTGATGAATGCCCGCGGACGATTTGCGTTAGCCGCGGGGGCACCAGCTCTCGAAAACATCGGAATCATCACCACCCTTATCAGCAGTGCACTGATCTTCGGTACCAGCACCAGCCTTTCGAACATCGGTACGAGCAGGTTGCTGTTCTTGGGTATCGGAACGACGGCCTCTGTTGCCGTCCACGCGGGTTGTCAGTGGTGGGGGGCGCACCGAGCGGGGATAAACCTCGTCCCAAGAGTGGCCTGGAATGACCCCGATGTGCGCGAGATCATGAGCCGGGTCCGCGTCACTCTGGCCTACACAGGTTTAACCGCACTTCAGATCTTCGTCGTCATGATCGTAGCGAACCGCGTCCCCGGGGGCCTGGTCGCCTTTCAGCTTGCTCTCAACTTCTTTTTCCTGCCTGCCGCCGTAGCAACATGGCCGATCGCGCGCGCTTGTTTGCCCTTGTTGGCTCGAGCCTTCCACCGAGCGGATCCGGCAGCGTTTCAGCGCGAGCTCAGTCGCAGCCTTTCCTCGGCCCTGTTCCTTACCATCCCGGTGGCAACCGCCTACGTCATCCTGGCGCGTCCCTTGGCGCGTGTACTTTCATTCGGTCATCTCCACACCACAGCAGGCATGACGTTGATCACGGTGTCGTTAGCGACGCTGGGTCTGGGCATCGCCGGGGACACGGTGTTCATCTTAGGCACCTACGCGTTCTACGCTCGAAACGACGTGCGACCCCCCCTACGCTCCATGGTGTTGAGGGTCGCCATCTCTTTCGTGGGCATGGCGATCGCTATGACCCTGCACGGTCCCGCCGTACTGATAGCACTCGGACTGTCTCTTTCCGTAGCGGCGACTGTGGGAGCGCTCCATCTGTGCAGGAATTTCAGTGGTTTCACGGTTCCCTCTGATTGCATCAACTCAGTTCTGCACACGATCGCTGCATCGCTGGTAATGGCCGTACCGATGATCTTGATCGCCGTCGGTGTCACCAAAGCACTTCCTTCAGGCGCGCCTGCATCCGGGCTCGCTACAGTTACTGCGGCGATCGCAGGAGCTCTGGTGTTCCTCGGGCTGCAGAGCCGCTGGGGAGCCCCGGAGATCGGCTCCTTCAAGCGTGTGATGGTTCGATTCCTGCACCGGACTTCGACATGATGTCCGTTCTATCGGTCGCTGTGCTCGCGTCGGTGCGACCCTTCGATCGCAACGCGTAGGCGGCTCGTATGTGGCAGGGGAGTGTTGTCAGCCGGACTGGGCCGCGCGCGCGGCTGGAAGCATTGTTGGGCCTGCCCACGCTTCGGCTCTGGGGTCCTGCCATGCTGGCGATCGCAGGAGCGCTGCTCCTCGGACCGTTAGTTACGGGCGTGCCCATCATTCTGGTCCTTGGTGGCGTGGCCGCGTCGGTACTGGTGATAGCAGTGACTCTCTATCCGCCGCTTGCCGCCTTCTTCCTGCTGGCCCTGACGCCGCTGCTGGCGGGGATCGATAGAGGGAGTGTGATACCCGTTCTGCGCCCCAGTGAGGCGCTCGATCTGGTACTTGGAATCGGGCTTCTCGGCGCCGTATTGATAGGGACCTGCCCGAAGCGGGAGCTGTCGCCGGGAGCGATCCGAGTGAGTCATTCAATCTTCATCATGGCGGTTGTGAGCTCGGTGGTACCTCTCTTGTGGATGGTGGCTCGAGGAATGACCATCACTCAAGACGACGTTCTATACGCGCTCACGATCTGGAAGTACTACGGGATCTATCTGCTGATACGAAGGAGCGTGGCCTCGGAAGGTGATATCCGGCGCTGTTTATGGATCTCGATGGTGGCCGGTGCCCTCGTTGGCATCATCGCGATCGTCCAGTCGTTGGGGCTGTTCGGTGTTTCGAATCTGCTGGCCACCTATTACAACAACTTTGGCAATACGGGTGCTCTTGATCTGGGCCGCGGCAGTTCGACCCTTGCTCTTCCCATCGCTGTCGCCGATCTCATGATCTTCAATCTGGCGATCGCGGCCGGTTTGCTGCTGCGCGGTTCCAATCATCGAAAGGCTCTGTGGATCCTTGTGGGGATCCTCGTCGCCGGCACTTTCGGGGCGGGTGAGTTCTCAGGAGTGTTGGGCCTCGCTTTTGGCGCCGTGACGATCGCTTTCCTCAGTGGGAGGGTTGCCCCCATACTGGCGTTGACGCCCGTAGGGCTGGGTGCTGCAACTTTCCTAAGGTCCGTCATCCAGAAGCGCTTGATCGGGTTCAGCAATTCCGCGGGGTGGCCTATCAGCTGGGTCACGCGCTTGGCCAATCTAAGGACGTATTTCTGGCCGCAGCTATCCTCCCATTACAACTTCATCCTTGGGCTGCGTCCTACCGCGAGGGTTCCAGTCGCCACGCAAGTCACCGGGTTCGTCTGGATCGAGAGTGGATACACCTGGCTACTCTGGGCCGGTGGCATCCCATTTCTCATCAGCTACCTATATTTCGTGTGGAACGGCGTGCGAACGATGAATGAGACGGTCCGCCGACACAACGACGCGATCGGCGCGGCAGCCACCGCAGCATTGGTTGGTTTGGTGGTGGTGGGGATACTTATGATCCTGGATCCACACTTAACCTATAGAGGATCGGCCGATCTGCTCTTTGCGCTACTGGCCCTAGGGGCGTGGGGGCATGCATCAGTCACGAGCCACTCTGATGCACCTGCTGTTGGTCGCCAGCCGTCACAACCCTGAGGTGACGGCTTCTCGTCGTCGCCTTCGCATCCTGCTGATAGTCGAGAGCTTGCCCCTCGGCAGCGACCATCGTGTCAAGAAACAGGTGCAGTCCCTTCTGGATGAGGGCCACGAAGTGTGCGTCATCTGCAGACGCAGTTTTCGCAACGACCCCTATCGCAACGTCCCCAACCTTCGCCTGCTCGAGCACCGTCCTCCTCCCGAGCTGCCGGGCAAGCTTGGCTTCTTCGTCGAGTATTCGTTGTCCTTCGTCATGGCGGCAGCGATGTCGCTTCTTGCATTCTTCCGATACAGGTTCGACGTGATCCAGGCATGTTGTCCGCCCGATATCTATTTCGCCCTCGCCATCCCCTTCAAGCTCGTCCGACGGAAGTTCGTAGTCGATCAACGTGACCTCTCACCTGAAGTGTTTCTTGATCGCTTCGGGGGCACCGACAGCTCCCTGCTGACGGCTCTGCGCAGACTCGAGCGCATGTCGTACCGATCGGCCGATCACATCATTTGTGTCAACGAGTCCCTGCGGCAGACCATCAAAGAGCGCGGAAGCAAGCGTGATGACCAGGTCTCGGTGGTGGGGAATGGACCGATGCTCGCCGCGTTACCGGCTTTGGCCCGAGGAGATGCGGCTGAAAAGCCATCTCTCATGTGCTGCTGGCTAGGCGTCATGGGACCCCAAGATCACGTGGACCTCGTCCTTCAGGTGGCGAACGAGCTCGTGCATCGTCGGGGAAGGCGAGATTGTCACTTCGTTCTGGTCGGAGCGGGAGAGTCCCTCGGCGACCTCGAACGCCTGAGCACGGCTCTCGATCTGGACGAGTGGGTCACATTCACGGGTTGGCTGGAGGACGAGACGGTGAACGAATACCTGGCGAAGGCCGATCTTGGGATCGACACGAATCTGCAAGAGGAGGTCACTCCCGTGAAGGGGATGGAATATATGGCCTTTCAGGTTCCCTTCGTCGCATTCGACCTGCTCGAGACTAAGAGGATGGCGGAAGCCGCGGCCCTGTACGCACCTCCGGGAGACACAGATGCGTTAGCCGACCGGATCGCCGAGCTTCTCGATGACCCGGATCGCCGAACCTATATGGGAGCGGTCGGGCGGGCACGGGTGGAACAGTACCTTTCATGGGAACGTCAGCGCGAGAGTTACCTAGCCGTCTACCGAGGACTGCGTTGAAGCCAGCTCTTACTTGGTGGCCCTGTTACTGAAAGTGGTAGTGCAGGCTATAACCTCCAGATGAAGACGCTCTCGGCGCCTCGGGCCGGCCGCAAGGAGTGGATTGGTCTCGCCGTCCTCGCCTTACCGTGCTTGCTCGTCACGATGGACCTAGACGTGCTCTACCTGGCGGTCCCTTCTCTTAGCAAGGATCTGCTGCCCAGTAGCTCGCAACTTCTGTGGATCACCGACATCTATGGTTTTCTGATTGCCGGGTCTTTGATCACCATGGGCTCGCTCGGCGATCGCATCGGGCGACGCCGGCTTCTTTTGATCGGTGCTGCGGCTTTCAGCGCCGCGTCAGTCTTCGCTGCATTCTCAACAAGCGCAGCAATGCTGATCGCTGCACGAGCTCTTCTCGGTATCGCGGGAGCGACACTTTCACCCTCGACACTGTCTCTCATCCGCAACATGTTCCTCGACTCCCGCCAGCGCACCTTTGCCGTGGGCGTGTGGGCGTCCAGTTTTTCGGCCGGTGGAGCGATCGGCCCCCTTGTGGGCGGATTGTTGCTAGAGCACTTTTGGTGGGGCGCGGCATTCCTCGCTGGGGTGCCCATCATGGTTCTGTTGCTCGTGCTCGGACCGCTTTTGCTCCCAGAATTCAGAGATCCGGCCGCCGGCTTACCGGACTTGTTAAGCGCAGCCCTGTCCCTGGTCGCCGTATTGGCAGTCATCTACGGAGTCAAGCAGATCGCGGAGGGCAACATCGATCCAGCATCCACGCTCTCGATCGTCGCCGGAATCATCGGCGGCGTCATCTTCGTCCGTCGTCAGGGCGAGTTAGCGGACCCACTGATCGATCCACGATTATTCCGCGTCCCGGCGTTCGGCGCGTCTCTGGCAACGAACCTAGTGGCCTTGTTTGCAGCATACGGAGCGTTCCTCTTCATCGCGCAGTACCTGCAGCTCGTCCTCGGGTTGTCGCCGCTGCGGGCGGGGTTGTGGACGGTGCCGTCCTCGGGGGCCCTCATCCTCGGTTCCATGTTGTCGCCGGGTCTCGTGCGCCGGATCCGCCCCGGTTTCGTGATAGCGGGCGGCCTGCTGCTATCGGCTGTTGGGCTCGGGGTACTCGCCCTTGTCAACACGACTTCGGACCTGACAACTCTCGTGATCGCATCGCTGATCTTGTTCTTTGGGATAGCTCCCGCATTCACCTTGGCGACCGACCTGATCGTGGGAACAGCACCAGCGGAGCGGGCCGGCGCGGCGTCGGCGATATCTGAAACCAGTGCGGAACTGGGCGGGGCGCTCGGCATCGCGATCCTTGGAAGCATCGGAGCCGCCGTTTACCGCAGGGCACTGGCTGTTGCGATCCCATCGAGCATCCCCTCACGGATCTCGGGGGCGGCCCGGGGCACTCTCGGCGGCGCGTTGTCATTGGCCGGACGACTACCCCACGAACTGGGCGCAAGGTTGCTGGCAGCGGCGCGAGCTTCTTTCATCCGCGGGCTGCAGGTGACGTCGGTCGTCGCCGCGGGTGCCACGATCGCCATCGCGATCCTGACCGCGGTAGTGCTTCGGGATGTACGGACAGCCTCAGACGGCGACGCGGAGGATGCGTAGGCCTCCAGAGTCTGCGTGAAGCTAGATGCCCTCTTTGACCTCGTGGATCTCGTCTGCAACCAGCCCGTGGGCGTCGCGGTGGACGATGTTGGCGGATTCGGCATCCGGCGCGTCGACCAGGCAGAAGATCTTTCCGGCCGCTTCGTCGACCCAGTACTTGAGGTAATGAACGCCATGTTCCCCTTGGATCTCGAGGTCGGCCTGGTGGGCTTTGGCCACGTCATCGACCCCGACACCTCCCTCGATGTTGTGCACGTCCATGTAGAGAGGCATGTAGAAACTCCCTTCTATCGGAGGTCGACGCATACTTATGCGGCGGCCCATTGATCTGCTCTTTTTCCCTTCTATCGGATTGCTGGGAGCAATGCAACCCCAACCGAAGTTGCCCAGTGGATCAGGTCGAGTGCGCGACCCGCAGGACGGCAGCAGCTGAAGCTTCGACGTCTTGTTTCGTAGTCGACCAGTTTGAAACGGAGATGCGCATCGCCGCCATGTCTTGCCAGGTTGTGCCGGACATCCAGCAGGTTCCTTCTTCCTGGACTCCTCTGACCACTGCTCTCGTCTTGCCATCGTGATCGCCATTGTCGGCTAGGAAACGCACGAGCACCTGATTCAGGACTACATCGTTCAGTACGTCGACTCCTGCATCCTCTGCAAGGAGCTGGGCGAAATGCTGGGCGAGGTCGCAGCACCGATCGACCATCTCTGTTACGCCTGCGCGTCCGAGACTTGCGATAGCCGCATAGACCGGGAAGCTACGTGCACGGCGGGAGAACTCGGGATTCCAGTCCATCGAATCCCGCTCACTTCCCTCGGCATGGATCAGGTAGCTCGCGTGGACGCTCATCGCAGCTCGATGAGACTCTGGATGAGCGCAAAATGCGAGTCCCGAGTCATATGGGACGTTCAACCACTTGTGCGCATCGGTAGCCCACGAGTCGGCGAGTTCGATGCCTTCAACGAGATGTTGTCGGGTCGGACTTACTGCTGCCCACAAACCGAATGCTCCATCCACATGCACCCACGCGCTACCTTCATGAGCGAGCGCACAGACCTTAGCCAAAGAGTCACACGCCCCGGAGTTCACGTTGCCTGCCTGAGCGCACACGATCGTGGGGCCCTCGGAAGCTTCCAGAGCCCGCCGTAGCTCGTCCTCGATCATCCGGCCATGATCGTCGGATGCCACGGGGATGATGGAGTCCGTGCCTATGCCCAAGTAGCGAAGCGATCGGTCGATGGTGTCATGACGTGTCGCGTTGGCAAGTACCCGGACTGAGGGCGCGCCGTGCAAGCCCTTTCGCTGTACGTCCCAGCCGATCGCGCCGAGTACGTGATGACGTGCGGCTGCCAGGCAGGTGAAGTTGGCCATCTGACCACCGGTGACGAAGCCGAAAGACGAACCAGGCGGCAATCCGAGCAGCTCTTTGAGCCACCTGCCCGCCACCTCTTCCGCGACGGCTGCCGCCGGTGAGGCGACGTAAAGGCCGGCGTTCTGGTCCCAGACCGAGGTCAGCCAATCTGCTGCCACGGTCGCAGGCATCGATCCGCCGATGACAAAGCCGAAGAAGCGGCCGGAAGGCGTCGCCAGAAGACCTGGTTCGGCAGCTACGGTCAGCTCTTTGATGAGCATGCCGGCCTCCATCCCATCCTCTGGCAGTGGCTTGTCCAACGCGTCTCGCATCTCTTCGAGTGTGGCCGAAGGCCGTACTGGCCTTTGTGGAAGCTCCTGCAGGAAGCCGTTGGCGTAAGAGGCAACCTCTTCGAAGAGGGTTTGTGCCTGCGGATCAGCCATGGCCGCATCTTCTCATCCCCCATCACCGGAACAAGCTGAGGTCATCCTCGGTTTCAGTCCCTGATTCTGCTTTCCCGAGCGCGGCAGAGAAGGGCAGCATCTTTGGCTGGAGAAGGTCGGGCCGGTAGGGATTTCCCGCCGGTTGGAGACGAGTAGATCGAGGTGAAGCATGAGGGCATACGCGACAGAAGCTTTCGGCGAGGCCGGCACGGTTCGTGACCTCCCCGTGCGCGAACCGGGACCTGGGGAGGTCCGGATCCGCGTGGAAGCTACAGGAACGAACCCCGTCGATAACGCCATCCTTCAGGGATACCTGAAGGACATGTTGGAGCATCGCTTTCCACTTGTGCCGGGGATCGATGCATCAGGAACCATCGATGCCGTCGGAACGGATGTCACGGAGTGGAGCGTCGGCGACTCCGTCTTTGGAGCGTCCGGAAAGCCTTACTTCGGTGAGGGTACCTATGCGGAGTACACAACGATGTCGAGCGGGTCAATCGCCTCCAAGCCTGACGGAGTTCCGCATGAGAGCGCAGCGGCCATCCCGACGGCCGGTGTTACTGCTCTCATGCTGTTAAACGCATTGGAGCCGGTGGAAGGACAGGTCATTCTTGCGATCGGTACCACGGGTGGCGTTGGAAGCTACTTCGTTCAACTTGCTGCGCAGCGCGGAGCCCGCGTCATCGGTGTCTCCCGGGCGGAGAATGCCGACTATGTGCGTTCGCTCGGAGCAGAAGACGTGATCGACTACAGCGCCGAGGACGTAGGCGAGGCGATAGCAAACCGGTTTGCGGAGGGGATCGACGCGATAGCTGACATGGTCGGGGACAAGGAGGAATTGGCAAGCGCCTTGGCGCACCTCAATGCGGGGGGCCGCGTTGCTTCGTGCGTGGGGACGGTAGATGAGATGGACTTATCGGCACGCGAGGTCACCGGGCAGAACGTCATGGCAGTCGTTACGAACGAGCGGCTCGATCATCTCGTGACGGCACGTTCAGAGGGGCGATTGCGCGATCCCGACATCGAGACGCTGCCGCTGGACCAGGCTGTCGAGGCGCTCGCGCGCCTTACCTCCAGGCACGTGCGAGGCAAATTGGTGCTTACGCCGAACGGTTAGGCGCGGCGCTGCGGATCTCGGATGCGGGTGTGCAACCGGGTGCAACTGGGCCTCTACTGCGGGCAGCCTTTGACCGGATCACACTGATACTGACCCGTGTGGGGGCCGAAGCTTGCCTGAAGCCACGTGTGGTTGGCGAGCTCGGTTCTTACCCGGCTCGCGTATTCGTCGGCGGCTGAGTCGTGCCATGTTCCGGAGAACCAGATACCCACGCAGCCCCAGAGGTCACCCGCAGTGAAGTGGGCGGTGCCCTGCCAGCCGTTGTAGCAGCCCCTGATCTCTGCGGCGTAATAGTCGGCCGCGAATGCTGTCGAGTCGCGGCTGAACGGAAAGGCTCCGTTCTGATTGCCGGCCCAGTTGAATCCCCATGAAGGACTCCACCACGACATGATCCCGAGGATCGAGAACGTCTTGGGACACATACCCGCTTGTGGTTTGTAGGGAGAAGGACCGACCGTGGACCGAGTCTCGGTTTGGTAGTCGTGCCCGAACTTCGCTAGGCCGTCGCAATAAATTTGCGACGGCTTGTCGGGGGCCGGGAATGCATCCCCGCAGCCGCGATTCCAATAGCAGGAGCCGTCGGCGAAGTGCAGACCTTGAAACCAGGTTGATTCTCGCACCGCTACGGCGCGCAGCAGGTTGTCGGGCAATCCCCACTTACACGCTGCCCACTGGAGTATCTCGTCGGTGGTTCCGGTGAACTGGCCCCCGACGCGAGGCAGCAGCCATGAATCCCATGGGGACTTGTAGGTACCGTCCGAGGTTCGAGGCCGCGATTTCAGTGAGTTGTGAACGGCCGTTGCATCAGGTTTGCTGTGGTTCTGGGTGTAATTCTCGGGTCGCGGCTCCCAAGTTGAGCGGTGCACGCGCAGCGCGCAGGTAGAACCGCTCGGCAAACTCCTAGAGGCGACTCCCTGAACCAGACTGAAATACCCGGCTGCTACTGGCGCGGAGGAGGTCGATACCGGCGGGCGGCAGGACGGCTGAGGGGTGCACGGTGGCGTCGCAGACGAAAGCACCTTTTCCGTGGCGGTTTGACACATCGTCAGACTAGAAAGTGCAAAGAGAGCGATGAGGATGTGTGCAGACAATCTCAATCTGCGCACCGGCTCTCCTTCGGCTATCGAAAGGGCCCCCGCCAGAGGTGCCCCCCTTCCTAATCGACAGAAAGCAGCGGCGACTGAGCCCCGGCGACGCGTTCTTGCCTCAATGGTCTAGGGAGCGATCGACGCCCGGGCTAGGACGCAGAGGCGGTGATCGTTACGCCCGGGAGCGTGATACCGGTGTCGGTCCGGAACGTCTCTACCTTTTTCTTCAGTGCGTTGCGCAGCGTCTCGAGCTCGTCGGCCGGCAGCTCCTTAACGAGGGCGGCGATGGGGCCGGCGACCTGCGTCATGAAGTCCCACGCCTCGTCGGAAGAGTCGTGTCTCCAATCCACCGCCATCTCCTCGATCGCGACATCGGTGAAGCCGCTATCTCTAAGCATTGTCTCAACCGTACCGGGCTGAGCCATCGAGAAGATTCCGCCAGGCCCGAACGGGTCGCCGGCCGTTTCGTATCCCAGCTCCCTCATCGTCATTCCGGTGATCGTGACCCACGGGTTCTTCTCTGGCCCCGCCCATACAGACAGGGCGAGGCGACGACCCTCCTTCAGAACTCGCCTGCATTCCTCGAGAGCAGAGTGCGGCTCAAGCATCAACATGAAGCCCCACCGACAGATGATGCCGTCGACGCTGTCGTCACCGAGGTCCATCTTCTCGGCATTGAGGGTGCGCGTCTCGACCTGCTGAAGCCCAAGCTCGGCAGCTCGTCGGCGCGCGATCTCCACCATCTGGGGAGCGAAGTCGGTCTCGATCACCCTGCCGGATGGGCCAACGCGCGCCGCGGCAAGGAAGCCGTTATCTCCAGGGCCTCCGGCTAGATCCAGGATGACGTCGCCCTGGTGAGGACGCATGTTCTCGACCAGCCACTCGGAGACATGGCCGGTGCTCTTCAACATGTAGTCCCGAGTGCGCTCCCATCCTGGCGCCATCTGGTCCCAGAGTGCGCGACTTTTCTCGTGAGCATCATTCGCCATGCACCGATGATAGATGTCTGATCCGTCGCTGGAGTTGATTTCGAGTGAGCCTGTGACTCCTAGGCGCCAGCTCGCCCTTCGTCTGGCGATGGAAAAATGGAAGGCAGCATCGGGGCCTTCACAACGGAAGGGCGCAAGAATTGTCCCAAGCCGTTGGTCCCCGACGTTGCCTCTGGGCCATCTTCGCTGAGGTGACAAAGATTTCCCATACGTAGCTGTGCGTATGACGAACGTCGGTGCGTGAAGTCTCGCAAATCTCCATTTGCGCTCAACCTCACGAGACGATGCCGACGACGTCGCCCTGAAACGGCTCAGGTCGGGAGGAATCGGATGCCAGAGACTCCAACCCACGCATATGGCTTCTACTTGGGGCAGCCCTTAACGGCATCGCATTGATATTGACCCGTGTTCGGACCGAAGGACGATTGCAGCCAGGTGTGGTTGGAGAGCTCTGTCTGCACTCTGCCGGCATAGGCATCGCCGGCGCTGTCGTGCCAGCTGCCCGAATACCAGGCACCGACGCAGCCCCAGAGATCGTTGGGAGCGCTCTTATAGGCGCTGCCAAGCTCCCACTGATAGCCGTTGTAGCAACCGCGTATCTGTGAGCCGTAGAAATCCGCGGCAAAAGCGGTGGAGTCTCGACTGAACGGGAAGGTGCCGTCCTGGTTGCCGGCATAGTTGTATCCCCACGTGGGGCTCCACCAGGCCATCTCACCCAAGATCGAGAACGTCTTGGGACACATCCCCTGTTTCGGGGTAGACCACGGGTATGGTCCCGCAGTTGAGTTGGCGTCTGTCTGATAGTCATGACCAAACGTCGCAAGCCCATCACAGAACACCTGCGTTGAAGAATCAGCGGACGAGATTGCGTCACCGCAGCCTCGGTTCCAGTAGCACTGTCCATCCGTGTAGTGCAGTCCCTGGAACCAGGTCGACTCCCTCACAGCCACTGAACGGATCAGGTTGTCGGATAGGCCCCACTTACAGGCTGCCCACTGAATGATCTCATCAGTGGTGCCAGAGAATTGGCCATCGACCCGTGGTATCAACCACGTATCCCAAAGTGAGTTGTAGGTCCCATCGGTAGCGCGAGGACGCGACTCGAGCGAGTTGTGCACCCCCGTCGCATCGGGCATCGCATGATTCTGTGCGGTGTTCTCGGGCCGAGGTTCCCATGTCGATCGGTGGACTTGCGTCGCACAATCGCTGCCTGAAGGCAAGTTAGTGGTCGTGCCCTGCACCAGATCAAAATAGCCGGCGGCCGCTGGTGGGGTGTTCGTTGCGGTCGGCGACGGCGACGGCGACGGCGACGGGGACGGAGAAGGAGAGGGGGACGGGGACGGAGAAGGAGAAGGAGAGGGGGACGGAGAAGGTGAGGGTGAAGGGGACGGTGAGGGAGAGGGCGAGGGCGAGGGCGAGGGCTGCGGGAAAACTATAGAGACCGTCGCGCTACAGGCTCCGCCGTTCGCAGCCGTCTCGCATATCTTGAACGTCCACGTTCCGTTGCCGGGTGCTACTTGCTGCACACCATCATTGGCCGTGCGCGTTAACAATGCGCCGTTGCGAAACAGTCGAATCTGCGGGCCCGTTGCACCCGACCAATAGAGTTTGGCAGCGGTCGCTGACACATAGGCGTCAGTCAGTGTGATGGAGCTTGCCGTAGAAACCTGGCTTGAGGCCCGCGTCGCTGCTTGGGCCGAGATCCCCACACTCGAAGCAACAAGTGCAACCATCAGGATGTGAGGCGCGAATGTTCTCATGCGCATGGTGGATCCCCCCTGCGATAGACGGGCCCAGAGATAGGCCATTCGCGTTCATCGGTCGAAACAAGGAAAAACTCAACCGAACGTGCGGGCGGGGGAACGCTGAGGGGCGCCCGTAGGGGGCACTGCCGCCTAGAGATTTTTCCGGGATTTGCCTCTGCTGTCCTCCCGCGAGGCCGTTTTTGGCTAGGTTGACAAGAAGATGCCAGAGGGGAAACAAGTCGCTTCGACGACAGCGCTCCCCGGCTCCAACTCGTTCTGCAGTGCGGTCGACTACTGAGGTGAGTTAGGGACCGTTCGGTACATGTGAAGCATGCTCGGAGTAAATCCCTCGTGATCGTAGAACCGACGCGCTCCTTCATTGGTCGGGAAGACGACAAGCCCGACCGTCGTGACCCCCACGCGGCGCATGTGGTCATAAGCAGCTTTCATCAGGAGACGGCCAACCCCACGCCCACGCATTTCGGTAAGAACCAAGAAGCTATCGATGTGTCCGATCCGGCCGGTGTCCCATATCTCGCTAGGCTCTTGAACGAAGCCGATGATGTAGCCCACTGCTTTGTCATCGACCTCGGCAAAGAAGGCGAAAGAGTCTGGCTGAGACAACCATTCAAGATACTGGTCTCGAACCAGGGGACCGGTGTCAGAGTCCGTTCGAAGAGGGAGCCCAGGCATCGGAACCGATGTCGCTCCCTGGAAGGCGTGAAGCAGCAACCAGAAATCGACGAGCTCATCTATGCGGTCGGCTCCCGCTGGGACTATGGCGATCGTCGCGCTCACGCCACCGGATGATAGCCGCGCTCCGTGCTTCCAGGACATCAGGGGAGGGTGACGGCTCTATCGCCGTCGGCTAACCCATATCGCGGGTCGTAGCTTGCCCTCTGGATCGGTCAGTCGCACGCTAGTACCCACATCTCCTGGAACGGTGTCTTGATGTGCCAGGTCGTCTCCACGCCGGGCGGTAGCGAGAACACATCGCCGGTCTCAAGCTCGACTGCGCCGGCATCCTCGATCTCGATTCGTACCGATCCCTCGAGGACCAACGCGACCTCTCGCTGCTCCGGCGTCCATGTGACCGGACCGTCCACACTCGTGAAGCGCGTAAACCCGGCCCACAGCCCGTCGGCGCGCACCAGCTGATGCATCTCGCTTCCGGGCACCTCGGGATCGGCTTCCCATTCCCGGGTCGAGCCTTTGGTGACGAACGCACCGGGGGACCACTCCATTGGCAGCTTCTCCTTTCAGCATCTGTCAAGGCGGTCGGTCCACCATAGGGGTTTGGGGCGCTCAAGACTCAACGTGCGGCATACCCACTCGAGCGGCCCGGTCGACAGCCAGGACTCCGTAGCTGCGCTACCCCCTCCCGGGCAGGAGGAGGAAGCTATTCGCCCTCGCCGGCCGAGCACTCCCGATGTGATTCAGCCACAGGCTCTAGAGGTTAAAGCGGCCCCGCATCCCGCGTGCGTGCGCGGCACGGCTCAACCGGCTCAGATTCAACATGCTTTCGGTTGTTCTCAAGAGCGAATAGAGCGTGAACCTGGCGGCCGACCTCTTACCCGGATGTACGGAGGGAGCGACCACGATCGTGGGTATGTGGTTCCCTGCAGAACCGTCGAGGGCCTCGTCAAAAGTGATGAAAACTGCAGTCCTGCCCCTTTGATAACGCCGCTTCCTCAGGAGTTTCGCCATGAACCTCTTGAGCCACGCATCTCCGGTAGCAACTGAGCAGTCATGCATGTCATTACAGAGGTTGGGCGTGACAAAGGTGAAGCGGGCCGAGATATTAAGTCGGCCCCCCAGGTGGTACGGAACGTCTCGCCTTCTGCAAGCTGGCCGGATACGGATGTAGTAGGCGGCGGGATTGTGCTTCACCGCATAGGTGCCGGAGCTGGAAAGCGCGCACCTGGACGGCATGGACTCTTCCAGAGAGCGCCAGTCGCCATGGAGCTGCGAGAAGATGCTCTTGCCGCGCAACCGGTGCGCACTCGGCGCTTGGTCATCAGCGATCCCGTGGGTGCGGCCCGACGTCATGGCGATGTAATTGGGCAGGCTCGGGTGAGTGATCGCATGAAAGTTGGCAGCAAGCCCGCATTTCCCTGCCAGACGATTTATATACGGCGCTGCGTTGGATCCGATGATCTCGTCGTAGGAATGGTTCTCCATCACGATCCAAACAACGTGATTCCACTGTCTGGGAGGCCTGGTGCCGCGGCACGGGCTCCGGCGAAAAGAGGCTTCGGACGGCACACTCCCAAGAGTGCTAACTACCAAAACCACCAACAAAGCGGTGATGCCAATTCTCTTGATCATCAGACCTCCTTCTTCCATCGCCAGCTCAGGAACGCTACCGGTTTCGATTAGCCTTCGGCGAACCGTGGCATCACGGTGACCTCTACGGGGCGCCCTCAGTGAACCCGACCCCGAGCGGATCACCAACCCATTCCCGCGAGACCGCGACCCGCGCGGCGATAGCTGGGTCGCGCGTCTATGGTGGACCGATGGCGTCGGTCAAGCAGATCCAAGTTACCTTCGACTGCGCAGAACCTGAGCGCGTCGCTCGGTTCTGGTGCGAGGTGTTGGGGTACGTTGTACCGCCGCCACCGGAGGGGTTTGCTACTTGGGACGACTTCGATCGCGCGCTGCCGCCTGAGCATCAGGGGTCAGCGTTCGCATGCATTGATCCCACAGGTGTGGGCCCGCGACTGTTCTTCCAGCGCGTCCCAGAAGGCAAGGTCGTCAAGAATCGACTGCATCTTGACGTGCGAGCCGGCACGGGGCTCGTGGGTGAAGAGCGCCTGGCCGCACTTGAGGCCGAATGCGCACGACTGGTCCCGCTCGGCGCGGTTCGCGTGCGACTACTGCCTGCCGATGACGACAACGAGTCGTGCCTCGTGATGCAGGACATCGAGGGCAACGAGTTCTGTCTCGACTGAGTGGCCGTGGTGATTCCAGTTCGAGGAAGCGTTGGCCAGCGCCCACCGCCAACGGGTAGGCGCGAGAGTGGGCCGCCAGGGACTCGAACCCTGCCCGCCGGATTAAAAGTCCGGTGCTCTACCAGATGAGCTAGCGGCCCCGCTTGATAGCGAGCGGCGAGAACGCGCAGTATAGGCAGCCGCCTTCAGGGGCCCTGCGGACAAGTGCCGCCTAGCGGTTCTTACGAGCCTGGTTTCAACGCCATGTCTGCGACCACCAATAGCAGAATCACCAGCTCGATGCGCGACACCAGGAAGACCCGGTTCATGCGGTCGCGCACTGCAGGAGCGGTTGGTCCGTGCTCTTCGATCAGCTTCTTGATCCGGCCCGCTTCCGGGCCAAGAAATGTGGCTCCCACGATGGCTGAGAACAGGATTCCGAAGATCCCGAACACGATCCAGGAGTGCCCCCATCCCCAGTGCCCGTTCAAGACCAGTGCTATGCCACTGATGAGGGCGAGGATCGACGCCGGCATGTAGACGTGAAGTCCGATCCACTCCGTATCTCCACCAAAGGCAGCCATCCTCGCTGGATCGTTCGAGCCGGCGGCTCGAACGGCCAGGATCTGCATGGTGACGGCTCCGCCAACCCACACCACGACGGAGAGGATGTGTAGAGCTAAGAGCCATTGGTAACCGGTCATGGGGCAATCATGCAACAAGGTGGCGGCTTATGCACACCACCTGGGCCACGCAGACACCCTCAGCGCGGAACGAGCCTGTATCCCACGTTCCTGATGGTTTCGATCAAGGCTTCGTGCTCGGCCCCCAGCTTCGCACGCAGACGACGGATGTGAACGTCGACCGTGCGGGTGCCGCCGTAATAGTCATAGCCCCACACCTCACGTAGCAACAGATCGCGATCGCACACCCTGCCCGGACGCTGCGCCATGAACTTCAGTAGCTCGAACTCTTTGTAGGTCAGATCGAGAGGACGGCCGCGCACGTACACCTGGTAGTTCTCGGGATTGACCGTCACGTCGCCGATCTTCAGCACCGTCGGCTCGTCTCCACGACCGGTGCGTCGAGCAACGAGGGCGAGACGGGCAGAGATCTCAACCGTCGAGGCGTCGACGAGAAGGAAGTCGTCAGCCCCCGACTCGAAGCGAAATCGTTCCGCGGTGTCCTCGTTGAGCAGCACGATGAGTGGAGGCAGGCTTATCTGCCACGCCAGAGACAACCTCCGCGTAGCTTCCTCGGCCGCACCCAGATCCACCGTTCCATCGATCAGCAGCACGTCCGGGTGGCTGGCGATCAGATCCTCTGCAGTCGTGGTCTTGAGTGGTGCGTGCAAGAGTCCATAAGGTCCGAGCGGGAAGGACGGAAGCAGGTCACGAACGTCTTGACTCTGATCGGACAGGAGCATCAGCGTCCAGACCATCAGGTGGCGGGCCTCTCGCCTACCGAACGCTCCGGAAACTCGAAAGGACCCCCCTCGCGCCAGCGATTCGTGATGGGCAGCCTTCGGTCGCGACCGAACGCTTTCGAGGTCATCTTGGGACCGGGGGGAGCTTGACGACGTTTGTACTCGGCTCGGTCGACCAGCGCGATGACCTTCGTGACGGTACCGGCGTCGAATCCCTTGCCGACTATGTCGGCAACTCCTGCATCACGTTCTATGTACGCCTCGAGGATCGGATCGAGCACGTCGTAGGGAGGTAACGAGTCGGCATCCTCCTGCCCGGGCCGCAGCTCCGCCGACGGCGGCTTGGTCAGGACGTTTTCAGGGATCACCTGCTCGATCCCGTTCCGATAGCGTGCCACTGAGTAGACCTCGGTCTTGAATACGTCCTTCAAGAGAGCGAAGCCGCCGGCCATATCGCCATACAGCGTCGAGTAGCCGCACGCCATCTCCGACTTATTGCCGGTAGCAAGTACTAGGTGACCGTACCGATTCGACGCGGCCATAAGGAGGTTGCCGCGTACGCGCGCCTGTAGGTTCTCTTCGGCGATGCCCGTCTCCGCGTCGCCGAACCCCTGCTGTAATACCTGCAAGTACGAGTGATAGATGTCAGCGATCGGGACCTTCAACAGATCGATCTGTAGGTTCGAAGCCAGTTCTATCGCGTCGTCGACCGAGTGCGATGACGAGAACTCGGAAGGCATCGAGAGACCGAGGACGTGCTCGGGTCCGACGGCGTCAACGGCGATGACCGCGGTGAGGCTCGAGTCGATCCCGCCCGATAGTCCGACTATCACGTCGGTGAAGCCGTTCTTGCGAACGTAGTCGGCAAGCCCCAACGTCAACCCTTCGTATAACTCCTTGTCGGCGACAGGCTCCGGTTCGAGCACCGGTGTGGGCGCGCGGTCACCCAGTTGAGGTAGCTCTGTTCGCAACCTGCGCACGTGGCCAACAGCCTCTGCCGTCGAACCCAACGGCACATCGACAACCGTGAGCTGTTCTCGGAACTGCGGGAGCCGTGTCAATACTTCACCCTCGGGCGAGATCACCAGCGAGCCGCCGTCGAAGACGAGCTCGTCCTGGCCCCCGACCATGTTGACGTAAACGATCGAAGCTCGCGCCCGCCGCGCCCGATCGCACAGCATCCGCGCGCGCTCCACCCCTTTGTTCTTGTGGAATGGTGATGCGTTGATGTTGACGACCACTTGAGCTCCGGCATCTCCTTGAACCACTACCGGCCCTCGGGCGCTCCACGCGTCTTCGCAGACGCACACCCCGATAACGCCCGAGTCAGTCTCAATCAAGACGTGCTCCCGTCCGGGATGGAAGTAGCGGTCCTCGTCGAACACGCCATAGTTGGGAAGAAGGTGCTTGTGATAGACAGCGAGCAGTTTTCCGGATTGACAGATCGCTGCCGCGTTGAAGAGGCGGTCATCCTCTCTGTCGACGAAACCGATGATGGACACGACATCACCCGACGAATGAGCGATCGTCTGCACCGCATCGAGGTTCGCATCGAGGAACGAACGCTTCATGAGGAGATCCTCAGGCGGATATCCGGTGACACCCAACTCGGGCGTGGCCACCACCTGGGCCCCCTGGGATGCCGCCGACGCCACAGCGGACATCAAGCGCTCAGCGTTCCCTTCGATGTCCCCTACAGTCAGGTTCATCTGCGCTAGCGCCACACGGATCATGACTTAAGCGTAGTTGCAGCGTGCGCTTCGTAACCTGCCCGAAACCAACACCCCCTAGGCTCCCGAGACATGGAGCGCCAAGAGGAATACGTACTGCGAACCGTCGAAGAGCGGGGCATTCGCCTGGTGTGGTTGTGGTTCACCGATGTTCTCGGGTTCCTGAAGTCGTTCGCGGTGACCTCCGAAGAGCTTGAGCCGGCATTCGATGAGGGGATCGGCTTCGATGGCTCGGCGATCGAAGGTTTCGCCAGGGTTCAGGAGTCGGACATGCTGGCGCGTCCGGACGCGGGAACCTTTCAGATCAGTCCCTCGGCCCCCGACAACGCCGAGGGCGGAGTGGCCCGGATGTTCTGCGACATCCACAGCCCGGACGGCCGTCCTTTCTGGGGCGATCCCCGGTTCGTCCTACGGCGGAACTTGGACAAGGCAGCGGAACGCGGCTTCACCTTCTATGTGCACCCCGAGATGGAGTTCTTCGTCTTCAAGGATGCCGGAAGCGCTTCGCCGATCGACGCGGGCGGATACTTCGATCTCACTCCCGCCGATGCCACCCAGGAGCTGCGTAGGGACACGATCTCGGTTCTAGAGCGTCTGGGGATCCCCGTCGAGTTCTCGCATCATGAAGTGTCCCCGTCGCAACACGAGATCGATCTTCGGCACGCGGATGCCCTCACCATGGCGGACTCGGTGATCACTTTTCGTAACGTCGTAAAGCAGATCGCTGCGGAACGGGGAATGTACGCGACCTTCATGCCAAAGCCCACAACGGATCTGTCCGGGTCAGGCATGCACACCCACATGTCGTTGTTCGAGGGAGATCAGAACGCCTTCTTCGATTCTGCCGAGGAGTACCACTTGTCCAAAGTCGCTAAGGCTTTCATCGCCGGGCTACTCGTGCACGCCCGTGAGATCACGGCGGTAACCAACCAGTGGGTGAACTCCTACAAGCGGTTGATCGTAGGGCGCGGCTATCCTGTGCAAGAAGCCCCCGTGTACGTGTGTTGGGGACGCCACAACCGGTCGGCGTTGATCCGCGTTCCCATGTACAAGCCGCGCAAGGACCAATCCACCCGCATCGAGCTCCGGTCGCCGGATCCTGCTTGTAATCCTTATTTGGCTTTCTCCCTCATGCTTGCGGCCGGTCTCAAGGGGATCGACGAGGGCTATGAGCTTCCCGAGGAAGCGACCGACAACATCCACGAGATGAGCGACAGCGAGCGGCGTGCCAGAGGGATCGACAAGCTGCCCGATGATCTTAACGACGCGCTTCGCGAGATGGAGAACTCGGAGTTGGTTGCCGAAGCTCTCGGTGAGCAGGTGTTCGAGTATCTTCTCCGGAACAAGCGAGCCGAATGGGACGAGTACAAGGGATACGTGTCCCCTTACGAGACCGCTAGGTACCTGCCGGTCCTCTAGGCCGCGTTGTGTAAGCCACCGTTCGCATTGTTCACGGTGCCGTCCAGGTTGTAGTGCCTCGTTGCGGGAACCCTCGTGGCTCCCACGAAGCGCCGGCCCCAGTAGTAGCGGTCGTACACCGAGTCGATGTGCACGCCACTCGACGATGTCGCCGAGATGAACTTCCCATGACCTATGTAGATGCCCGCATGGCTAACGCCGGAGCCGCTCGTGTTGAAGAAGACGAGGTCGGCTTTCTTGAGGTGCTTCTTCTTCCAGATCCGCTTGAAACCGTAGCGATGTCCGAGCTTGAACTGAAGCGCGGCAGAATGCGGAAGGTCCGCGCCATTGTTGTGGAAGGTCCAGCGCGTGAATCCCGAGCAGTCGAAGCCCTTAGGAGTGGTGCCGCCGTAAACGAAGGGAGCACCCAGTTCACGCTTAGCTCGGTGCTTGATGTGCAGTCGTTCCTGGTGCCAATTGCTGAATGTGTGAGCCGAAGCCACATTCCCCACCGTCAAAATGAACGCCCCCAGAGATCCGAGGGCCAGAAATTTCAGAAACCGAAGACATAGCCTGCTACCCGTGATTCCCACCTCCTCATCCGATTTGTCCCGTTTGCACGGCGCCGTAGCCTGCCTCGGCACCCCGGGGACCCTAGGCAAGGAGGCGAAGTGCTCCTAGGGGGGAGAGCGCGAAGAAATCGGGTGGAATTTTGTGTGGCGGCCATAAAGCCTTGGCAAAGGCAGTCTGATAAGGGCCGGCTCCGGCCTGCGAATCAATGAGGGGCCCGGTGAGCTTGATGGAGGCTCGCCTGGCGGCGCTTGGTAGCGCCAGCAAGACGCTTGCTCAACTGCTGGACCGCGATCAGAAAGTTCTTGAGCTGCTCGAGCAAGAGGATCCTCTGCGCGACCGCGCGGGTTACGTGAAGATATTGCACGGCGCCTACTCAGCAGATGGCATGCGCGAGGTGAGGCGAGAGAAACGGCGCCAGCTTGCGGCTATCGCGGCGAGCGATGTCAGCGGCGACGCGTCGCTCGAAACTGTGATCGCGGCCCTCTCCGATCTTGCCGATGCCAGCTTGACGATCGCGCTGCAACACGTAGGCGCCCCCGCCGACATGGCGATCATCGGTATGGGGAAGCTCGGAGGACGAGAGCTGAACTACGCGTCCGACATCGACGTGATGTTCGTCGTGGAAACCGGCGCGTTGACCAACGCGAAGAGTGCTGAGCGGCTTCTCCATGAACTCGGAGGGATGGCTCCCGAAGGACAGGCGTATCGCATCGACGCGAACCTTCGTCCAGAAGGACGCAGCGGTCCGCTGCTTCGCACCCTGGAGGGTTACACGGAGTATTACCAACGCTGGGCTAAACCCTGGGAGTTCCAAGCACTGATCAAGGCGCGCCCAGCGGCGGGCAACGAACGGATAGGAGCGGCCCTAGTCGAGGCTGTCGATCCGCTCGTGTATCCAGAAAGCGTCGGTGAGGAACGCGTCTCCGAGATCCGAAGGATGAAGGCACGTCTGGAGAGTCACGCCGCTCGATCGTCGCGGCGCTCCAAGACTTCGGAGGCAAACGACGTGAAGTTAGGTCCGGGAGGGATCCGTGACATCGAGTTCTCGGTTCAGCTACTCCAGCTCGTCCATGGGGGGAGTGATCCATCGGTCCGAGACCGGGCGACGATGCCTGCGCTTCAGGCGCTCATGCAAGGGGGCTACATAGCGGAGGAGGACGGAGCCGCCCTGCAGGTTGCCTACCGGTGGCTGAGGACCATCGAGCACCGTCTGCAGCTCTGGCAAGAGCGTCAGGTCCATCACCTGCCGACCGACGAGGTGGGCCGTGCTCGCCTCGCCAGGAGTCTTGGATTCAAGGACACCCCTGCGGCCAGTGCGACAACGGGTTTCGAGACCGTTCATGCCGGCGTCCTCTCGGACACACGCGCGCGTTTCGACAGGCTCTTCTATCGACCGATGATCGAATCTCTAGGCAACGCGCGTTCGGCCAGGATGTCCGAGGCCGCGCTGGAGGAGAGGCTTCGGGTGCTGGGGTTCCGCGACGTTCCACGGGCGGCAAGGACTCTGCACCAACTGGTGGCCGGGACCTCTCGGCGCGCCAAACTCCTGCGCGTTCTCTCGCCACCTTTCCTGCGCAGCGTGGCGTCCGCCCCGCTGCCCGACGAGGGACTGTTCTCGTTCTTGCGCTTGGGAGACGCGCTTGACCGCCGGATCGACCTGTTGGGGACGCTGCGGGACAACCCGCCGGCCATCGCGGTCCTGGCGCACGTGCTGGGAAGCGGCACTCTTCTCGGTGACATCCTGATCCACGCTCCGGAAGAACTTGCCGCAGTAGCGGACCGCGACGGCCCTCCGCGTCCGAAAGACCGCGACCGTCTCGGGAAGGAGGCGATCGGCTCGCTAGCATGGCGAGAGCCCGGCAACAAGCTCGACGGTCTGCGCAGGTTCAAGCGTCGCGAGTTGTTCGGCATCTCGGTGGCAGATATCTCCGGCGTGATCGATGTCGAGCAGACGGGAATCGCTCTGTCGGATCTCGCGGAGGCGTGTCTGGAGGCGGCCCTCGATGGGCACGGAGAGGGGTTCGCGATCATCGGAATGGGAAAGTTGGGCGGACGCGAGCTCAACTATCCCTCTGACCTCGACGTCATGTTCGTACACGATGATTCAGCCCCGGATCCCGATGGGGTTGCAGGGGCACTGCTGCGGGCTATCGGCGAGGTGACCCCCGAGGGTCAGGCCTTCCGGATCGATCCCAGCATCCGGCCCGAGGGCAGAGCGGGCCCGCTGGTCCGATCCCTCGCCTCCTTCCTCGAGTACTACCGGCGATGGGCGCAACCCTGGGAGCGTCAAGCGCTCGTCAAGGCTCGGACGGTTGCCGGTGATCGCGCGCTCGGTGACCGCTTCCTTATAGAGGCAAGAGATATTGCCTACCCGGCCACTCTTTCCGAGGCGGATCTCCGACAGATCCGGCATCTGAAAGCACGTATGGAGAAGGAACGTGTCGCGCGCGGCTCCGATCCCAAGCGGGACATGAAGATGGGGCCGGGCGGAGCCTCAGATATCGAATTCGCGGTGCAGCTCGCTCAGCTGCGTTCCGGTCACGATCACCCTGAGGTTCAGGCCACCCGCACGCTCGAGGCACTCCGCTCCCTGGGAACGAGCATGCTGATCGCAGGCGCTGACGCAGCTCTGCTAGCAGACGCCTATCGCTTCATCGCCAAGCTCCGCAACAGGCTGTTCTTTATGGCCGGCCGGCCCACCGACGTGTTACCGGCCAAGCCTGAAGACCTCGAAGCACTGGGCGTAGCACTCGGCTACTCCTCACAACCCCGCCAAGAGCTGGAAGAGGCTTACCTCCGCATCACGCGCAGAGCCCGCAAGATCGCAGAGCCTTTGATCTACGGCTGAATCGATCTAGATGTCGTAGTAGAGATAGAACTCCCACGGATGCGGCCGCAGCCGCAGCTCGTCAACCTCGTGAATCCGCTTGTAATCGATCCAGTGGTCGATCACGTCCTGCGTGAACACGCCGCCATCGAGAAGGAAGTCGTGGTCGGCCTCTAACGCGTCGAGAGCTTCGTTGAGCGACCCGGGAACTTGCGGGACCGCCGCCAATTCCTCGGGAGGCAAGTCATAGAGGTCCCTGTCGACCGGCTCGGGAGGCTCGACTTTGTTCTTGATGCCGTCCATGCCCGCCATAAGCAGTGCAGAGAAGGCGAGGTAGGGATTGCACGACGGGTCCGGACAGCGAAATTCGATCCGCTTGGCCTTTGGTGACTTCGAATACAACGGGATGCGGACTGCCGCCGAGCGGTTCCGCTGGGAATAGACGAGGTTGACTGGAGCTTCGTAACCGGGGACCAATCGCTTGTAAGAGTTGGTAGTAGGCGCACACAGGGCTAGCAGTGCCGGCGCGTGCTCCAAGAGGCCCCCGATATACCAACGCGCAGTGTCCGAGAGCTGGGCGTATCCGAGCTCGTCGAACATCAAGGGCTCGTCTTCCTTCCACAGCGATTGGTGGACGTGCATGCCCGAACCGTTGTCCTGGAAGATCGGCTTAGGCATGAACGTGACTGTCTTGCCATGGGTTAAGGCAACGCTCTTGACGGCGTACTTGTAGAGCATCAACCGGTCGGCCATCTGCAGCAGGGGCGCGAATCCAAGATCGATCTCGGCCTGGCCGGCGGTACCCACTTCGTGGTGGTGCACCTCGACGGGGATCCCCATATCGCGCAGGACCAGGACCATCTCGCTGCGCATGTCCTGATAGTGATCCATCGGAGGTACGGGGAAGTAGCCCTCTTTGTAGCGCGGTTTGTAGCCGAGGTTGCGTCCTTCTTCCTCGGCCCCCGAGTTCCACACTCCTTCGACCGCACCGATGTAGTGATACGCCGAGTGCTGGTTCTGATCGAACCTGATCGAGTCGAAGATGTAGAACTCGGCTTCGGGACCGAAATACGCGGTGTCGGCAACGCCGGTTCCCTTCAGGTAGTCCTCGGCTTTGCGTGCGATGTAGCGCGGGTCGCGGGTGTAGAACTCGCCGGTCACAGGATCTTTGACGAAAGCGTGGATCGTGAGGGTGGGATGCGTGCGGAACGGGTCCATAACGGCCGTGTCGGTGTCGGGAACCAGGATCATGTCTGATTCCTGGATCTCCTGGAACCCTCGGATCGAAGAGCCGTCGAAGCCGAAGCCGTCTTCGAAATCCTTTTCTTTGACCTGGTCGAACGGCAGCGAGAAGTGCTGCATCAGCCCGGGCAGATCGGAGAAACGGATGTCGAAGAACTGCGCGCCGCTGTCCTTGCCCAGCTTCAGAACTTCGGATGCACTTGCACTCATGAGCCCTCCCTACCGTCAGAATCTGCTGATCCGCTACCGTCTGCGAGCAGGTTATCGGGGGGCTATGTCGCGCTTATTTCAGAGGTGTTACAACCTCGTTAACCGTTGGAGTGTGGTTGCGTTGCTGAGGGCAATCTCGAGGCGATGCCTTCGATTCACAGATCTCAGCTGTGCGGCTCCGTCAACCAGCGGGCCAGTCGCTCGGCTTCCTCGTTGTAAGCGTTCCAGATGCCGTCAACGATTGCTTGCTCGACCTTTCCCCCTATAAATGGAACGTTTACTGAGACTTCTCCGGAGACAACACGGGTGGTGTCCTGTCCGGCCGGGTACAGCGACATGGCGCCGTGCGCCGAGATAAGGGCGGCGGCTACCTCGGGAACGATCGTCCATCTCCATGACGTCTCCTCGGGCAACCAGGTCGATTCCTCTATCCACGCGGGATCAGCGGCACCGAGGATCCCTTTGGCGGGTCCTGCGAACTTGGCATCCAGAACGCAGCGAACCCGCCGTACGACGGAGCCTTCCCTCTCCTCTTGCGAGAGGACGGTACGGCTCTTCAGCGGACCGATCGCGTCCAGCGATTCTTGGTAGTTGCGGTCGAGGATCACCCGTGCCACCTCGGCGATGGAGGCAGGGAAATGGTGGCGTAGCTCGAATTCCACGGGCGCGCAGAATACTCGGGCTATGAAGAAGGTCGCCCTGATCGCCAATCCCACCGCGGGGGGAGCGAGAGGTCACGCTTTGAAAGAAGCTACCCTCGCACTGGTCGGAGATTTCACTCTGCAAGTTGCAGAGACGGGGGCGCGTAACGATGCGACCAGATTGGCGCGCACAGCGGTCGATGACGGCTTCTATGCAGTGCTCGCTCTCGGGGGCGACGGCACAGTCAACGAAGTAGCCCAAGCACTCGTGCACAGCGAAGTCTCGTTGGGAATCGTCCCGGCCGGGACCACTAACGTGATGGCTCGAGCGATCGGCATGCCCGCCGATGTGCGAGAGGCGTGCGCGTTGCTGGCGGCGCGTATCGATTCGGGAGCTAGAAGACGCATAAACGTCGGCAGTATCGGGCAGCGGTTCTTCCTCTTCGGAGCCGGGATGGGGCTCGACGCGGAGGTGATCCGTTCCGTCGAAACGCGTCCAGACCGGAAGCGGCGGCAGCGCCATCTCTTCTTCCTGCAACAGGCGGTAGCAACCGCACTGCGCTACCGGGGAGCAGCGCCGACGATCTCGATGGCGGTCGATGGCGGCGAAGAGACCAAGGTCCTACTCGCCCTCTGCGCCAACGCAGGGCCGTTCACCTACTTTGGCAGCCACGCGGTCGACGTTTTTCCCGAGGTTCAACTCGACAAAGGACTCGACGCGTTCGGACTAAGCCGCATCGGCCTGGGTACGATCCCGCGTCTCGCGTGGTCACTCTTCGTTTCTCGGTCACACGTTTCCTGGCCCGTCAGCACCTATCACCACGATGTGAGATCGGTAGAGCTGCGAGCCGTTTCACCTCTCCCGGTGGAGGTGGATGGCGACTACATCGGCGAGTGGGATCAGGCAACCGTTAGCCTGATCCCACACGCCTTGGATCTGTTGCTATGAGCCCTTCTGGGCGGGATAGATATCGGTCTCGGACTCGTGATACTGCGGTAGGTCGCCGGCGTTCTCGACGTTGAAGCCGTACTCGTAGACCAACGAACCCCCGTATGCGGCACCCGTGGAGACCAACGCCAGCGCGAGCAGCGACAGGATCAAGACCGACAAATCGGCATAGCCGTGGTCCCAGTAAGCGAGCCGCAAGATGATGTCGATGATGACGATGAGGGTGGTGGTCAACATGATCGCCATGTGCGAGTTGGCGGTGCGCCAGACCTGCGTGTGCTTGGGGGTGGACTTCAACCAGTCCCAAAATCCCGTGAGCGCAGTGAGCAGTGAGACTGCACCACCCGCGATGATCACGTAGGTGGCGGCGCGGAAGAAATCGGTGGCGGTCCTGCTGTTATCCCCCTTGATGAAGGAGACGAGGTCGAAGAGGCCCGCCAGGATGTAAGCGGTGACGGGAAAGTCCGTGAGCGGGGGATGGGCCGGCTTGCCGGCAAAGCCTCGCAGTCCTTTGAACTTGCGCCCCGTGAACGACAGGGACGGTCCCCACGAAAACCATTTGGCCATCTCTACTCCTCTCTAGGTGGTTTCGACGCTCGGTCTGCCCTGGGTAGTCATTGCCCTGGCCATCACCGGTCGTAGTCGAGCCTGATGCAGCACCGCCCGGGGGCCGGGTCCAGTTCGGCGCGGACGCCCGTCGCTTCGAGACCCTGAAGTACGCCTTGGATGAAAGCAAGGTTCATCTGGCACACCAGCTCAGGTGCCTGTCTGGCCACATCGTGGAAGGGGCAGTTCCTTAACCACATCCCCTCACTTTGAAGATCTGGGATCGGTTCGAAGCCGTGTTTGCCCAGAAGCTTCACCGCGGTGTCAGACGCTGGCTCGCCGCTGGATCTGGGAGTGTGGCGTCCGAGGGAGGCGCCTTTCCGCCCCGCGATGTCGCAGGCCACCGCCTCGGCTCCGCCGCTGGAAACGGCCTCGGCCAGCACCTCTGCCAGCAGGTCATAGCGGCGTTCGGGCAGACTGAAGTCGAGACGGAGGTCCGATGGTTCGTAGAGTTTCGAGCTGCGCCCCGCCCGATGCAGCGGCCGTCCGACCGGATGGGCGTAGCTCGCTCTCAAGAGACCCTTTTCCACTAACTTATCTAGGTGGAATGCGGCTAACTTGCGGGAGATTCCCACCTCGTCGGCTGCTTCGTCTCTCGACACGGGATGGGTCTGCTCCCTGATAAACAAGTACATCCGCTGCCGGAGCCCATCCTCGAGCACCCCGATCGCCGCCGACCCCCGCTCCAGGCCTCTCATGATTGGGAGCCTAAAGCACCAACATCACTTAGCGCAATTCTCTCGGGAAAAGAAGCCATTTCGGTTCGCTGATCGCTGGGGCAAAGGAAGGCTCACCCTCGGCGAGGAGGCAGCGCCTGCGGAGGAAGCCTCTGCAGCAGCCCGTCCCAGCCGTGGGCTGGGCCGGCTGGGAAGCCCGCGACCGGGTAGGCGCTGCCCCCGCAGCCGGTACAGAGCCGCTATGGAGGTAGCCCTCGACCGACCCGGAAGAGAGCCCCCGGCCCATCGGACAGTCTCGTTCTTGCCGGAAGTGCAAGCCTTTTGTCACGTTGGGTTTTGGCGATCAGCGGGGCACTGCGCGTCCCTTACCCTTGGGGCATGGCGATGCCCACACAGGAACAGATCTCGCAGGTTCTCGGTGAGATCCAGGACCCGGAGCTCCACCGGGGCCTCAACGAGCTAAATATGGTCCGCAAGATCGCCTTCGACGGAACTGAGATCTCGGTTCTGATAGCTCTGACGATAGCGGGCTGCCCCCTGAAGTCCTACTTCACGGACGTCATCCCGGCCAAGCTCAAGGACCGCTTCCCCGAGATCACTCACGTCAATGTCGAGCTCACCTCGATGACCGATGAGGAACGTCAGTCCCTCGTCGGGGGTCTGCGAAAAGACACTCCGGCCCCCTTCGCTCGATCCGATTCGCCGACCCAGGTCATCGCCGTCGGTTCGGGAAAGGGCGGCGTTGGCAAGTCCACGACTACCGTGAACCTGGCCGCGGCGCTCGCCAAATTGGGCCACACGGTCGGCTTGCTGGATGCGGATGTGTGGGGCTTCTCGATCCCACGGATGCTCGGCATACACGAACGTCCCACCGTTGTCGGCGACATGATCATGCCCCCGGAGATGTTCGGCGTGAAGGTCGTCTCGATCGGTCTGTTCACCGCCGAGGACAACCCCGTGGTGTGGCGGGGGCCGATGCTGCACAAAGCGCTCCAGCAGTTCCTCACCGACGTGCATTGGGACGAGCCCGACTATCTGCTCATCGACCTTCCTCCCGGCACCGGAGACGTCTCCATCTCGATAGCGCAGTTCCTCCCCGGCGCCAACATGGTCATCGTCACCACACCGCAAGCGGTCGCCGAGAAGGTCGCCCAGCGTGCGGGCTTCATGGCTGAGAAGACTGGTCTGAACGTCGTTGGGGTGGTCGAGAACATGTCCTACTTCCGCGGCGATGACGGCACCGCCTATCCGATCTTCGGCAGCGGGGGCGGCGCGAGCCTGGCGGAGAAACTGCATGTTCCTTTGCTCGGGCAGATACCTATCGATCCACAGTTGCGGGAGCTGGCCGACGCAGGCTCTCCGATCGTGCTTCAAGCCCCAGACAGCGAAGCTGCGCAGATCATCGAAACAACGACTAAGGAGCTGGTGAACCTCCTTCCGCCTCGGCCCAAGCCGACCAAACGCATCTCGCTTCCGCTGATCCCGATCGCTCCGGCCGCCGACGGGCACGGCGCGCACGTGCACCAACACCAGCACTAGGAACGGCCACGGTGACGCTGCGTGACGCGTGGCGTGGCGAAGGCGCCAACTGGATCCGCTTCGCCAGGAACCAGAGCATGATCGCTACTACTTCCTTCTGAATCTGCAGCAAGCCCTAGTCTCTGCGCGATGAAGATCTATACGAAGAAGGGCGACGACGGCACGACTGGTCTGTTGTACGGGGGCCGGGTTGCCAAGGATGACGTCCGCACCAACGTTTACGGCACGCTGGACGAGACTGTTTCCGCCCTCGGTTTGGCGCGGGCGGGCGGGTTGGCTCCTCGCGTCGAAGAGATAGTGATCAGGATCCAGCGAGAGATGTTCGTTGTCGGCGCGCAGCTTGCTACGTCCGAGGACAACCAATCGAAGCTTCAGGAGGGGATCTCGAAGGTCACGCCCGATATGGCGTTGCAGGCTGAAAAAGAGATCGATGAGCTGATCGAGCAACACCCTCTACCCAACGAGTTCATCCTTCCCGGAGAGACCATGGGTTCTGCCGGTCTGGATGTGGCGCGCTCGACCGTGCGGCGGGCCGAACGCCAGGCTGCTGCGATGGACCGCGGCGGGTTGGTGCCCGACCCCGAGATCCTCCGGTATCTCAACCGGGTCTCGGATCTGCTCTTCGTGCTGGCTCGTTATCACGAGGCTGAGCAGGGCAAACGAGCGGCCCCGTCCCGCGAACGATGAAGCCGTTCCGCTTCTGCCCGGCATGTGGCTCCCATCTCGAAAAGCCGGATGCCGAGGGCGGCAGTTCCTGCCCGCAGTGCAAGCGCTCGTGGTATCGCAACGCGGCCCCCACTGCGGGCTGTGCGGTGCTACACGAGGAAAAGGTTCTGGTCGTGCGTCGTGCCAGGGACCCCGAGAAGGGCCGCTTCGATCTTCCCGGTGGGTTCCTTAAGTTCCGCGAGGATCCCGTCGCGGCCGTCAAACGCGAGGTGCAAGAAGAGCTTGGCATCGAGGTGGAGGTGTCAGAGGCCGATTTCGTCCAGGCAGTTCCGCACGTCTACGACGAGGACGAGTGGGTGCTTGCGCTCGGCTTCCTCGCCCGTTTCGTGTCGGGCGTTCCGGAACCGAACGACGACGTGGCAGAGGCGCGATGGATAAGCGAGGATGAGGTGGACGAGATCGACTTTGCATGGCCTCACGACCATGACCTAGTGCGAAAGGCGTTCGAACATGGATGATCTGACTGACGAAGAGATAGCGAGACTGTTCGGCTGGGCTCGTGTCTCTTTCGGCGCGCTGGCGTTCCTCGCTCCGCGATGGGCGGCCAAAGTGTGGACGGGAGAGGACATCAGCGGGACCACGGCAGTGATGGGGCTCCGAAGCCTGGGAGTTCGCGACGCAGCGTTGGGGCTGGGCCTGTTGATCGCGCTCAAACGACAGAGCCCGGTACGGGGGTGGCTCGAGGCGGGCGCACTCTCGGATGCCGGCGATGCCCTCAACACGCTGATGGCGCGCCGGGGTCTGCCCGCGTCCCGTTCTCTTATCGGCCTAGCGGCGGCCGGAGGAGGCGTAGTGCTCGGACGGCGACTGGCAGACGCGCTCGACTGAGGTTCGTTACTGGGAAGTTCTCTCCCCGCACCAGGCGTTAGCGATTCGGGCGTGCGTCAGGACAGATGTTCTGTGGCTCGGGGTGATTCGCACGTCAAGCGGAAGGACGGGTCACTGTTCAAACATCGGTAGCGATGCGGACCAGCGACGCAAGCTCACGACCGAGTGGAGTGATCCCAGCTTCCGTCTCTATCGTCAGAGGTCCTTCGAGCGGCGCCACATCCTTGACGCTGATTTCGGCACCCGGTCGCACGCCGATCTGGTCCAGGTACGCAAGCACTTCATCGTTCTCCGATATCTGCGCGATCACACCGGAGGCGCCTGCGTCGAGATGGCTTAGGCGCGTGAGGCGGCGAAGGTCGACCGGGCAGATCGGATGTCCATGGGGGCAGAGATCGGGGTAGTCCAAGGCTTGAGCCATGGCTTCCTCGACCCGGGCCGAGATCGCATGCTCGATCCGATGTGCTTCGACGTGAACCTCGTGCCACGCCATACCTAGTTTCTGGACCAAGAGGCATTCGATCAAACGGTGGCGGCGGAGGATGGTGTGGGCTAGACGGCGACCTTCAGGCGTCAACAAGATGGTTCCGGTCCGGTCGCGGGTCAAGTAGCCCTCGGAAGCCAGGCGCTTGAGCATCTCTGAGGCGGACGGCAGAGAGACATCGAGGATGCCGGCGACGACCGTGGCCGTGATGCGGTCGCCTTCTTCCTCTAGCCGCTTGATCTCTTCCAGGTAGTCCTCGACGCCACGCACAGCAAAGCCATCTTAGGTCGCGCCACGGCAGTCGTTGTCGTGCGGCGTCGTATGTTCGGGCGATCGGACTCCGGTCGATAGAACCTGTGATGATCACGGTGGCAGCGATAGGCGCCGAGCTGACGCGCGACGATCAGCCCAACCTGCCCATCACTCCCGAAGAGATTGCGGCCGACGCTGTTGCATGCCGGGCCGCCGGCGCATCGATCTACCACCTGCACGTTCGCGACAGCTCTGGCCGGCCAACGATGGATGTCGAGACCTTTCGGTCTGCTCGCGACGCCATAAACGATGCCACCGACTTGATCGTCCAGTTCACGAGTGGGGGGGCGGTAAGCGATACCGAAGAAGCGCGCGCGGCCCCCCTGGAGCTCCAGCCCGAGATGGCCACGCTTACCCCAGGCAGCGTGAATTTCGGCGACGAAGTGTTCTGGAACCCCAAAGATCTCGTGCACAGGTTCTACGAACGCATGCGTTCTCTGTCCATAGTGCCGGAATTCGAGATCTTCGACAGCGGGATGGTTGCCGGGGCGGAACGTCTGCACCGAGACTCACCCGACCACCATCTCCATTACGACTTCGTGTTGGGTGTGCCTGGTGGCATGCCGGCATGGCCCGACGCGATCGGCTTCTTGAGCTCCAAGCTGCCCGAGCACGCGACATGGAGTGCGACAGGGATCGGGCGCAACCACCTTCCTGTCACTCGAGACGCGCTCATGCAGGGTGGACACGTGCGCACGGGTTTCGAAGACGTGCTCTTCTACGAGCGGGGGCGGGTTGCGGCTTCGAATGCCGAACTCATTGGCAGGGTTGCCGCGATGGCGAGGGAGGCTGGCAGAGAGATCGCAACGCCCGGCCAGGCCCGGCTGCTGCTCGAGCTCGCGTAAGGCTAGGATTCGGACCCATGCCAGACCAGCGCCGCCTCGTCGAGCAACTCGAGGATCCGAGCTTTCTCGCTGGAATCGAGGAGAAGCCCATGGATCAACTGCGGGCTGCGCGCGCCCAGTGCCACGAAGGCGAGATGGAATTGTCGTTCGAACGGCGACTCTGCCAAGCTCGCATAGACATCCTCTCGGCCGAGATCGAACGACGCCACGGCGGCACCGAGGAAAGCTTGGTCGACCGTTTGCCGCAGATCCTCGCAAGCGATGGGCCAAGGCAGGAAGGCCGTCCATCCCGGGCCCCCGATGCGTCGATCCCTCGGAACGCGGATGTGCAACGGCGGCGCGTCGAAGAGATCGTCGGCGAGCAAGCTCTGGCGCGTATCTCCGACGTACCCGAGGAGGAGTTGAAGTCCATCATCAAGTTGCTGGCGGACCATGAGAGCAAGGTTTCCCAGCGCCGGAAGCGGGTGCAGGAAGTGATGGACAAGGTCCAGGACGAGATAGTGCGCAGGTACACCAGCGGCGAGGCTGATCCCTCGCAAGTGCTCCGTTGACCTCTATCTGATCCAGATCGCCGTCGGGCCTGTTAGCTCGCTGGCGACAGTTTCCCGAGGCCCGTCCTTTTGGTCCTCGCCGAGGGCGGCCAGAGTGACCGCTCTCGGAGCGATCGTGGGCTAAGTGGCCTTTACGCGCGGCTAAGTGGGGTTACGCGGGCTAATCGGCTTGCGAGGGGGCCGTATCCGTCGGTGCCGGGGTCGGGATCGTCGATGCCGCCGGGGTGGGCTCGGCAGTCGTGGGGCTGGGCTCGGGCTGCGGGGTGGCAGTGGGATCCGGGACCGGCGTGGGAGTGGGAGTGGGCGCAGCTGCCGGCTCGGGCGAAGCTGTAGCCGCGACCTCCACTGGTGCGACAGGGCTAGCAGCGCCTGACGGCGAGGGACCGAGCAGCGCGGCCACCGCCAGGGCGGACGTGATGGGGCCGAAGCTAGCGCCGGAGGGAGCCGAGGTGGTCCTCCCGAAGGAGTCGCCAGGGGCGTTGGATCGCGCCCGCCCGCCGGACCCCTCGGGGCTGGGCGAAGCTTTGGAGACGCGCATGATGTGAGGCCGAGCCAACGTCGAGGTAGGAGTGAGGTGCTGCGCCAGAAGGGCATAGAGAACCAGCGAGGACCCTCCCACGAACACCAGGAGCCCAACCGCCGCAGCGCTCGTCCATCCGTTCCGACGGCTCAAGAAACGATCCTCCGTGTGTTCGATTTAGGTCTGGTCAAACCTCCGCTCTAGTAACCGAGTTCAGGTAACCAGTCACGATGTGCGCTCAGAACCGCTAGAGAACGTATCTAGGCTCATACACCCGTAGTGCTGATGCACTAGTTACCGGCGTGGCCGCGGGACCTGGCGACCCTGGTTTCTGCTCTAAGGAGGGCCCCGCCGGGCCTGCTGGAGGCGAGTAAGGTGCTCGCTCTTCCCAAGGGCACCGCTCCCCGAAGAGCGGTCGTGGGGAGACGGGGAACGTGGGGGGCCGCCTGCGTGTTGGGAACCTTGTGACCGAGACAAAGACCTTGGATATCAGCGTTCGCTCTGATGCCGCCTGCTTCGACATGCCGGAATGGGGCCGGCTGCTGTCGCTCGACCCCAACCGCCACGTATTTGCGACCCCCGAGTGGAACCGGCTCTGGTGGGAGGAGTTCAAGACTGGCAAGGACCTACTGGTGCTTCTCGTTCGAAGGGGGCCGGAGGTCGCCGCGATCGCCCCTCTCTACAGGAAACGCGAAGAGGGCAGGCACGTGCTTCGCTTCGTTGGCGGCATCGACCTGACGGACTACCTCGGACCGATCTGCTCACGGGAGGACCGGGAAGAGGTCGCCGACGCGTTAGTTGCCTGGTTACAGACGAACGAAGTCGAGTGGGATGAGTTCGACGCTCACAACATGCTTGTTCCGTTCGGGTTCGCCGAATACCTCGTGGAGAGTGCAGACCGTCACGGCCTGGACTTCGCTCTATCGCAGGAAGAGACCTCCGCGCTGTTGCCCCTGCCGTCTGATTGGGATGAGTACCTGGCCGGTCTGGCATCCAAGGACCGCCACGAGCTCCGGCGCAAGATGCGCAGATTCGCTCGCGAGAATCCCGAAGCCAGCATCCGGGGGGCGACCGAAGAAACACTGACAAACGATCTCCAGGTGTTCGTAGACATGCACCGCGGCGCGGAAGGCCACAAGGGTCATTTCATGGGACCGGACATGGCTACGTTCTTCGAGCGCGTCGCGCGGCTCTTCCACGAACGGGGATGGCTTCGGCTCGATTTGCTCGAGATAGGTGACCGTGCAGTGGCGTCGACCTTTAGCTTCGAACTCGACAACACTTTCTACCTGTACAACTCCGCTTACGAGCCAGACGCTGCCCGGCTCTCTCCGGGGCTGGTGCTAGCTGCCCAGCTGGTGCAGCGCTCCATCCAAGATGGATTGCACTGGTTCGATTTCCTGCGGGGGCCGGAGCGCTATAAGTACCAACTGGGTGCCCAAGCTCTGCCCTTGAACAATGTGCGGCTCTTGAATCCCGGGGCCAGGTGAGCGTGGATCTCGCCATCGAACCTCGCAACGTCCTTAACCGGATCGCGCTCATCTCTTACCATTCGTCGCCCCTCGCAGAGCCTGGAGCCGGAGATGCCGGCGGCATGAGTGTTTACGTGCGGCAGACTGCCGAAGCACTGGCGCAGCGTTCGGTTCGCACCGATATCTATACGCGCCGAACGGTAGAGCTACCTCGCGTCATCGAACTTTTTCCCGGCGTGCGTGTGATCTGTGTTGATGCAGGGCCGTTTGACGCAGCCAAGGAGGACTTGACCAGGTATCTTCCGGACTTCACCGCGGGCGTGTCCGCGTTCGCCGCGAGCCAGCGCCTTGCCTACGACGTCGTTCATTCACACTACTGGCAGTCAGGGTTGGCCGGAAAAGTTCTCGCCCGGCGGTGGCACGCCGCGTTCGTACACTCCAATCACACGCTTGGGTTGGTCAAGAACCTGTCCCTTGCCGCCGGAGACCAACCCGAGCCAGAGGCGCGCATCCTCGGAGAGGGAGAGGTCGTCGAATCTGCTGATGTCCTGATCACTTCGACCGATGAAGAGTTCCAGGACCTCGCGTGTCTGTACGGCGCTGCTCACGACCGACTTAAGACGATCTTTCCGGGAGTGGACCACGGGACGTTCTTTCCAGGCGATCAAGGAGCAGCGCGCGCCGAACTAGGGCTAGGAGACGAGGCGATCCTGTTGTACGTCGGCCGCGTTCAACCTCTAAAGGGCATCGAGCTTGCTTTACGGGGAGTGGCGAAGTTGGTTTCCCAGCTCGATCGTCCTGTGCGCTTGTTGGTCGTGGGGGGGCCCAGCGGCCAGACCGGCGAAGAGGAGATGGTCAGGCTAAGACATCTGCGCGACGAGTTGGGGATAGCGGACAACGTGTTGTTTACCGGCCCTCAACCCCACCCTCGGTTGCCGGTTTTCTATCGCGCGGCAGATGCTGCAGTGGTTGTGTCCCACTCCGAATCGTTTGGTTTGGTTGCCCTCGAGGCAGCGGCATGTGGCACCCCAGTTGTCGGTACGTCTGTTGGCGGACTCTCCCACATCGTGGGTGATGGCAGGTCCGGTTATCTCCTCGAAGACAGGGTTCCGTCGCAGTTCGCGGTGCGACTGCGGTCGCTGTTGCAGAATCCCTTGTTGAGGAAGCGGTTCTCCCTCGAAGCAGAACGAGCTGCCGCGCGATTCAGCTGGACACGAGCAACGGATGAATTGCTTGCACTGTATGAGTGTCTGGTGAATGAGTCATCGGCAGAGTTGTGTACGTGTTGATCCGGCGCCACCAAAACGGATAACTCGCGAAGAAAACTTGTAGCACTGTGAGCAGGAGATATATCGGTCTACCTGCACCGTTGTCTCCTTGACGATGTTCGGTCGCGGTGGCTATGTTGTCGCACGTTGCGAGCGGCTAAGAAAACGATCTTCGATCGGGTTTGCAGTTGCTCGGAATGCTAGGCCCCAGAAGCCAAGGTGAAGTTGCGTCTCGTGTGTGGGGAAGTGCACGAGGTGAGGCGACACCAAAAGTTTCTGGGGCCTCTTTCCGTTTTCTTGCGAGGTTCGGCTACGCGTGGGGTGCGCTGTCTAGTTGCAGGACTGCATTCGCTCACTCGGAGCTTGGCGAGGAGTGACGAGGTCGAGCCGGGATCGCTAGCCGCGCACCATCGAGCGTAGAAAGAAGATGAGGTTGGCCGGCCTTTCGGCTATGCGTCGCATCAAGTACGGATACCAAGCCGAGCCGAAAGGAACGTAGACCCGCACGCGGCGCCCGTCCTGCGCCAGTTCTTCTTGGAGCGGCCTGCGAACGCCGTACAGCATCTGGATCTCGAAGCCCCGGTCCCCGGCCCTCGTGCGGTGCGCGGCGTCCCGTGCATGCTCGAGCAGCTTCTCGTCATGACTGGCGATCGCGGGGTCCGTTCCGTGCTGAAAGAGCCAGTCGATGAGGAACCGGTACTGTGCGTCGATCTCGCTCTTCTTCTGGAAGGCGACGTCTTCTGGCTCGGCGTATGCCCCTTTCACAAGGCGGATCTTGGGTCGCAGGTCTCGCATCCGCTCGAGATCCGAGAGAGTGCGCCGTAGGTATGCCTGGATCGCCAGCCGTATGTCTTCGAATTCGGGCCGAAGCTCGCGATAGACCTCGATGGTCTCGTCGACATAGTGAGACTGCTCCATGTCGATCTCCAAGCTCTTTCCGATCGCCCGAGCCTCGGTTGCGAGCGTCCTCAGATGGCGAATGCATTGCTCTTTGTCGAAAGCCAAGCCCAGTTGCGTCAATTTGACCGACACGGTGCTGTCGATGGGTGTTTCGGTCATCCTTTTCAGTGAGGCCATGTAGTGGTCGGCTGCCGCTCGGGCCCCCGCCGGGTCGACGACGCCCTCTCCCAGGAGGTCCAGGATGCCTCCGATGCCCTTGGGATTCAGCTCTTGGATGGCGGAGATGGCGTCCTCGAGTTTGTTGCCCGCGACGAAGCGCGCTACGACCCGCTGGGTGATAGGGCCATGGGTGATGATGCGTTCGATCTTGGGTTTGTCAGCAACCCAAAGCAGTGACCGGCTTACCAAATCGGCGTCCCCTGTTGGCCTGGTGATTCCCTCGATGGGTCCGGAATCTTCATCGCCATCATAGGCAGCGGCCCTCCTTCGTAAACATCGTGCCGGAACCGGAATGGCCTCTAGGATGCTGGGCGCAACCCCAGATATGTGCGCAGAGGAGATGAGCATGCGGACCGACTTCGGCAATTTCATAGACGGCCAATGGGTCGATTCGATCTCCGGCGAAACCTTCGAGTCCCGCAACCCAGCCGACAGAACGGAGGTGCTGGGCACGTTCGCGCGAGGAGCGGCAGCGGATGTCGACCGTGCGGTGCAGGCCGCGGTGAAGGCCTATCCGGAGTGGATGCAGACCCCGGCCCCCACGCGAGCCGACTACGTGCTGAGGGTTGCCCTTCTTCTCGAGGAGCGAAAAGAAGAGCTCTCCGAGGTGATGACCCGCGAGATGGGAAAGACGGTCAGGGAGTCGCGGGCGGATGTCCAGGAAGGGATCGACTTCGCGCATTACATGGCCGGCGAGGGACGCCGGGCGATGGGCGAGTCCATCCCGGCCGAGCTGCCGAACAAGATCTATATGACCGTGCGCCATCCTCTCGGAGTCGTCGGTCTGATCACGCCGTGGAACTTTCCCATCGCTATCCCTCTGTGGAAGATCGCACCCGCGATCGTGTCGGGATGCACCTCTGTCTTCAAGCCCGCCGAGGACACTCCCCTGTGCGCGTCGCTGCTGGTCGACATGTTCCGAGAGGTGGGCCTCCCGCCCGGTGTGCTGAACCTGGTGAACGGCTTCGGCGAAGATGCGGGTGCGCCGCTGGTAGACCATCCCGCGGTCGCCGCGATCTCCTTTACCGGCTCGCTCGACGTGGGTCGGGCCATCAACGAGCGATGCGCCCGTTCGATGAAGCGGTGCTCTTTGGAGCTTGGGTCCAAGAACGCGTTGATAGTCATGCCAGACGCCGAGTTGGACCTTGCCGTGGAAGCATCTGCGTGGGGCGCCTTCGCGACCTCCGGCCAGCGCTGCACCGCCACGTCGCGTTTGATCGTGCACGATGACGTACGTTCTGAATTCACCGAACGGCTCTTGGACCGCGTGGGCGGGATGAAGGTGGGGAACGGCCTGGACCCCGACGTGGAGCTTGCTCCCGTGATCAATGAGCAACAAAAGAACCGGGTGCTGGAGTACATCTCCGTCGGGCAGCAAGAAGGCGCGAAGGTTTTGACCGGAGGCGAAGAGCTGACCGGTGGGGACTATGCCAACGGCTATTTCCTGGCCCCCACGGTCTTCGACGACATGACTCCCGAGATGAGGATCGCCAAGGAAGAAATCTTCGGACCCGTGACGGGCATCATGAAGGTGGACTCAGTTGAGGAGGCCATCGCCGTCGCCAATGGCACCAAGTACGGATTGTCCTGCGCGATCTACACGCACAACATCACGAACGTCTTCAAAGCCGTGCAGCAGCTCGAGTTCGGCGTGGTCTACGTCAATGCCCCCACGATCGGCGCCGAGATCCAGGTTCCCTTCGGCGGCATGAAGAACACGGGTAACGGTCATCGCGAAGCTGGACCCCAGGCGATGGATGAGTTCACCGAGTGGAAAACCGTGGGGATCGACTTCTCCGGCAAGCTGCAACGAGCCCAGATGGACGAGCTCTAGCACCCAGGCGCGTGGATCGGATCGCCTCCCGGGGCTGTCTTGGCGACGGGCAGGTGGTTCTCGTCTCCGTCGAGGAGGCCGCGCTCAACTACGACTTCGGCAAGAATCACCCCCTTCGCCCCGAGCGCGTGCTCCACACCTATGACAACATCCGGCAGCTCGGGCTCACACGACGACAGAATGTGCGTGAGGTTGCGTCTCGGTCTGCACGCGACGCCGAAATCGTCGCTGTGCACGATCCAGCGTTCGTAGAAACTGTCCAGGCGATCGACGCGAGCTCGCTTCCTGTCGCGCGCGGACTCGAGTTCGGCCTGGGGACAACGGACGATCCCATCTTCGCCAATATGCACGCGGCGACCGCAGCCGTCGCCGGTGCTTCGCTGGTTGCTGCCGAAGAAGTCGCCAGGGGAACCGCCGAGCACGCTTTCAATCCTGCCGGGGGCCTTCATCACGCTCGCAAGCGGGAGGCATCTGGGTTCTGCGTCTACAACGATCCGGCGATAGCGATCGCCAAACTTCTTGAGCTGCGCCCCGACTGGCGCGTCATGTACATCGATGTGGACGTCCATCACGGTGATGGCGTGCAGTGGATCTTCTATGAAGATCCGCGCGTATGCACGGTCTCGATGCACCAATCCGGGGACTATCTCTATCCGGGAACCGGCTTCGAGGACGAGATGGGGGCGGGGGCGGGGGCCGGGACCGCGGTCAACGTTCCGCTGATGCCCTACACGGGCGAGGACGATTATCTCTGGGCCTTGGTGGAAGTGATTTCGGGCGTTGCGAATGCCTTCAGGCCGGACGCGCTCGTCACCCAACTCGGAGGTGATACCCATTTCGGCGATCCGCTGGCGAATCTGGGACTGACGATGCCTGCTTACCCCAAGATGGCTCGAATCCTCCATGGCGCCGCACACGAGTACGCGTCTGGGCGGTGGGTGGCCACCGGCGGCGGGGGCTACCAGTTCGATGTCATCGTCCCCAGGATCTGGACGATCCACTTCGCCGAGATGTGCGGAGCCGCCGACGCGATCCCGGAGGAGTGGTTGCAAGACCCTCCCTCGGCAGACGTTTCGAAGAGTTACCGACCACAGCTCGAGCGGTCGCTAGCGCGGGTGTTGGAGCAAAGTGTGCCCCTGCTGGAGGCACTCGCCCGGTAGACGGCCGCCCGCCAGATTCAGCCAAGCGTCGTGGGCGGCCAGACGCGAACCCGCGACCCCCGGCTATCGTTGCCGCGCCGTGACACAGCTACATCACTACTTCGCATACTTGATCCCGACTGGTTGGTTGGTGCTTGCCGTGTGGAGCGGAGCCACCCTCGTGCGCAACAAACCCCCTGCCTCTGCCTTCTGGTCCCTGCTGGCGGTCATGCAGGTGGCCCTGGGGATCCAGGCGGTCCTGGGCATCATCCTGTTTCTCATGGGTTTCCGGCCGAACTCCAATGGGCCGTCGTGGCTTCATTACATCTACGGACTGATCTTCCCCGTGGTGGTGCTGGTATTCGCGCACCGGTACGCGCAGAAAGATCGTTTCAAGGACATCCCATGGCTGGTGTTTGGGATCGCGGCTTTCCTTATCGGGTTCGCGACGATACGCGCGATCCAAACCGGCCTCGGCATCGATTGAACATCGTCGACCTTGTAGTCGTCGTACTTGCAGCGCTCGCTGCTTTCCGGGGGTGGCGGCTCGGCCTGCTCGGACAGATCTTCGAGTTAGGGGGAGGGTTCGGGGGTCTCGTGGCCGGTCTCTACCTCGGCCCTCACGTCGTGTCGTGGCTTCCCCAGACCGGAGCCTTGGTGCGTTCGGTGGTGTCGCTTGCGGTGGTGTTCGTGGCCCTGTCCCTCGGTCAAACCGTCGGGTACCTCATCGGCCGGCGGTTCGGTGCTTTCGCACGACGAGCCAGGCTCAAGATCCCCGATTCTTTCCTGGGCAGCGTGTTTGGGGTGGCGGTGATCTTGGTCTCGTTCTGGTTGATCGGGTCGCTGTTGGTGCAGGGACCGTCGCGCGCGATCGCACGAGCGTTGCGGGGCTCGCGCCTCCTGTCCTTGACGAACGATGTCCTGCCGAACCCGCCGGACGTTCTCGCCTACTTGCGTCAGTACCTCGATACTTCTGGCTTTCCGCAGGTCTTCGCCGGTTTGCCGCGCGCCATCGGGCCTCCCCCGCGACTTCCCTCTAACGCGAAAGCTCGCCAAGCGGTGCGGAGCGCTACCAAGTCGACGGTGCGCGTGGTGGTCGCGGGATGTGGAGGAACGCAACTCGGCAGCGGTTGGGTGTCGGCTCCCGGTGCAGTCGTAACGAATGCTCATGTCGTCGCCGGCGGGGACTCGGTGGCTGTCGACGATCGGTCGGGCCGCCACACAGGAACTGTCGTCTTGTTCGATCCCGAGATTGACATCGCGGTGATCAGGACGACCGGCCTCGCCGGCCCTTCCTTGCCGCTGGACACCCACAACCTCGAGCGGGGATCACCGGGGGCGACCCTCGGATTTCCCGGCGGCATCGCTCACGTCGTAGCCCACCGCGCCGCGGTTTCAGCTCGCTTCGACGCACATGGGAAGGACATCTACGGAAAGCGCGATGTGTTTCGAGAGGTCTACGAGTTGCGAACCCCCATCCGTCAAGGAGACTCAGGTGGACCGTTCGTGGTTCCGGATGGTCGCGTGGCGGGGGTCGACTTCGCAGCTTCAACCACTAACGCAGACATCGGCTACGCGCTGACAGGCTCCACGATCGTCAAAGACGTTAGGAAGGGAAGTGCCCGTTCGACGGGCGTGTCAACCGGCTCGTGCGTTCACTGACTTCGACGTCCACCATCGTCAGGACGGACGTTTGGCCTCCCCTAGGATGGCGGCCATGTCGCAGATATCTCTGGGAGCCGCGCGTGCGGCCCTCATCTCTGCCGGCATAACGGGGCCTCATCAAAGCCATCAGCGAGCTAAGAACATCGCCAAGATCCATGCGCTACTGGCAGGTGGATCCGAGGACGAGTTCGGGCTGTCAGGTCTCGAACGATATTCAGCCGGCGAGGTGTTGGGGTTTCTTGCGGAGCTCACGGGATGTTCGGCCGATATCGCCGATGTGGAATGTGACGAGGTGATCGACCCGGACAAGACCATCGCGGGGATCATCGCTGCCGCTCACCGGCTCGCCGATCACGCCGGACACGGGGGCACGCTCCTGGTTGCTACGGGACACCCCACTGGATTACTCGAGAATCACATCCGCATCGCAGACGCCTTTCGCCAGAACGGCGGCAAAGTCTTGCGCTTGCGCGAAGAGGAGCGGCTGCCGCTTCTGAGCAGGGCCAGGGAGGTTCGCTACGTGGGTGGCGTTGGATGCCTGGCCGACTGGGGGCAACTTGTTCATACTCATTCGGCGGCAGCGATGGAAGCGCTGCTCGATGTGGAACCGTGGCCCGAGATGGTGCTCGCAGATCACGGCTTCGCGGGCGCCGCCATCGAGCGAGGCATCCCGGCGATCGCGGTTATGGATATCAACGACTACGCGCTCGCCGTGGCATCGGCGGAAGGAAAGGATGTCATCATCATCCCGATGGACGACAACCGGCCCCCGCGTCTATACGAACCTGTGTGGCGGTTATTCGTGCAGATCCTGCGAGGTGATGAGATTGAGTGAGGTCGGTCCCTCCAAAGCGATGCTCGAAGAGCTGATCGAGTGGTTGAAGATTCCGTCGATCTCATCCGGCGGCGGCGACCCCGCCGACCTCGTACGAGCCGCCGAGTGGGCAGTTGCGAAGGTTACCGGCGCCGGTGGTACGGCTCAGGTCATCGATGGCGAGGTCAATCCACTGGTGATCGGCGAGCTGCGCGCTCAGCGGCCGGATGCGCCCACTGTGATGATCTACGGTCACTACGACGTGCAATCGGCGGAGCCACTCGAGCTCTGGACGACTCCGCCGTTCGAGCCTGCGATCCGAGGTGACCGCTTGTATGGACGCGGGACATCGGACGACAAGGGCAATTTCTACCCGCTTTTGTATGTCGCGTGCGAGCTGGCGCGCACCGATTCGCTGCCAGTGAACATCAGAGTCCTGATCGAAGGCGAGGAAGAATCTGTAGGGGAGAGCGTGAACCGGTGGCTCGAACAGGACGACGGCAAGGCTGACTGCGCCATCGTTTTCGATTCCGACATGCTGGATAGCTCCACTCCCGCACTGACCCTCGGCGTCCGCGGCATCGTGATGATGGATGTACGGGTTCGCACCGCGAAGCAGGATCTGCATTCAGGCATGTACGGGGGCAGCATCCTCAACGCAAACCATGTCTTATTGGAGATGCTGGCGAAAGTGATGCCGAACAGCGACGGGGTCGTTCCAGATGAGCTGCGACGTGGCGCGGTGGAGCCAACTGCCGACGAGATCGAGGCGTGGGCCGATCTTCCGCCGGGCGACGCGGTGCTTGCTGAAGTAGGGGGGAAACCTCTATCCGAATCGTCCGGCGAGCTCTACTACATGCGCAATTGGGCGGACGCGTCGGTTGATGTTCACGGACTCGAAGGTGGTGACGCCCGCCAGATCCGCACGATGGTTCCCTGCAGCGCCCGGGCAAAGGTGTCGGTACGGCTGGCCCCTGGTCAAACCACCGAGTCCATCGCGCCGGAGTTCAAGCGGTTGTTGGAGGCGGGTGCTCCACCGGGGGCTGAGGTCGGCGTCTCGGTTCTATCCACTGGTGAACCGGCGATGTTCGACCCGTCCAGTCCTCCTTTGAAGCTTGCAGCCGAGGCCCTCGAGAAGGTATGCGGGCGACCGACCGCACTGGTGCGAGTCGGCGGCTCGCTGCCCGTACTGGCGGCGTTCGCAAGCAAGCAGATCCCGGCCATCGTCAGCGGCTTCGCGCTGGCAGGGGACGGGATCCATGGTCCGGATGAGAGCTTCCGCTTGGAGGGCCTCACCCGGGGGGAGGCCGCCGCACACGAGCTCTACCGGCGCCTCGCGGAGCTATGACAGGTGGGCATTTCTGCCCTGGTGCAAAGGGCGCTTTAGAGTGCTTGGGTAAGGATGCATCCCCTCTCGGCCAGGGGGCTCGCAGCAGAGCTCCGGTGCGGGGGGTCCAGAACGACCGGCCGCGATGGATGCTCGCGGGGGCGAGGGCGCCAGCTTCGCCTCACGGTTACGTGAAAGCGAGGATGTGTGCCGTCGCTCATCAAGAAGCGTCGAAAGAAGATGCGCAAGAAGAAACATCGAAAGATGCTTAAGAAGACCCGCTGGCAGCGTCGCCAGCAAGGTAAGTAGCTTGATCGCGGATCTCTAGACTCGGGGCCGGATGAAACCGCGCGAGATCGTCACGTTCCTGTCGGATTACGGGCTGGAAGATGAGTTCGTTGGCGTATGTCATGGCGTGATCTTGAAGATCGCTCCCCATCTGAAGATCCTCGACATCCATCACAACATCCTGCGCCAGGACATCCGTCATGGCGCCATCGTCCTGCAGCAGTCGGTGCCGTTCATGCCCGATTCCGTCCACCTCGCGGTGGTCGATCCCGGTGTGGGCACGGGACGCCGGGCGATTGCGGTGGAATCGAAGTGGGGTGAAGTGTTCGTTGGCCCCGACAATGGACTGCTGCTCCCCGCCGTCGAGTCATCGGGCGGGGTTCGCCGGGCCGTGGCGATCACCGACGAGCGGTTTCTGTTGACTCCGATCTCGCGAACCTTCCAGGGCCGCGACATCTTCGCTCCTGCGGCAGCCCACATCGCGAACGGCGTGGATCCCTCCGAGCTGGGGGAAGAGATAGTTGCCGCCGAGCTGATTAGCTTGGAGATGCCGCGCGCGTGGGTACACGACGACCATCTTCATGCCGAAGTGCTTCAAGTGGACCGCTTTGGCAACCTGCAATTCGACCTCGAACGTTCGCAGCTCGATGAGGTGGGTTTGCTCGACGGCTCGAGGCTCGAGGTGCGCCTCGAGGGCCATCGCGTCAGCGTGCCCCTCGGTGCGAGCTTCGGCGATGTGGAGGCTGGCGAGTTCGTGATGATCGAAGACTCGTACCGCTACCTGTCGCTGGCGGTCAACAAAGGCGACGCCGCCGCCAAGCTGCGCGCCGGCGCCGGTTCCACTGCGATCATCGGAGGCGTCGACCCGCCCGGTTAGGAAGCTCCTCGCCGCGGTGACCCGGCGCACCGTCACGCGAGCCGCCACAGCCGCAGCACGCCGAGAACCCCGGCGATCGCGATAGCCGCCAGCAGCAAGCCGATGGCGAGGACGGTGTTCCTGCGCATGAGGAGCAGTGGGTTTTCCTCTGTCCGCGCACCATCCGTCACCGAGCCGGAGGCAACCGCCTTTCCGGCTACCAGCTCGGGCCTCGTCACGATCAGGTAGGAGAGCACGCCGAACGGCGGGAGCAGCACGATGAAGAGGATCCACAAGACCCTGCTGCGCCCTGCGCTCGTCCACGCCCCGCCTTCCCACCGCAGAGCGTCGTAGATCACCCACAGCCACGGCACCGCCACGATGAGGACGAGGAACAGCTCGACGATCCCGAGAACCAGCACCCTCCGATTTTCACACCCGATGCATCGGAAGCGTGACCACGCGGGGCCCGTTACGAGAGCGCCGCTACGGCTACCCGCTCTCGCTGTTCGGGCGTGAGCCGAGGACCGTCGCCGACCGCAGCGTTCATCGCCGCATGTCCCGGGTCGGACGTGGCGGGGATCGCGGCGGTGATCCTGGGATCGGAGACGCACCAGTTGAGCAGCGCCTGAGGCCAGGAGCCTCCTCCCATCTCCGTCATATCGGGGGTCCTGCGGGTTAGGCGACCTGCTCCCAGGGGGCGCATCGCGAGGACGCCGAGCCCGAGCTCTTCGGCGAGTGGAAGGATCCTCCCCTCGACTTCGCGCTCGGCGGGGTTGTAAGGCACCTGGATGCAATCCAGCCGTCCCGTGCGCATCACTTTCTCGAGCTCTCCGAAGGCTGAGGGACTGTAGTGAGTGGCGCCGACCCACTTGATCCGAGAGGCATCCCGCTCTTGCTCCATCCACTGGAGGTGCTCTCGCCAGGCGATGAGGTTGTGGATCTGTTCCAGGTCGACGACACCCCCGTAGAGGTGCAGCTGCTCTTCGAACTGGGTCCGTCCCTCCGTGACAGAGCCCGCCCAGATCTTGGTCGCAACCACGGCGTGGTCCCTGCGGGGGCCCAGCGCCTGGCTTAAGACGTACTGGGCTCTGCCGTACATCGGCGATGAATCGACCAGCCGGGCACCTGCGTCGAACATCGCCTGGACCACGGTCTTTGCCTCACCGATCCCGTCGTCAGCCACATCGAATGTCTGCCACGTTCCCAGGCCGATGACGGGCAGGGCAGGTCCTCCGCGGCCGAGGGGTCGTTCCTCCATTGCACGGGCCTCCTTTACGAGTTGCCGAAATCATGCCCTGGCTTGCAGGGTGCCAACCCGTGACACTTCGATCTGAGCGACCAGATCGCGTCGGGTCACGCCGAGGTTCGGTTGGCCGGCCGAGAGGTGCAACTCGTTTTCAGTGCTGATCCGGCATCGCGCGAAGGGGCCGTCGCTATGACAGGGCCACCAGCTCGAGCAGGTCGTCGCCCCAGTAGTCCAGGGTGCCCTCGGGCATCATCAACACGCGCTGTGGCCGCAGCTCTTTGACGAACTCGGTGTCATGACTCACGATGATCATGGTTCCGGGCCACGCCGCGAGCGCGTGCGCGACCGCCGCTAGAGAAGGTGGGTCGAGGTTGTTCGTGGGCTCATCGAGAAGCAGCAGGTTGTGGCGGCCCGCTACCAATTGAGCCAACGCCAGTTTGGTCTTTTCCCCACCCGACAACGTGCCTGCATCCTGAAAGGCCATCTCCCCTGAGAGCCCGAACATCCCGAGCAAGCCGCGCAATTGCTGATCCCCAACTTCGGATTGAGAGCGCATATGGTCGAGCACGTTCTTGCTGGCCGTGATGCCCTCGTGTTCCTGCGCGTAATAACCGAGGGAAACGCCAACTCCGATGCGGATGTCTCCGTTCGTGAAGTTCGTCTCCCCGGCGATCATGCGCAGCAAGCTGGTCTTACCGGCGCCGTTGAATCCAATGATCAAGAGACGCTCGCCGCGACCAACGGTGAAGCTGATGTCTTCGAAGATCGCCGGGCCCCCGTAATCCTTGCCGACCTCGGTTACCTCCAGCGCGATATCGCCGCCCCGAGGCGGGGGAGGGAACCGCACAGTGATCTGACGCTCGCCTTTGGGTGCCACTACCGTCCGAGTCTTCAGCTTCTCGACCCGCGTATCGATGCTCTTGGCCGTGCGAGCGCGTCGCACGGTTTGTCCCCTCATCGAGTCGGCAAGGGTGCTCAGGCGTCGGATCTCTGCCTGCTGCCTACCCGCGAGCTTCCCCAGCCGGAGCTCATCTTCCTTGCGGGCTGTGCGGTATTGCGAGTAGGTGCCTCGGTACTCGTGTATCTGGGTTTGGTCGAGGTGCAAGATCCGCGTGATCGCCTCGTCCAGCAGGACCAGATCGTGGCTGACCACCAAGAGGGCGCCTCGGTAGGAGCGCAAGAATTTCATCAGCCACGATTTGGCGTCGGTATCGAGGTGGTTGGTGGGCTCGTCCAGCAGCAGCACGTCGCTGCCGGCGAACAGGATCCGCGCAAGCTCGACCCGCCGCCGTTCGCCACCGGATAGCACCTTGATCGGCCGGTCGAGCCGCTCGCCCGAGATTCCCAAGCCCGCAGCGATGCGTCGCGCCTCGGATTCGGCGGAATAGCCGCCTTCGGCGCGAAACCTCTCTTCGGCGCGGGAGAAGCGCGCGACGTTATTCGTTGTGGGGCTCTTCTCCAGCACCAGTCTCAGTTTCTCGAGCCGCAAGGCGCTCTCGTCGAGGCCGCGGCCGGCGATGATGTGGCTGAGACCGGTAACGTCTGTTGCGGAGCTCTTCAATCGCGGATCCTGATCGAGGTAACCAAGCGCTCCGCGACAGAGGACGTCTCCCGAATTTGCTGAGGTTCGTCCCGCGAGCACCTTCAGAAGGCTGGTCTTACCGGCTCCGTTGCGTCCGACCAGTCCCACCTTGTCCCCGGTTTGCAGCGAGAAGGTGGCGTGGTCCACCACGATCTTGCCGGCGACCTCGACGGTCATCTGGTTCACCTGAAGCATGTGTATTCCTCCACTGGGGCCCCGGACCTACCCGCCGATACGAGAGCGATCCCTAGCTCGTGGTGAGATCCTCGGTGACGTTCTCGCCCGGAGTGAGATGGGCTTCGATGAACCTCCGGTTCGCGGCCAGCATCTCGGCGAGGTCCTTCGGCCGCTCTAGGTATCTCCTTACGGTTAGCTCCAGCGAGAGAGACCCCCGGTAGTTCGACCTCTTTATCTCCGCAAGGAACTTGTCGAGGGGCAAAGCGCCCTGGTCCATCTCGAGGTGGCCGTCCCGGCCGTCCCCGGCGTTATTCGAGAGGTGGAGGTGGATGAGCTTGGGAAACAGCAGTGCGTAGGTATCGAAGATGTCTTCGCGCGCCACGCTCAGATGGCTTGTGTCGAGGACCAGGTGATGGCATGCGGCGAACAGGTCCCGCGGATCGAGCCAGCGGTAAGCCCGTAGCCGGCGGGCGCCCACCCACTTGGGATACATGGTTTCGACAGCGACGCGAACCCCCGTTGTCTCAGCGTGATGCTCCGCCTCGGCATGGAGCCACGTCGCGTACTGCTGTTCCCATAGGTACGGTGGGTGGACGATCAAGGTCGGGGCGCCGAATGCGTTGCACATCTCGGTACCACGGCGGATCTTCTCAAGGGGATCCTGCCCCCAGACGCTCTTCGTGAGAACCAAGAAAGGCCCGTGGACCGAAGCGATCTGCAAACCGCGTTCCTCCGCCAAACGCACCGGGATGTCCGGAGACTGCGTCTCGGGATCACGGGTGACCATAAGCTCGACGTCCTTGAAGCCGGCCTCGGCGATGGCGTCGAACGTTTGCGCCAGCTCGAAGGCCCAGAAGGGCCCGGTCGAGCATTGCACGCTCACTTGGTTTCGATCGGCTGGGTCCATCCCTCCATGCTCCCACGCGGAGCTCGGCTTCCCCGAACGCGCTCGGCGCGTCCTACTGCGTTCCGCCCGACTGTATCTAGGGTGCTTTTAGTCCCGCGACTTCCTGCCCCGAGGCGAACGTAGTGTTCTTGCGGCGCGTCGATCACGAGCTGGAGGGTCGCGTAACGCGCCCGGCACATCTGATCCGTTCGAGCACGTCTGGTCGCAAGATCCTCAGCCGCCGCCCGCTGTAGTCGAGCAACCCTTGCGACTTGAAACTCCGCAGTGCCTTGCAGGTGCTCTCCCTCGACATCCCAGCCAGACGGCCGAGGTCCCCCTGTGCCACCGGGAGATCGATGTGGAGGGCGCCTTGCTCGATCCGTCCCAGGAGATCGCCCAGATCCAGCAGCCGGCCGGCGAGGCGCGCCGCAACCTCGCTCGAGGTTCTCTCCAGGGTGGTGGCGTAGAGCCAGCGCATCTGCTTCGCCAATCCCCGCGCCAAGGCGAGGGAAGCGGCCGGGTTCTGTTCGAGTATCTGGCTCACGAGTGCCGCATCCAGCGCCAGCGCTTCGACGTGTGTGGCGGCGGTCGCGTCGGCGGGCTGACACAGATCGTCAAGGACCACGAGCTCGCCGATCAGGTCCCCGGGTATCGCCAGGCCGATGATGGTTTCGCGGCCCTCGCCGTCGCGCGCGCTCAGCTTGACGACGCCCTGGACGAGCAGGTGAAGTCGCGGCCGCGAATCACCCGATAGATGCAGGATGTCCCCAGGCTCGAGCCTCTTTGTGACACTGCGGTCCAGCAATCGCGATCGCTCGGTGGACGTCAACGCGGCCAGTACTGGTGAGGTCGGGACCTCTTTCATCTGCACCTCCAGATCCGAAGGGATATGTGGAGGGCGCGGATAAGGGGTGGGCAAAGCCCACCCCTCCTCTGGTTGGGAAGCTATCGCGCCGGGCGGGCAGTTGTCCAGAGGAAATCGTTGCCGATCGGACGCGCGAAGATGGCGCGTCGATGGCCACCACTCCCTCCGCGCCCACGCCGGCTCCGACCCGGCGCCGGTGGCCGCGCGTCGTTGCCCTGCTCCTTCCGGCGATCCTGTTCGTTGCGGTGCTTGGCCTGGCGACCCTTCGTAAGGTCACCACCCTCGGTCCCGGCAGCCGGGCCCCCGCTTTCACCGCTCCGCGGCTGGGCGGGGCGGGCACTGTCTCGCTCTCGGACCTTCGCGGTAAGCCCGTCCTGTTGAATTTCTGGGCCTCATGGTGCGGACCGTGCAAGGACGAGGCTCCGTTGTTACGGCAGGCCTATGCGACCTATGGCTCGCGGGTTCACTTCCTCGGAGTAGACGAGCGCGACGCGCTCACTTCCGCGCTTGCCTTTGAGCATGACAACCACATCGCCTATCCGAGCGCGCGCGACGAGGGTTTCCACATCTACGACGACTACGGACTGACGGGGCAGCCCGAGAGCTTCTTCATCGATCAGAACGGGGTGATCGTGCAGCACGTACCGGGCCCCCTTACACGGCGAGAGCTTTTCGAGCTTCTCGATGTGCTGGTGCGCCGGAATGCATAACCCAACCATCCCCATCGCCTTCCTGGCGGGCTTGGTCTCGTTCCTGTCGCCCTGTGTGCTTCCCCTGGTTCCCGGCTACCTCTCTTATATGGCAGGCGTGGGCGCGGGCGAAACCAACGGCGCCGGCATAGATTCGAGTCAAGCCGTGCGCGCGAGGACTTTGCCGGCGGCCGCTGTGGCAGCCACGTTCGTCCTCGGCTTCACCTTGGTATTCGTGGCCCTGGGGGCGACCGTCACGGTCCTGGGCTCCTTCTTGAAGGATCACCAACTCTTGTTCGCGCGCGTTGGGGGCGTGCTGATCATCGTCCTTGGTCTGGTGTTCATGGGACTGCTCAAGGTTCCCTTCCTCTACCGGGAAGCGCGTTTCCACCCCACGCCCGGCGCTGGTTTCTGGGGAAGCCTCGTGCTGGGCGGCGCATTCGCGTTCGGTTGGAGCCCTTGTATCGGAGCGACCATGGGGGCGGTGCTGCTGATGGCCGCGGGCCAGTCGGTTACGGGGGGGCCTGGCAGGGGTGCGCTTCTGATGGCGGTTTACTCGTTGGGGCTTGGACTGCCGTTTCTCCTGGCCGGAGTCGGCATCTCGCACCTGACGCGGGCGGTGGCGTGGCTTCGTCACCACGTGCGAACGATCAACCTCATCAGCGGGGCGCTGCTGGTCGGGGTCGGGATCCTGTTTCTGACCGGCCAGCTGTTCCAGCTGTCGATCTGGATGCAGAAGGTTTTCACCGCGGGCCACCTCGACTTCTGGAAGGGCTTCTAGGCCCGAGGAGCGGAAATCCCCCGCGAAACCGCAGGTGGGAGGCCCAGGGCAAGCTTGTGAGAACTTTCACAAGCGCGGCGCTACCATGGATGCATATGCGTACCCGCCCTATCCCCGAAGCCACCGTGGCCCGGCTCCCCATCTACTTCCGGTCTTTGCTGGACTTGGCCGAGAGCACCGGGGCCACCACTGTCTCTTCGGAAGAGCTCGCTCGGATGGCCGGCGTCAACGCCGCCAAGGTTCGCAAGGACCTCTCCTACCTCGGCTCCTATGGGACGCGGGGGGTCGGCTACGACGTCGAGTACCTTCTCTACCAGATCAGCCGCGAGCTCGGCCTCACCCAGGATTGGCCCGTCGCCTTGGTTGGGGCCGGGAACCTTGGTCGTGCACTCGCTTCCTACAAAGGCTTCGCCGAACGCGGCTTCATGATCGCGGCGATCTTCGACATCGATGAGTCGGTGGTTGGCAATGAGGTAGGGGGCATGACGGTTCGACACCTTGACGAGCTAAAGGAAGTCGTAGTCGAGGACGGGGTCTCGATCGGCATCATCGCGGTCCCTCCACTTGCCGCACAGGAGGTGGCCGAGCGTCTCGTCGACGCAGGCGTGAAGTCCATCCTCAACTTCGCTCCGGCGGTGGTGAACGTCGCGCCAAACGTCACGGTGCGGAAGGTCGATCTTTCGAACGAGTTGCAGATCTTGTCCTTCTATCAACAGAGAACCCAGGCGATCGCCACGGCCCGGGAGGCTAATCGGCTTCTACGCCTGCAGGCTCCCAGAAAGCCCCTGTGACCTCGGACAGTCTCGTCGTCGTTGGCCTCAACCACAAGACCGCCCCCGTTGGCCTTCTCGAGCGTCTTGCCATCCCCGAGGAGATGCTGCCCAAGGCTTTGCATCACCTAACCACCTACGAGCATCTCCTCGAAGGAGCGATCCTCTCCACCTGCAACCGGCTGGAGGTGTACGCGGTCGCTACCAAGTTCCACGGGGGCGCGCAGGACCTGCGCAACTTCATCGCCGAGTTCTGTCACGCGGCCCCCGAGGAATTCGCAGACCACCTCTACACCTATCACGATGACGCCGCGCTGCGGCAACTGTTCCGCGTGGCCGCAGGCGTGGATTCCCTGATCGTTGGAGAGTCCGAGATCCTCGGGCAGGTGCGTCGCGCGCTGCAGGCGGCGGCCGACGAGGGTGCCGCGAAGCGGGTCATCAGTGCGGCGTTCACCCGCGCGCTCCGGGTCGGCAAACGAGTCAGGACCGAGACTGCGATCGGACGGAACCCGGCGTCGATCTCATCCGCTGCCGTCGAGTTGGCCAAGACCGCCTTTCCTACTCGTTCGCTTCGGGGCAAGACGGTGGCCATCGTGGGCGCCGGAAAGATGGGCCGGCTCGCAGCCCGCGCACTGGGCGACGCCGGCGCCAACGACGTCAGCGTGCTGAATCGCAACCCCGAGCGCGCCAGGGAGCTTGCCGATCTGGTTGGGGGTCGCGCCAGAGGCCTTGAGGACCTCGAGGGAACCGTAGCAACGTCGGACATCTTGATCTGTTCGACCACCGCACCGACGATGGTCATCGATCGACCGCTGGTTGAGAGGGCTCTAGATGTACGCACCTCCAACGACCCGCTGATCATCGTAGACATCGCCGTCCCTCGGGACGTCGATCCGTCCGTCGCCGAATTGCCCGGTGTGACGCTGTGGGATATCGACGATCTCCACGCAGTCGTGCGTTCCACGGTCGACGGACGCTCCGTCGAGGTCGTCAAGGCTGAAACGGTCATCGACGACGAGACCGCCGGGTTTCTCGAATGGCAACGTGCTGCCTCTATCGGACCGGCGGTGGCCGCCCTCTTGGAGAAGGCAAACTCCATCCGTAAGTCCGAGGTGGACCGAGCCTCGGGGCGTTTGAAAGAGCTCACCGCGGACCAGCACGACGCCGTCGATCAGATGTCCCGGCGCATAGTCGCCAAGCTGTTGCACACTCCCGTGAGCCGAAGCAAGGAGTTGGCCGACTCGAAACAGGGCCAGCAGTATCTCGATGCCCTCCGGGTGCTGTTCGATCTGGACGACGAAGAACCCGCGACGGACTAGCGGCCACCTCCGTGGGTGCCCTCACCGAAATCACCATCGCTACACGCGGCTCTCGGCTTGCTCTCGCGCAAACCCGTATCGTCACCGACCTCCTCGCCCGGGCTCACGCGGGTCTCGTCGTGCGGCAAGAGGTCGTCTCGACTACAGGAGATCGGGATGGACGGCCCTTTGTGTCGATCGGGGCCAAGGGCTTGTTCACGAGCGAGGTGGAACGTGCAGTGGCCCAAGGCCGGGCAGACGTGGCGGTTCATTCGGCAAAGGACCTCACCGCCGAGTTGGCGCCCGGCTTGGCGTTGATCTGCATCCCCGGGCGGGCACCCGTCGAGGATGTCGTAGTGGGGGGCTCGGGGCCGTCGGGCGACGCACGTCTGGAGGCTCTGCCCGCGGGGGCCTCGGTCGGGACTTCGAGCATGCGTCGGAGAACCCTCTTGGCAGAAGCAAGGCCGGACCTCATCCCGGTCGAGCTCCGCGGCAATCTCGATACCCGTTTGAGGAAAGTCGCCGACGGTGACGTCGACGCTGCGATCGTCGCGGCAGCAGGCCTGTGGCGGCTCGGACACGAAGACATCGCACCCCTAGGTCCCGAACGCTGGGTTCCCGCACCGGCTCAAGGAGCTCTTGCCGTCGAGGCCAGAACCGAGCGTGACGATCTTGCGGAGCTGTTCGCCTCACTCGATGATCAAGCTGCACGCGCGGAGGTGACCTGCGAAAGGGCTTTCTCGCAGCGGCTCGAGGGAGGTTGTTCGGTTCCGCTGGGATGCCACGCGGTGGCCCGTGACAACCACCTGGTCGTGACCGGCTACCTCGGCTCGCCGTTCGGAGGTGACAGTTTCCGCGATCGCGTTTCGGGCGCCCGCAGTGATGCTGCCGCGCTGGGAGCCGAGCTCGCCGACGCGATCCTGCAAGCAGGTGGTGATGAGGTACTTGCCGAAGTGCACTCTTCTACTGCGTCCGAAGTTCCTGCACCATGACGGGGCCACGCTTCGTTGCTCCAGAGCCCCTACGCGGATGGCGTGTAGTCGTGACGCGGCCACGGTCGCAATCCGCGGCCCTCGATGGGCTTCTTACCAAGCTCGGCGCCAACGTGGTGCTGCTTCCGACTATCGAGATCACAGACCCGCCCTCCTTCGACGCGCTCGACCGGTCCTTACGATCGCTAGCTGCCGGGGCCTATGAATGGACGGTCTTACTCAGCGTGAATGCTGTGCGCCAGGTGATGATGCGCCTGGATGCGTTGTCCTTGGAGCCTGCCGTCATATCTCGCTCTCGGGTGGTGGCGGTGGGGCGTGCGAGTAGTGATGCTTTGGCTGCAGCGGGCGTTGAACCCGATCTGGTGCCCGAGACTTCGTCGGCGGCGGGTGTCGCGAGCGCCTTGGGTTCTGGGCGGGGCCGGGTACTGATTCCCCGCGCCGCAGAGGCTCCCGCCGGCGCCACAGATCAGATGCGCACGCACGGGTGGGAAGTGGATGAAGTCGTCGCTTACAAGACTGTTCCGGCAGCGGCCGGCGAAGGACTCGACGCCGTCCGCCGCCACGAGTTCGACGTCGTCACCTTCAGCAGCGGGTCAACGGTGCGCGGCCTTTCGGCACTGGTGACAGCGGCCGAAGCCGGTCTAACGCCGGACGATCGTGGCGCGGGCAGGGTCGCCTGCATAGGACCAGTGACCGCCAGGGTTGCCCTCGAGCTTGGCTATCGAGTGGACGCGGTAGCTACCGAACAGTCGGCCGAAGGATTGTTGCAAGCAGTTGTCGGGCTCCGGGAAGTCGCGAGTTCTTCCGCGGCGACCGGGGATGGCACGATGGCTAAGTGAGCTCCTTTCCCGATTACAGGCCGCGCCGGTTGCGCCGGACTGCTTCACTCCGCCGCGCCTTCTCCGAAACTTCTCTCCACCCCAGCAACCTCATCGCCCCACTGTTCTTGAAAGAGGGTCTGTCCAGTCCGGCACCCATCGCGTCCATGCCCGGGCACGTGCAGCACACGCTGGAGTCCCTCGTCAAGGAAGCGCGCGAGCTCGCCGAACGCGGCGTCGCCGGCCTTCTCTTGTTTGGGATCCCTGCAGTCAAAGACGCTGTGGGATCCGGATCGTGGGCCCCCGACGGGATCGCCCAAATGGGGTTGCGAGCCCTGAAGAATGAAGTGGGCGACGAGGTGGTTGTGATCGCGGATCTCTGCATGTGCGAGTACACGGACCACGGCCATTGCGGCATCGTGGACGGAGAAGAGGTCGACAACGACAGCACGCTCAACTCCTACGGCCGCATCGCAGTGTCGCAGGCTGCTGCCGGCGCCGACGTGATAGCGCCTTCGGGGATGATGGACGGACAGGTCGAGGCGATCCGGCAGGCGCTGGACGGCAGCGGATGCGAGCAAGTCCCGATCCTGGCGTACGCCGCCAAGTATGCGTCCAGCTTCTACGGCCCCTTCCGTGACGCGGCAGAAGGCGCACCCCGATTCGGCGACCGGCGTGGTTATCAGCAGGATCCCGCGAACCTCGAAGAGGCGCTGCGGGAGGTTGAGCTCGATATCAACGAGGGCGCCGACGCAGTCATGGTCAAGCCGGCGCTCCCGTATCTCGATGTCGTGCACGCGGTCAAGGAACGATTCGCGTATCCGACCGCCGCCTACAACGTCAGTGGCGAGTACTCGATGGTGCTGGCGGCTGCGGAACGTGGGTGGGTTGACGAACGACAGGCGACCCTCGAGGTCCTGACGTCCATCCGTCGCGCCGGTGCCGATCTGATCGTTACCTATCACGCCAAGAAGGCTGCGGAGTGGCTGACATAGGACTGGCGCACGCAGCTTCCGAGAGGCTGTTTCACGAAGCCCGCACGTTGATGCCGGGCGGGGTCTCGTCCCCGGTCCGTTCCTTCTCCGCGGTCGGCGCCGATCCCTTCTTCGTCGCGTCCGGTTCGGGGGCCGAGATCGTCGACGTCGACGGGAACCACTACATCGATCTAGTGCAGAGCTGGGGAGCGCTGCTGTTCGGTCATGCCCCCGAACAGGTGATCACCGCTGTTAGCGAGGCGGCTCGCAACGGCACCTCGTTTGGCACACCGAGCGAGTTGGAGGTCGAGCTCGCCCGGGACCTGGTCGACATCGTTCCCAACGTCGAGAAGGTCCGCTTCGTGTCGTCGGGGACCGAGGCTGCCATGACAGCGGTGCGGCTGGCGCGCGGGGTGACCGGCCGAAGAAAGATTTTGAAGCTGGCGGGCTGCTATCACGGCCACCTCGACGCTCTCTTGGTTCAAGCGGGATCGGGCGTTGCAACCCTCGGTATCCCCGGCACGCCCGGCGTCACCGATGCCGCAGTGGCAGATACCGTCGTAGCGCCCTACAACGATTCCCACGCGATCCGAGCCGCAGTGGAACCCGTGGCCGATGATCTCGCCGCCATCCTGGTCGAGCCGGTGGCCGCGAATATGGGACTGGTGATCCCGCACGAAGGATTTCTTTCCGATCTGCGTCAAGTGGCGAACCAGGCGGGGGCGTTGCTGGTCTTCGACGAGGTCATCACGGGTTTTAGGCTGGGCCCGGGCGGGGCCCAAGAGCGCTTCCGGATCGACGCGGACCTGGTCCTGATGGGCAAGGTGATCGGCGGAGGGCTTCCGCTCGCGGCCCTCGGCGGGAGCCACGAGGTGATGGACCAGCTCGCCCCGAGCGGCAAGATCTACCAAGCGGGCACCTTGTCGGGCAACCCGCTTGCGATGGCCGCAGGGATCGCAACGCTGGAGATGATCAAAGCGGACCCGCAACTGTTCGAGAGGATCCAAGCGACCGGCCGCAGTTTGGCGCGAGGACTCGTGGATGCTGCCGATGCTGCCGCTGCCGTGCCCATGTCTGCAGCCGCGATCGGGGGTCTGGCCGGATTCTTCTTCGCGGACGATGAAGTAACGAATTACGAGGAAGCCAAAGCGACAGATGCGGAGACATACGCGCGTTTCTTCCGAGGGATGCTCCGGGAGGGCGTCTACCTGCCCCCGTCTCGCTTTGAAGCCCTCTTCATCTCCACCTCGCACAAACCCGAGCACGTAGATCGCATCGTAGAAGCAGCGCACAAAGTACTAAGCACCGATTTTTAGCCAGCTCAGTTGCCTCCGAGGTTAGTCCTTGACCACGAGATCATCCGAAGGAGCTAGGCGACCCGCAGGTCACCCCTGGAGCAGGAAGTGGGTCTCAGCCGGTTAGTCCTCGCGGCCGATGATCCACCACAGGATGACGGCGATGAGGATGAGCATCCCCGCCATCGCCACGAACGCGATGCCTCCGTTATTTGTCTCGGAGTCGCCTCCTGCGTCGATCCCTGTGCGGCTACAGGCCGACAGGAACACAAGCGCCGTAAGCGCAGTTGCATAGAGTCCTCTGTTCCACCCTCGTCTAGGCATCTGTAGCTCCTCCGTTGCCTGCGGTCTTTGCCTTGCGCTCGATCCTGTTCATGCCGAAAAGGTGGAGAGCGAAGACGATGAACAATCCCAAAGTGATCTTGCGGGGAGGTCCTAGTGGGTCGCCTGGGTTGTAAAAGAAGAGCGCCACCGCCGAGCGCGGCTTACCGCTGGTCGCTCCGTAGGTAACTGCCCCGTACTGTTTGGACCCTTGCATGAGCAAGCGCGTCTTCGTTCCGTCCACCACCGCGAGCGAAGTCGTGGGAAAGCTCTTCACCTTTCCGCTGGTGATGCCGCTCTGGAGCGCAGCAGTGGCAACCCCCTGCATAGCCGACGCGAGTGCCACCTGGGCGGCGTCGTTCTTGTTCGGCGTTTGCCACGGCCCATTCGGATAGGACGACATCGGGCCGAAACTGATCTGAGCGGGTGTGTCGGCCGCGCCCTGCGGTACCCACGCCGGCAGTTGACCGACCGGCCCCAACGGGTTGATCGACCACACGACCCCGAGTATGACGAGGATCGCGAGAGTGACCGAAGCCGTTACGAAGTAAGCCAGTCGTCCGCCCAGCACCAGGGACAACAACAAAAAGATGCTGCCGATGAACACGATGATGCCGGCAATGGTGACCGCAACGCCGGTTACGAAGATGGTGCTCATGGTTAGAGGGTCCGCTCGTACTGCATAACTGCGTTGATCTGGTCGTCGGAGAGAGGGTTGGGCGGCACCGGGATGCCCTGGGCGGGCGACTCACCCCACGGCGGCATGAACGCGAATCGACGTCCGTTCACGATGGTGAAGAAATGCTGGCTCGTGGACAAATGGCGAACATCGCCGTGCCACAGCGCCATGCCCTGGTACCACACCGGTCCCTTCGCCAGCGGAACTCCAGGTACGCCCGTGCCCGGCAGCGGCACCAGCTTCGTGTCCTGCTTGCCCTGCCCCTGGGGGCCGTGACAGACCGCGCAGCGAGCCATGAAGATGCCCTTGCCGCAATCCATCACCTGCGGAGAGACCTTGGGCTGCTTGGGCCGGCCCTCACCCAACGGACCCGTGGAGGCGACGGGCTTCGGCTTCTGGCCCTTGTTGCTTCCGCTCGATGGTGACGGTGATGGCGTCAGGGAGGTCTTCGGGAGGTTGTTGCAACTCGAAGGGAGGGGTTGGGCGGCCCCCGGTTGGTTGCCCGGCAAGGAGTGAAGGTAGGCGATGACGTCGTCGATCATCATCTCGGTCATCGGGCCCCCGTACTGCACGCCCCAGGTGGGCATATCCGTGCCCGGCCGGCCCTGCTCGATGGTGAACCTCACCGTGTCCTCGTCCCACCGTTGAAAGACGTTGTTGAGGGGTGGGACCGTATAGACGACCTTGGTTCCCGTTACCGGGTCGGTGAAGACGTTCTGGCCACCGGAGGCGTCACCGCCGTGGCAGTTCGCGCAGCCCATCCCGAGCGACAAGCTCTTCTCGACCTTCTTGAATTGAAGGGGATCGGCATTGGGAGGAAGCAGGCCGGGCGGCTGGAAGATGATCTTCCCTCGGGCTATCGAAGCGTCCGTCATCTTGTTTTGGTAGGCGGTTTGCCGCTGCGTCTCAGGGAGCCAGTAGGCGGGGATGAATATCGCCAGCCCAAGAGTCACGATGAAGCCCCACGTCAGGATGCGTTCGAGGCGCTTGCCCTCGAGGACCTCATCAGGTTGCCCCGGGCGTAGCGCCTTGGGGATGCCGATCCTCGGACGAGGCGGACGTCCCGGCTGCCCGCGCCGCACGATGAACAACCCCCAGAGCAACGCCGTGGGCACGAAGACGACGAGAGCAACAAGTAGGACATCGCCGGTACTCAACGCTGCGCGTACCCCATCAAGTCGGGATGCAGAAGGGGCCGTTGGGCTGGTTGAACTGCGGCCAGCTTGCGGTGCCTCGGGGCGGTCCTGTCTGCAGGTTTCCGGTGTCTACGACTATCTTGCCGCCGCTGACCGAGATCGGGAAGCGGTCGAGCCCCCGGGGGGCCGGGCCTGCGAAGTACTCACCCGCCAAGGTGTACTTGGACCCGTGGCAGGGACACTCGAACAACGTAGAGGTGCTGCACCATGGCGGTGAGCAACCGAGATGCACGCACTTCCGGTACAGAGCTTGCATCTTGTACTGCTTGGCTTTGGTGGCGAGGTACACGGGCGCGCTGCCGTCCCCTCCGTAGTAAACGAGGTAGAAGCGGCCCTCGGCCACGTACTGCGGGGCGTAGTTCGCATTGGGTCCGATCTGCGACAGGATGTCGTTGTAGTTGCCTGCCGTGATCTTCGTCCCGAAACCGCCGGTGAGCTTCGGCCACAGGAACGACAAGGTCGAGAGGCCGAAGAAACCCAGGAAGCCCAGAAACGACATCGTCCAGGCCCGGTTCAGGAACTGCCTGCGAGTAACCGCAAGCTGATCGGTGGTCAGGGGTTTGCGCCGTGCCGGTGGAACCGTCTCCACCGTCACTTTCGGCGGATCGGCCGGTTCTTGGGCGGACGCTGAAGTTGCTCCGGCCGCTTGGGGCTCGGTGGGCGCTTCCGCAGGAGTTGCCGTTGCGAGAGCCGCCTTGCGCTGGCGACGGATGATCGTGTTGGCCATGAACAGGCCCCAGAGTGCAACGCTGAGGGCGACGACGATAAGGGCGATCGTTCCGGCGTTCATCGGGACCGCTTTTTGGGCGCGCGCGTACGCACGGATCCGAGGTCAGAGTTCAAAGAAGATCCCGCCTTTCCAAGGGAACACAAAGTTGAATCCCGGCCCCCGGAAGAACATCCCCAAGATGACGAGGATCGAGAAGCTGAGAACGAAGAAGGAGAAGAGCACGATGGCCAGCTTGCGGTCGTCCGGTCGCGTTGAGGGGTTGCGGTCCACGAAAGGGGCCGCCATCAAACCGATGATGATGACCGTAGGGATCGTCACGCCGGCGACCTGCGGGTGGAAGTAACGGAGCAATTCCTGCAGACCCAGGAAGTACCAGGGGGCCTTGGAGGGGTTCGGCGTCTGATTGAAGTTCGCAAGCTCTCTCAGCGGAGCGTCAACGGTGGCAGAGAAGATCGTCAGGAAGAGCAGCACTACCAAGAGCGAGATCAACTCCGCCGCCATGAGGTGCGGCCACACGTTGACCCGGTCCATCGGCTGCCGTTCGACCTTCTGGATCGATTCCGGCTTGACGACCGCGAGCAGCCGCTGGACGCGTTCCGGCACCTCCGGCTGGCCGTTGCCCACCGCTTTCTTGGCAGCGGGCGGCCGGGTGGCAGTCGCAACCGCCGCAGGGCGGGCGGCAGCGGGGGCTGCGGGCCGAGCCGCCGCTGACGTCGCCGCCACGACCCCAGCGGGTTGGGCTTCCGCCGGAGCATCCGCGCCCGGGGTTGCAGTCGGTGCTGCCGCAGGGCCGGCCGCCGGAGCAGCTTCAGTTCCACCGCGGGAGGCCGTGGCAGGGTCGGGCTTGTTCGGGGTGGCCGAGCCGCGTTGCGCTCGGACCCGTGCAGCTTTTGCGCGCGCCTGGGCTACCGCCGGCGAAGAGCCCTTGGCGGTCTCTTCAGCCAGTACCTGGTCGTATACCTCGTCTGGTGTCGGCATCGTTGCGATCTCGGCCTACATGGGGCCCGAGATTCCACCATCCTTCCTGACACGCCAGAAGTGCACCGAGATGAATATGACGAGGATGAACGGTAAGAACAAGACATGGAGGGTGTACCACCGGAGAAGCGTCTCCGGACCGATGATCGGCCCTCCTAGTAAGGCGAATTGGACCTGGTTCCCGATCACGGGTGAGTTCTGCATCATGTTCGTTCCGACCGTGATCGCCCACACTGCCAGCTGGTCCCACGGCAGCAGGTAGCCGGTAAAGGCCAGCAACAGCGTCAGCAGGAACAACACCACACCGACGATCCAGTTGAACTCGCGGGGCGGCTTGTAGGCACCCGTGTAGAAGACGCGGGCCATGTGGAGGAACACGGTGATGACCATCAAGTGCGCTCCCCACCGGTGCAGGTTGCGCACGAGCAATCCGAACGACACCTGCGTCTGAAGGCGCTGCATGTCGCTGTAGACGAAATCGACCGACGGGCGGTAGAAAAACATGAGATATATGCCGGTGATCGTCAGCAGGATGAACAGAAAGAAGGAAAGCCCACCCAAGCACAGGGTGTAAGAGAGCTTGATCCCATGACGCTTCACCTTCACGGGGTGCAGGTGGTAGAGCAACGAGTTCATGACAACGTAAGCGCGGTTTCGCGGCGAGTCCGCGTAGCCCCGCCGGAAGATCGACCCGGGCCGGAAGATCGACCGCCACACTTGGCTGTTGTGTAGCTGGTCGACGCGTTCAGAGAGCTTCTCTCGTGGATTCCAACCTGCGGTTTTCGCCAAGGTGTACCCGTTACCTTCCTAGGAAGCCTTCTGAGCCGCGGGAACGCTACCCAAAGCCCGGCCCCCGCGCTTCTTGCCGCCTGCAACCTCGCTCTGGACGAGGGCTCCCGTCGGGCACCGCTCGACGCACAGGTTGCACCTGGTGCACGCGTTGTCGTCGATCAGGAAAAGGATGTCGTTTGGTCCCATCTGGCGAGCCAACTCAACGTTGCCCGACTGTTCGACGGCAGTTGGATCCACCATGAAGATGCAGTACCACGGACAGATATCTACGCAGCCCTCGCACAGGATGCACTGCTCGGGGATGAAGTCGATGAACCGCTTCGGCTTGACCGCAGTCTTCAGCCAGTCCGAGTCCACCATCTCCATCTCGTAGTCGGCCCGGAAGATGGGCTTCTCGATGATCTCCATGTTCTTCGGTTCGGGCGTCTGGGGCATCCTTAAGTCCTCTTATTTCCCTGGCATGTAGCCCTTGACCACGTCCTGGACGCCTTTGGTCCCGGTCCGCTTCCGCTTGCTCTCTTGCCATTTGTAAGCGATCACCAACATGAGGACCAAAAAGCCCATCTGCAGGGTGTTGGCGACGATATCCCGCAGGATGTCGATCTGGCGGGGGTTGCATCCCAACGACGCGGCCTGTCCGGACCCCAGCGCTGCGCACGTCCTTCCGAAGCCGGGAAAGCTCTTCGTGAAGTTGATCAGAGCGGTTACGTCGGTGTCGGCTTTGTAGATGATCCACGACGGTAGCTGGCCCAGAAGGAGAATGACCACGACCCAGATCAACGTTCCGTAGATGAGCGCGCGCGTCCACGTCATAGGGGCATCCATGAATCGATAGAAGCGGTCTTTAGCGCGCACGGCCATGGAAGCGGAATCCTAACGCTCGATACGCTGCTGTCGCGGAAGAAAGCGGTTCAGAGATTGTGCGCTTGAGCAGGAGCTTTGATCGTCTGACATCCAAGATCGAGGACGCTGGCCGTGCCGTCACGTGGTGTCTTCACCAGCCGTGATCTCAGCGACGCGTGCTTCTAGTTTCCGCTGCCGCAGGCTCAAGCTCACAAGGTAGGCACCGATGGCCGCCCACACGATCATCACTGCAACAAAGAGCCACGCGAGGTTGCTCACGTGACCGCGACCTCGCGGGGGGCAGCGGCGGTTGCCCGCGGTCTACCGGTGACGGCTTCCAGCTCGAGATCTTCGACGCTGGCGGCCAATCGTCCGAGGCGGGTCCGGATCGCCAAGAGCCACACGAACAGAAGAGTGAAAGCGGCCAGGGAGGTAAAGAAGGCGGCCAGCTCTGGCCCGCCCAGACCCGAGTTCGCCACCGGATTTGCAGGGGTCGGGCCCGTCGGGTGCAGGGTCCTCCACCAGTAAACCGAGAAGTGAACTATCGGGATATTGACGAGACCCACAATGCCTATGACGGCTGCCAGGCGTCCTCCCCGGCGGGGATCGACTGTGAGGTTGCGGACGAAGAGGTAACCCACGTACGTAAGCCATGTCACCAATGTCGACGTCAGGCGGGCGTCCCACTGCCACCACGTCCCCCACACGGGATGGGCCCAGATCGGACCGGTGATCAGGACCAAGCCCAAGAAGATCACCCCGATCTCCGCCGAGGAGTGAGCCAGGATGTCCCAGCGACGGTCGTTGGTGCGGAGGTAGGCGATCGAGGCGAGGAACACGATGGCGAAGGCGAGGTAAGCCACCCAGGCCGCCGGGACGTGGAAGTAGAAGATGCGCTGCAACTGGCCGCCCATGGTCGCCTGAGCGGTTCGGGCTACAAAGAATATGAGCACTACCGAGAGCGCCACCGCAGTCCACGCCGCGGCTCCCAGCCACATCAAGCGGCCGTTCCTAGCAGTCATATCCACGATGGCCAGCCTACTTGTGTTGGTGGTGCTAACTGAACTCGCACCGCTCATAGCTAGC